>CP015195.1:1653175-1983810 GCA_012221805.1 Pasteurellaceae bacterium RH1A | reverse complement strand
GCGATCATCACATAGAAACCGCCGTCCCAGCCGTAGTATTCGGCTGCCCAGCCCACAACCGCAGAGGCTGACACAGTACCGCCTAGGTAGCCAAAGAGGCCAGTAAAGCCTGCCGATGTACCGGCTGCCTTTTTCGGGGCCAGTTCAAGGGCGTGGAGGCCGATAAGCATCACTGGGCCATAAATCAAGAAGCCGATGGTGGTCATGAGGATGAAATCCATAAGCTGATATGGGTTCTCATACCAGGCATGGCCGGCATATTGGGCGATTTCGTTTTCAGGCGTGGCCGGGTTGAGCCAGAGGGCGACCACTGCCGCAGTGGTTAAAATCATAAAGATAAAGCCCGTTAAGCCACGTTTACCCTTGAAGACCTTGTCAGACACCCAACCGCAAAGCAGCGTACCTGGAATGGCGGCCAATTCATAAATGGTATAGGCCCAGGCTGTGCCCTTGATGTTGAAGTGTTTGACTTCACCCAAGTAAACTGGCGACCATTTCAGCACGCCATAGCGAATGAGGTAAACGAAAACGTTGGCAATGGCGATGTACCATAAGAGCTTGTTTTTAAGCACATAGGTGACAAAGATTTCCTTGGTGCTGAGGTCGTGCTCGTAGGTTTTTTCGTTGTAGTCTTCTGGGTAGTCGTTACGCCATTTTTCGATTGGTGGCAGGCCGCAAGATTGCGGGGTGTCCTTCATCAATAAATAGATTGGAATGGCGGCCACCATGGCAGCGATACCTGGGAAGTAGAGGGCTTGTTGCCAAACATCTTTGGCGGTGGCTTCAACCCCGTGGGTGCTGAAATAAAGGGCGCTGGCCAAAAGCACCATGGCACCTGGCACCATTCCCCCTAGGTTGTGGGCCGTGTTCCAAACCGATACGATGGAGCCACGTTCAGATTTTGACCACCAATGCACCATGGTACGGCCACACGGCGGCCAACCCATACCCTGGAACCAGCCGTTCAAGAAGATCATGATAAACATCACCGCAATGCCCGAGGTTGCCCAAGGCATGAGGCCCATCATGGTCATACATAAACCAGACAGCAAAAGACCAAATGGAAGGAAGACTTTCGGGTTAGAACGGTCTGACATCCCGGCCATCACGAATTTAGACAGGCCGTAGGCCAAGCCCGCCCCTGTACCGATGATACCCAGTTCAGCTTTATTATAAAGCCCCGCTTCAATCAAGCCCTTTTGAGCCAAGTCGAAGTTGGCACGCACGAAATAATAGGCCGCATAACCAAAGAAGATCCCAGCAAAGACCTGCCAACGCAGGAATTTATAGCGGGCATCAACCTTGTCGGCCGGCAGCTCTGCAATATGCGGAGCAGGTTTAAATGGACCAAACATAAGATTCTCCTGTGAATGTGTAGTAAGCAATGTTCATTTACGAACATTAAGCCCTGCCATCATAGCGAAAATTTGAAATCCGACCAGTAAATTTATCTAAAACTGTGAAGCAGATCACAAGAAAACCTGACTTCAATTTTGTTAAATGAAAGGCAAACGTTTGCTTTTGTTTGAGGCAAGCGGTGGGGAAGAGAGGTTTTTTTGCAAAAAATGGTGTGGATAAGGCCACACCATAACAAGGTTTATTTTGTTGGAAATATGATTAAGTGTTTTCGTTTTCACTCAAGTGCACTGTTAGGTATCATACCAAACCCTGTTTGGCTTCACCTCAAATACAGCTTGTTGTTCTTGGGCAGGGAAAAACTTACGCCAGAGAAGAAGTAAGCCTGTGGCCAGCAAGGAAAAGGCCGTGAAACAAAAGATCAGGCCTAGGCTGAGAGCGGAAAAGATGGTTGTGGCCACGAGGGCAAGTAGACGAGATAGGGTTTTCATATTGGCTCCTTGGTTTAAAGATGGGCCTATTAAACCAAGGAAAGATTAAGGAAACCTTAAGGCTGGTTTATTTTATTATCCAGAGATAATTCGCTTTGGCCGTTTGTTCAGACTGCATTCAGGAAAATATTTTGCTTTGGTCTAGCAAGCTAGATACATAAGAGATATACTGGCTAAAATATTAGTAAAAGGAGCATAAGATGATTGAAGCCTCTGTATTTATTACCAACCGCACCCAAGCTGTCCGATTGCCTGTGGATGTGCGTTTTAATGATGATGTGAAAAAAGTAGCCGTGAGAGTGGTGGGCCAGGAACGGATTCTAAGTCCCATTAATCAGACCTGGGACAGCTTTTTCTTGGCAGGACAAGGCGCAAGCGAGGATTTTATGGTTGAAAGAGAGGTTAGTTTTCAGCCTGAACGTGAAGATTTTTAGGGGTGGCTATGCTTAAGTATATGTTAGATACCAACATTGTGATTTATGTTATCAAACGCCGCCCTCTCGAAATAGTAGAAGCCTTTAACCGTCACGCTAGCCGTATGTGCGTGAGTGCTATTACGGTATCGGAGCTTTATTATGGGGCAGAAAAAAGCCAATTTCCTGAACGGAATTTGGCTGTTATTGAGGATTTTCTTTCCCGCCTTGAAATCCTGCCTTATGGGGCCAAGGCTTCAGCCCATTTTGGCAATATTAAGGCAGACTTGGCCAGCCAAGGTAAGATTATTGGCGAGAATGATTTGCACATTGCTGCCCATGCTCGCAGCGAGGGGCTAGTGCTGGTCAGCAATAATCTTAGGGAGTTTGAGCGGGTTGAGGGCCTACGTTTAGAAAACTGGCTCTAGCTTTCCTACTTCAAAAACTGCACCTGCGGGCATTGTGTCTGTTGATGGGCAATAACCTCAATATCGGCTTGATACCAGCGACAAATACAGGCCTGGGTAAAGACCTCTTGAGGCTGCCCCTGGGCTTGAATCTTGCCCTCAGCCAGCAGAATAACCTGATCGGCATAGAGCGAGGCCAAGTTCAGATCGTGCAAGACACAACAGGCCGTCAAGCCCTTTTGCTGGCAGAGCTGGCTAATCAGGCGTAGGCAGTGCTGTTGGTGGTAGAGATCGAAGGCGGAGGTGGGTTCATCCAAAAAGAGTAGCTTGCTCTGCATATCCTCATTCCACAGTTGCAGCAAGGCACGGGCCAGTTGCACCCGCTGTTGTTCCCCACCTGAGAGTTGGCGGTAGGTCTTATGTCGCAGGGGCTGGCATTGGGCGGCTTCAATCACGGCCTCTAAATGTGTTTCCACTTCTTTGGCTGGGCGATGATAGGCCCCCATCAAGATCACTTCTTCCACCGAATAGGGGAAATTAAGCCGGCTCTGCTGCTGCATAACGGCCCGCTTCAGAGCCAATTCCTTGTTGGACAGGCTGGCAAGCGGGCTTTCTTTCCATAAAACCTGGCCCGCTTGTGGAGCCAGATAGCCCGAAAGCAGCCGCATGAGGGTGGACTTGCCGACTCCGTTGGGGCCGATCAGCACGGTCAGTTTGCCCTCTGCCAGTTCAAGGTTGATGTCTTGCAAGAGGGGCTGGTGGCCCAGGCTAAACGAGAGGTTTTGAGCTGCTAGCAAGCGGTCGGTTGGGGCGGAATTTTTGCAAATCATCGGGCCTCCTTAAAGCGAATGACCAGCCAGAGGAAGTAAGGAGCGCCAATCAGACTGATTAAGATCCCAACCGGCACTTCCAGCGGGGCAAAGAGGGTGCGGGCCAGGGTGTCGGCACAGAGCAGCAAAATGGCCCCACAGAGGGCAGAGGCTGGCAAAACGCCCCGATGATCGGCCCCAAACTTAAAGCGAACCAAGTGCGGAATGACTAAGCCAATAAAGCCAATGGCCCCGCTGACCGACACTGACACGCCCACCAGCAAGGCTCCCAGCAAGAGGGTGGTTTGTTTCAATCGTAAAACCCTCACCCCCAAATAATGAGCCTCTTCATCGCCCAGTTGCAATAGGTTCAGGGCTTGAGCCAGGCGGAAGCTATACAAGATGGCTGGCACAATGATGAGGCTGGCCACAATTACGGCCTGCCATTGCACCTGGCCCAGCCCGCCCATGGTCCAGAGGCTGAACTGGCGGAGCTGTTGGTCACTGCTCACATAGCTCAAAATCCCAATGGCTGCCCCGCAAATCACGTTAATGGCAATACCGGCCAGGAGGAGCTTGTTCATAGAGGCCTGGGATTGGTGGCTGAGGAGGTAGATAAAGCTGGCTACCAGGGTGCTGCCGATAAAGGCGGCTAACATGGAACTATAGAGGGCAAATTGGCTAGGAATGAGGTTGGGCAGGAGAATGCCAACGGCCACGGCCAGGGCCGCCCCGCTGTTTACGCCAATCAGCGAAGGGTCAGCCATGGGGTTGTGAAAGAGGCCTTGGAAGAGGGTGCCCGACACGGCCAAGGCCATGCCAACGGTGATGGCCAGCACAATGCGGGGCAGGCGGATATTCAGCCAGATCTGCCAGGCAGGGTTGTCAAAGGGTAGGCTGGCTAGTTCCGTCCAGGTCAGGGACAGCGCCCCAATGTTAGACATAACCAGAGCGCAGATCACCAAGACAAGGCTGAGGGCAATCAGCCCCCAGCGGCGTTTTTGCAAGATTTCCACGAAAATCTACCGCTTGTTAGGGGGCAGCACGCTCAGCCGCCTGGCGGATCTTGAGCATTTCTTCAGGAATGCCCAGGCCGAAGGTCATAAAGGCCACATCGTCCACCACCACATAGGCCTTGTTCTTGCCTGCCTTGGTGTGGGAAAGGCCAGCAACCTCCCAGAGTTTGTCGATAGAACCCAGGGTTTTGAGGCTTTCGCTGGTTACGATAATCAGATCAGGATTGGCCTGGATTATACCCTCCTGGGAAATGGGGCTGTAACGCACCATGCCTTGCACGGCATTGGTTGCCCCCACCTGGCGGATAATTTCATCAGCCACCGTGTTTTGACCAGCCACCATCACGTTATTGGCTGCTCGGCTCATCATAAAGAGCACCTTGGTCTTAAGCAGGGAGTTAGGCACTTGGGCAAGGCGTTTTTGGAAATCATCAGCCAGGGCTTGGGCGGCTTGAGGCTGGTTAAGAGCCTGGCCGACTTGTGTGATTTTGGCCACGGCTGCTTCAGGTGTATGGCCTGTTGGGATCATCTCAACCATAACCCCTGTGGCTTTGACCTGTTCAAGCACCACCGAAGGCTGGGCCACCACCGAGCTAATCACCTTAGTGGGTTTAAGGGACAAAATCCCTTCTACATTGAGCTGGCGCATATAACCCACATCAGGTAGGTGCTTGGCCTTTGGCAAGAGGGTAGTGGAGTCCCGCCCGACTAGGTCTTTTTCAGCCTTGAGGGCATAGATAATTTCCGATACGTCGCCGCCGATGGAAATAATGCGTTCTTGGGCAAGGGCGAGAGCGGGCAAGAGGGCCAGGCTGGCCAGCAGGCTACGGATAAGTGACATAGATACCTCTAATAGATTTAAGAATTATTCTCATATTCTAGCGGCATGGCTATTTATAAGCAAGATGTAAAAATGATGGCTTTACTGTTGGCTTTTTGGTTTAATTCGTGTACATTTTGTAGATAAAAAATCATCAATCAAGCCAAAAGATGTGAAGAAATTTGATTAAACGTAATAAAAACACAAATTAAAGTGGCAGGAAGGGGCAAATAGTCAGTAAAATACTTACAATTTTGTAACAAATTCAATTTTCGTATAAAGGCGACACACAATGCAGAACCCACAAATTCTTATTGTTGAAGATGAAGCGGTGACCCGCAGTACCTTAAAGAGCATTTTTGAGGCCGAAGGCTATGACGTGTTTGAAGCCGTCAATGGCGCTGAAATGCACGATGTTCTCCAAAAACAAACCGTCCATTTAATCATCATGGATATCAACCTGCCAGGCAAAAACGGCCTGATGCTGGCCCGGGAATTGCGGGAAGAGCGGGATATTGCCCTGATTTTCTTAACAGGGCGGGATAATGAGGTGGATAAGATCTTGGGCCTGGAAATTGGGGCTGATGACTACATTACCAAGCCCTTTAACCCACGGGAATTGACCATCCGCGCCCGCAACCTCCTGCAGCGCACTATGCTAGAAAAAGAAAAGGCTGTGAGCGAGGAAGCCAGCGTGGATTGCTACCGCTTTAACGGCTGGACCCTAGATGTCAATAGCCGTATGTTGATTAACCCAGAAGGGGAGGGCATTAAACTGCCCCGCAGCGAATTCCGCCTCTTGCAGCACTTCTGCGACAATCCAAGCAAGATCCAAACCCGGGAAGAGCTGCTCTTTAAAATGACCGGCCGTGAACTAAAACCCCACGACAGAACCGTGGATGTAACCATCCGACGTATCCGCAAGCATTTTGAAGATCACCCAAATACGCCTGAAATCATCATCACGATTCATGGTGAGGGTTATCGTTTTTGTGGGAATTTAGAATAGAGGCCTTTTAAGGCCTCATTGATGGCGCAAGCGTCCTCGCTTGTGCTTTATTTATCAAGGACTTATCAGCACCAGCGAGGACGCTGGCGCTATCTTAAACCCTAATTACCCCTTCCTGTTGAATGGTCGCAATTAAGCGGCCATTTTTGTCGAAAATCTGCCCACGGGTCAGGCCCTTAGCATTGCGGGCGTTATTGCTCTCAAGGGCAGACAGCAGCCAATCATTCAAACTAAATTCACGGTGGAACCAAATAGCGTGATCGAGGGTGGCAATTTTTACCCCCTGCTGCATAAAGCCCTTTTCGTGTGGGTGGAGGGCGGTGATAAGGCTGTGGAAATCCGTGAAATAGGCCAGCAAACATTGTTGCAGGCGTAAATTGGCAGGTGCCTGGCCCTGGGCCTTAAACCAAACAAATTGTTCAGGCGGTAATTTTTGGCCCTGAAGTGGGTTATTGACGTGTTTGACCCGAATGTCAAAAGGGCGTTCGGCCAAGAATTTTTCCTGGAGCACTGGCGGCAGGAACTTGGCTAGGGCTTGAATAAGCTCATTTTCAGAGGCGAAGTCCTCAGGCTCGGCCACATCAGGCATGGATGCTTGATGTTCTAGCCCGCCTTCATCCACATGGAAGGAGAGCAACATTTTGCTAACGGTTTGCTGGAATTGCTCGGCCTTAACCTCCACTGTGGTAAAACTCTTACCCTCCCGCAGAACCTCCACCTCGTATTCCAAAGGCGCATCCAGTTTGCCAGCCTGCAAAAAATAGATATGGCAGGAATGCACCACCCGCTCAGCAGGCACGCATTGCATGGCTGCCGCCAAGGATTGGCCAATGATCTGCCCGCCAAAAACATTGGGCAGGCCCAGGTCAATGTGTTTTCCCTCAAAGCGATTTTGAGATAGTGGAGAAAGGGTTAAAATATCAATCAGTTTTTCAAGTGCGGTCATGGTTTGCTCCCTAAATAAAAGCATTGTACGCCAAATTGGCCTACAAGCGGTCGGATCTGTACGATTTTTTGCAAAAAATTATATGGCTTTATGATTAATTTTTCCTAAATTAGCAAAAGTCTTTTGTTTTTCTCTTGCTTTTTCTAGCAATAATCCCCCCTAAAATAGGCTCCATCAAACAAACACTGGAGTAAATCATGAACCCAAAATATGCCCCCCTATTTGAACCCTACACCCTTAACAATGGCGTAGAAATTAAAAACCGTCTCACCGTCGCCCCACTCACCATTTATGACTCAGGCTCAGACGGTGAAATGACCGACGCCGGCCGCCGCTTTTGGCGCAACCGCTTTGAAGGTTTCGGGCTCTACATTATGCCCTTTACCAATGTTCACCCCAGCGGTATCGGCTTTGAAAGCCCTAACGCTTTTGACGAACGCCACCTGCCGACCCTGCGTGAATACGCCGAACTCGCCCACGCCCAAGGGGCGAAAGCGGTGGTGCAGATTGCCCACAGCGGTTTGCGCGCCGACCCGAGCATGACCCAAGGGGCAGAATTGCTGGCAGCCACAGGCGACTACTACGGCAACTTCCGCACCATGACCGAGCAGGAAGTCTGGGAAATGGTGGCAAGCTATGCCAGAGCGGCGGAATTGGTCTTGCAGGCAGGCTTTGACGGGGTGGAAATCCACGGAGCCAACGGCTGACAGATCCAGCAATTCTTCTCCGCCAGCACCAACCTACGCACCGATTACTGGGGCGGCAGTTTGGAAAAACGGATGCGGTTCCCGCTGGCCATTGTCGATGCCATCGATGAAATGCGGAAGAAACACAACCGCCCTGACTTCATCATCGGCTACCGTTTCTCGCCTGAAGAACCAGGCGAACAGGGCATTACGATGAAGGAAACCCTGGCACTGGTGGACGCCTTGGTCGAGAAACCTTTGCAATACCTGCACATTTCCCTGTGGGACTTCTACAAAAAAGTCCGCCGTGGGGCAGATCCGAATTTAACCCGTATGCAGGTGGTGCACGACCGCATTGCCGGCCGCCTGCCGTTTTTCGGTTCGGGCAACCTTTACACCGCTGACGATATGCTCAAGGCCTATCAAACCGGCTGGGTGGAAAGCGTTTCCATCGGCAAGAGCATTATGCTCAACCCGAATCTGGTGGAGCTGATTGAAAACGGTCGTGAAGATGAAATCCAAACCACCTTCGACTGGGACAAGGCGGATTTCTACCGCTACACGCCGGCAATGTTACAGGGCACCAGAATGGGGCACGATTTCTATCCGCCGTCAAAGCAGATGGGGGTAAGGTATAAATCGGAGCATTTTTAACCGCACTTTAAACGAAACAAGCGGTGTAAAATTTTGTGAAATTTACACCGCTTACAATCTTAAAACGGAATTACTTTCCTTGGCTCTGCCATTGCACTCGATTCTTCTGCCCTTAGATTTCGCCCAAAATCAAATAAATCATCTTCGCTAACATTCAATTCTAGAATAACTTCTTCATTTTGACCTGAATAACGAGACCATAGCTCCAACTTGACTTTCCATATATTATTGGTTGGTATAAATGATAAAGCAAATCCGCCATTAAAAAGATCATCAGCTAAATCTTCTTTATGCTCTTGAATTGCGTCAAAACAGGTTTTAGATATCATAAAGTCCATTGTTTCAACATCAAATTCCGTGAGCAATTCTCCTTTTTCTCCTAATGGGTAGGCTTGTTTTTGTCCTTCTTTATAAATAGATATAACATAATAAAATTCATTGGTGTCACTACCATCAGTAACATAATAATGCCCTGTAGGAGTAATTTCTAATATATGCTGCTGATCTCTGAGTTTTGCCATTTATTCTTTCTCCAACCCCAACAAAAACTCTCTCAAACTCAAACACTTGACCCCTTCAAAGCTATTCCCATCAAACTGATCCATCGTTACCACATATTTGGGATAGTTGTCGGCAATTTTCAGCAGGTTGCCAAATTCTCGTTCTAAGGTTTTTTCTTCATTGATGGTGAGTGCGGCTTGGACATAAATCCGTTCGCCGTTTTTCTCTGCTACAAAATCAATTTCTTGATTGGCAAGCCCACCGATTTTGACATCGAACCCCGCAATTTGCAGATGGTTGAAAATGCAGTTTTCCAGCAGTTTTCCCCGATCTTGCACCCGATAGCCAATTAGAGCATTACGCAAGCCCAGATCTTCAAAATAGTATTTTTCGCCGATTTCAAAAATCCGTTTGCCTTCAATATCGTACCTTGGCACCTTGTGGATTAAAAAGGCGTTAGCCAAATATTCGGCATAGTTTTGTACCTGCGTGGCGCTCGTTGAAATCCGTTGAGATTTAAGAAAATCGCTGATTTTTTTAGCAGAAAAAAGGTTGCCAATGTTATCTGCTAAAAACTGAGTGAGCTGTTCCAGAAAAGCCACATTGCGTATGGCGTAGCGATTGGCAATATCACGCACGGCGATGGTGGAATAGATATTCCGCAGGTATTCAAAGACGATATGATCTTGCAAGGGCAAGTCCTTCAAATAAGGCAGACCACCGTATTTTAGGAAAGTTGCCATTGCCTTGTCGCTGTCGTCTAGCTGCATAAATTCTAAAAATTCAACATAAGAGAGTGAATGCACCTTGATTTCAACCGCCCGACCGCTGAGCACGCCTGCAATGTCACGGGAAAGCAGATGGGCGTTGCTGCCGGTGCAGTAGAGATCCAATTCATCGTCCAACAGC
This sequence comes from Pasteurellaceae bacterium RH1A, assembly GCA_012221805.1. Taxonomy (NCBI): domain Bacteria; kingdom Pseudomonadati; phylum Pseudomonadota; class Gammaproteobacteria; order Pasteurellales; family Pasteurellaceae; species Pasteurellaceae bacterium RH1A. Next base: position 1,973,793 of record CP015195.1, on the reverse strand, counting down.
AGGGAACGCAAGGCGACTTCAAACTCACTAATCTCTTGAATTTCATCAATAAAGACATAATTTTTCTGCCCAGATTGTTTCTGTTCCAACACAAAATCCGCCAACTCTTGGGCGGTTTTTAGGTGGGCAAAGGCCAAATCTTCCTTGTTGATGTAAATAATTGGGGCTTGCTCATTTTGAGTACGGATTTCCTGCATAATCTGAAAAAGCAGGTAGCTCTTGCCCACCCGTCTCTGCCCTGTAAAGACTTTGATTAGGGACTTATTGATAAAGGGACGAACACGATCTAGATAGCGTTTGCGGCAAATTAGGTCTTTTTTCATAAGAACTCCATTTTTATACTGGAAACTTTACGCTTAAATTAAAAAAGTTTCAAGTATAGTTGAAGCTTTTTCTAATTCATTAAAAGGTTTTATTTATAAAACAAGACTAATTTTTCCCAAATCATCAAAAGTCCTTTAATTTTTCATTTCTTTTTCAACAACAATCCTCCCCCTAAAATACGCTCTATCAAAACAAGTTACGGAGCGATTTTATGCAAGAACTACACCTTTCCACCCAAAGCGGTTCTGTCCTACACGGGGCCTTATTTTCCAGTCAAAAACAAACAGACACGGTGGTGATTGCCATCACCGGCATTCACGGCAATTTTTATTCCAACCCTTTTTACTACAACATCGGTGAGACCTTGAGCCAAAACGGGATTGATTTTATCTACGCCCAAACTCGTAACGCCTTTGGCAAGTTCCAAGACACCAATCGCTTGACGGGCAAGCCTGAAATCATCGGTTCCTTTAACGAAGATTTTGCAAAAACCATCGAAGATTTAACCGCTTACATTGATTTTGCGGAAAGTCGGGGCTACCGCAAAATCATTCTGGCGGGGCATTCTTTGGGGGCGAACAAGGTGATTTATTACTTAAGCCAAACCCAAGACTACCGTGTGGATAAATTTATCCTGCTCAGCCCGGCCAATGTTACCCACCTGACCAACAGCGTCACCGAGCAAGAGCGTGCCTATATTCGTGCCTTGGTCGAGCAGGGCAAGGGGCAAACCCTGCTGCCCTTTGAACTCTTTGGCTGGTTGCCCGCCCTGGCGGACACGGCTTATCAATGGCTCTATTCGCCCCTGCTCAATAATGTGCACGTGGAAGACGACGGCGATTATTCACAGATCGAGCAAATCCGCCATTCGGGTGCCTTGCTGATCGGCACGCTGGATCGCTTTACCTACGGCGATCCGAGCGGTTTTCTGCGAACCATCAATAGCCACTTCCCAAGTGCGGTCGAAAATGAGCTGATTTTTATTGAGCAGACCGGCCATACCTACCAGAAAAAAGAGCAGGAATTGGCGGATCGTTTACTGACACTCGTGAAAAAATGGAGCGACTAATGGCCTTTATTCTTTTAAAAACCAACCAGCCCCTTTCGGCAGAGCAGGAAAACGCCCTGCAAGCTCAAATCGGGCAGGCAATGGGGCTGATCGGGCAGTCGGCGGACTATTTGCTCTTGGGCTTGGAAGGCGGACAAAGCCTGTATTTACGGGGGGCGAAACAGCCTGCCGCACTCTTGCAGATCAGCATTTTCGGCAACGACAGCCACCAAGGCTACGCCCCATTCAGCCAAGCCCTAACTCAAATTGTGAGCCAAACACTGGCCATTCCCGCCGCCAACATTTACATCAAATTTGATGACCTGCAAAGCTGGGCTGTGGCGGGCAGACTGATGGAGAAATAAAATGCTAAAAATCACCCTGTTTACCGATCCGATGATGGGGCTGACCTATGAAAGCCAGCCTTTTCTGCGGAAAATCGAAACCCATTTTGCCGACCAAATCCAGTTTGAAACAAAAATGGCAGGGCTGGTGCGAGACGTAGGCCATTTTATGATGGCCGATGATTTTAGAGAAGGCGATGAACAAGCACTCAAACGCTACAATCGCCGACTGGCAAGGATCTATCAGGCGGAACAAGGCATTAGCGGAATGCCCATTCATATCAGCCCTGAAAACTTGGCACTGTTTGACCAAAATCACCGCTCATCCACGCCCTTAAATCTGGCGGTGAAAGCGGTGGAACTGGCGGATAAGGCAAGGGCGGACGCTTTTCTATACCGACTGGCTTATGCTCTCATTGTAGAAACCCGCCCCATTACGCATTTTGAAGAAATCCTGCGTGTGGCGGACTTGGTCGGTGTGGATAAAAACCGCTTTATCCGCCATTTTCAAGACGGCTCGGCACAAGCCGAATTAGAAAAAGACAGGGTCTTGCGATCGAGACTGCAAATCCGCTCCCTGCCTGCTTACTTGTTGGAATATCAAGGTAAATCGCTCTTGCTTGAAGGCGTGGCGACGGACAAGGATTTAATGGCAGCGATTGAGCAGATTTCAGACAGCAAAATCCAAGCCAAACCGCCCCAAAGTGCGGTCGAAAATCTGCACGTTTTTCTGCAAAAACACCCGCTTGTTTCGCTGATTGAACTGCAATATGCCTTTGGTTTGGAAAGCCAAGATGATGTGAGAAAGTGGCTTGAGCCTTGGTTGGAAAGGGGCGAAATTGAGCTGGTCGGTGGTGGGGCGTTTGCGAGCAAAACTAAAAAGGCGGACTAAAATCCGCCTCTTAACCAAGCCTTTTATATGTTTCAAAGTTCAAGAGCTAATTGTGATTGCTCTATATTTACTTTTAATGCACTTTCTAAATTTTTTAAGTACTGCCGGGGAAAACTTATGTCTGATGTATTACAATAGCGTGAATACTTGAATCCGTCATAAGCTGGATTGTGAATCTGATGGATATCATTATAGATTGTCCGTCCTATAGCCTCGCCAAGTTTGATAGGAACTGCATTTCCAATTTGCTTGTATCTTTCCATAATATTTCCTTTGAAAACCCAATCATCAGGAAAGCCTTGGATTCTGGCATATTCTTCTACAGATAAGGGGCGCAACTCTGTAGGATGAATAAGATCTGTTGCAGGCATAGTAGGAACGGTAACAAGTGTTGGGCTTGGTTGAGAAAACGAAAGCCTTCTATAAAAACCTGTCTTACCTCCACCCATATCATATTTTTTTCCCATTGCCTCTCTTTGTTCTTCTTTAGGTAAAGAACGCCAGTTTCCACCTTCTGGAATTTTTTTAAACCATTCAATTCTAGATTTTGGAATTTCTATATAATTCATTGGCTTATGTTGAATATCAGAAATAGCATCGCCTAATGTTTTCCATTGTGGTAATCCAAAATCGCCTGTTTCTGAATGGGTGGGAGTCAAATAAGGAACCTTCTGTTTGCCTTTTTTAGCAATAATAACAAACCGCTCACGTTTTTGAGCAGCTCCAAAATTGGCGGCATTATAAAGCTCAAAGGAAACTGCATAGCCTAAATTTTCTAACCTAGTCATAGCATAATATAATACTCCACCCTTAACTCCTTGCCCTTGTGTATTCTCTAGCACAGCCTCTGTAGACTGTAAGCCCCGAACATTCTCTATTACCACATAGCGAGGCTTGAGTTCTTCAATCAAATCGAGATAGCGTATAAAGACATCTCCTCTAGCATCCTCAAATCCTTTACGTTTACCTGCGGTAGAAAAAGCTTGGCAAGGAGGGCCACCATAAATAAGATCAATCTCTTGATCCAAGGGTAAATTAGCAAAATCCCTGATCGTTTTAGCATCATATTTCCAAATATCGCCAATAAGACCGACTTTATTGTCATTAGCTACAATCGTTGCACGAGCCTCCTTATTAACTTCACACACTAACAACGGATGAATTCCTGCTTGCTGAATACCAATATCTAGCCCCATACCACCACTAAAAAAAGAAAGAGCAACAATATCAGGTATGTCATCTTCCTTACGTTTCCTATCTTGTGGATTGATAACATAATGATATTGTTCTAAAAACTCATCTAAGGATTCTGTTGTTACATACCACACTTTTCCTTTACTTATCGCTTGAATTTTTCCATCTCGTATCAATTTACGCACATACTGCTCAGAAACTTCTAATTTTTGAGCAATTTCTTCGACCTTCAACATAACAATCCCTATCGAAACTTTTTTTAGACCCCAATTTTAACACTTCCCCTCTCGAATCACAAGACTACTTTATAGTAGAATGATCAATTTTTACAGGAGAGAATATCCAAAATGGCTAAAATTAATAAAAGTCTAGATGAGCTGGTTGTGCTTGGTTTAGACACTATATCAAATCTATTCCACCAAACAGTAGTATCTCAGGTGACTAACACTCAACATCAAAATAGACTAAAAGCTCTTTTTGATTTTGCCTTACACAATGAAATATCTCTATTTCCTAAGATAAAAATAGAAGATAGCGATGATATTAAACAACTATGCACTGAATATCTTCAGCGTTGGTGCAAAAAATACACTTTAAGCAGAGATAGTTCAGCTCTACAACGACCACTAAAAAATTATGGTGAACAAGATGCCGCACTATTGCAAAGGGTTTCTGCATCAACTGATCAAAGTGATGAGATATTACAATACTACTTAACTGGTCATTATCTATATATGAGTGCAGAAAATATGAATGGGGCTATTTTAGAAGAATATTTAGCTCAAGTTCTTGAATCTCACGGTTGGTATTGGTGTGCAGGATCTGTGTTTCGAGCTGTCGATTTCTGCTACTTTAATGAAAATAGCATTATTCTTTTACAAGTCAAAAATAAATATAATACAGAAAACAGCTCTAGCTCGGCTATTCGTGCGGGAACTGAAATAAAAAAATGGAATCGTCTAAAAAGACCGAAGGCAGGAAGTTTCAAGCCAGAATCTAATTGGCAGGAGTTACACGTTCTAATTAGTGCTAATGCTGAGTTAGTTGCTCAACTAACAGAAGAAAAATATTTAGATTACATTCAAAAAAATTCTACAAGAGAAATCGAAAGCCTTAGGTAATATCTTAATTGACTTACATCTAGCAAAATACTGTCTGAAGATTGATGAATGTTCAGACAGCAATATCCAACCCAAACCGCCCCAAAGTGCGGTCGAAAATTTGCAAGTTTTTCTTACAAAACACCCGCTTGTTTCGCTGATAGAAGTGCAATATGCCTTTGGTTTGGGATTTTGTGTATTATTTGGGTTAATCAAGCGGTAAAAAAAATGCAAAATTAAGTTTAATTCCATATGGCGTGTGGGATTAAACTTGATTTAAGTAAGAGATAGCAAAAGATCTTGTATCATCATTTTCCTATTTCTTCCCCAATCTGCTAAAATACCCCGCTTTTCTTTTTCAAAACCAGCAAAAATATGGACAGAATCCAAGCCCTACAAATCTATGCCCGTGTGGTGGAAACAGGCAGTTTTACCCAGTCTGCCGACCAGCTTAATCTGCACGTTTCCGCCGTGTCTAAGGCGGTGAAATATCTGGAAACCCAGCTGGGTTCACGCCTACTCAACCGTACCACCCGCAAGATTGCACTCACGGCTGAAGGCGAAGTGTTTTATGAGAAATGCCAGAACCTGCTGGCGGAGCTGGAGCAGACCTTTAACGATCTGTCGGGCTCGGCCCAGCTGCCCCAGGGCAAGTTGCGACTGGATATGCCACCTGCGGTAATGCCCTTTGTGATGGCTCGTTTGCCTGAATTTCAGGCGGCCTATCCTGAGATTGATTTGGTGATTACATCATCAGACGACACCCATAACCTTATCGATCAGGGCTTGGATTGCACCCTGCGGCTGGGGAATTTGGCGGATTCGTCCGACATCGCCCGCCGTTTGGGGGAGATTGATATGGTGACCTGTGCTGCTCCTGCTTATTTGGAAAAGTTCAGCGAACCCCAAACCCTGGCGGAGCTAGAAGATCATCGGGTCATCAACTACTTTTTCGGCCAGCACCGCAAGGTCTTGCCCTGGTCTTTTGTGGTCAAAAAACAGGTGCAGACCGTCAAACTGCCCAGCCGAATTTTGGTCAATGATTCCACCGCCCTTTTGCAGGCCCTTTTAGCGGGTTTCGGCATTGGCCATTTGCCTGCCATTTTGGTGCAGAAAGAGCTAGATGAAGGCAAGCTGGTGAGAATCCTGCCCCACATCGACAGCCCCAAACGCCCCCTGTGGCTGGTCTATCCCCAACGGGAGTTTATCCCTAAGCGGTTGGAAGTCTTTATTGAGTGGGTGTTGGGGCTGTTTGCGGACTACCGCTAAATCCCCTCCCTTTCAAGCGGTCTAAAATCCCAGGTTTTTTGCAAATTTTAAGCAAAACCCTACCGCTTGCTGCGAAATGGGTTGCCTTGGGGCGAAAAATCCCTATAATGGCAGGCCTTGCTTTATGCAATCCAATGAGGGCATTTCTGGTTCCTCGCAATGGTCTTCAGTTTATTTGGTCAGGTTCGGAAGAAAGCAGCCAGAATTGAAAGCACCGTGTGCCGAGGTTTGGCTGGGAATGCCCTCACCCTTTTCTGCCTTCTACTCCCTTCAAAATTCTGTTTAATTTCATTTCGCAAACGTTTGCTTGGTGGTATAATCCTGCCGTTTTTGTTAATTTCATTTGATTTGAGGTCAATCGTGAGCAGCACTCAACTTAGTTATAAAGATGCTGGCGTGGATATTCACGCTGGGAATGAATTGGTCGAACGCATTAAGGGCGATGTAAAACGTACCCGCCGCCCTGAAGTGATGGGTGGTTTGGGCGGCTTTGGTGCCCTGTGTGCCTTGCCAACCAAATATAAGGAGCCAATTTTGGTGTCTGGCACGGATGGTGTGGGCACAAAACTGCGTTTGGCGATTGACCTGAACAAACACGACACCATCGGCATCGACTTGGTGGCCATGTGTGTGAATGATTTAGTGGTGCAGGGCGCCGAGCCGCTCTTCTTCCTCGACTACTATGCCACAGGCAAGTTGGATGTTGATGTGGCCAGCTCCGTGATCAAGGGCATTGCTAACGGCTGTGAGCAGTCGGGCTGTGCCTTGGTGGGCGGGGAAACGGCCGAAATGCCGGGTATGTACCACGAGGGCGACTACGACTTGGCCGGCTTCTGTGTGGGCGTGGTGGAAAAGGCTGAAATCATTGACGGCTCTGCCACCCGTGCAGGCGATGCCCTAATTGCCTTGGGCTCTAGCGGCCCGCATTCTAACGGCTATTCCCTTATCCGTAAGGTGCTAGAGGTGAGCGGTGCCAAGCCAACCGATGAGCTGGAAGGCAAGCCTTTAAGCGAGCATTTCCTTGCTCCAACCAAAATTTATGTGAAGTCCATCTTGCAGCTTATTAAGCAGGTGGATGTCCATTCCATCGCTCACCTAACAGGCGGCGGCTTCTGGGAAAATATCCCACGGGTGTTGCCGAATAACGTCAAAGCCGTTATCAATGAAGCCAGCTGGGAATGGTTGCCAGCCTTCAAATGGTTGCAGGAAAAGGGCAATATTAGCCGCTATGAAATGTACCGCACCTTCAACTGCGGTGTGGGCATGGTGATTGCCCTGCCTGAAAAGGATGTGGAAACTGCTCTGGCCCTGCTAGAGCAAGCAGGCGAGAAGGCTTGGGTGATTGGTAAGATCGAAAACTTAGGATCAGGCACAGAACAAGTTGAAATTGTGTAAGTTTTGATGAAAACTAGACCGCTTGTAATGGAGAAAGCACCTTACAAGCGGTTGTTTTTTGCCAAAAATTTGCAAAGAAGGATAAGCGATGAAAAAAATTGTAGTCTTAATTTCAGGCAATGGCAGCAATTTCCAGGCCATTTTAGACGCCCAGCAGGCTGGCAAGATCCAAGGCCAAATTGTCGGCCTCATTTCCAATAAGGCGGATGCCTATGGGCTGGAAAGGGCCAAGGCAGCGGGCATTCCCAGCTTCGTTTTTGAGCGTAAGGCCTTTGACAGCAATGCGGCCATGGACGCCGCCATCGCCAGCCAGATTGAGGCCTTGCAGGCTGATTTAATTGTGCTGGCAGGCTATATGAAGATCTTAACCGCGGCCTTTACCCAGCGTTTTGCCGGCAAAATTCTCAATATTCATCCTTCACTCTTGCCTAAATACCCAGGCCTGCACACCCACCAACGGGCCATGGAAGCAGGGGATAGTGAGCATGGGATGTCCATCCATTTTGTGAATGAAGAAGTGGACGGCGGGGCGGTTATCCTCCAGGCCAAGGTGCCTATTTTTCCTGAAGATAGCCTTGAGGAAGTGATGGAGCGGGTACATGAGCAAGAGCACCGTTGCTATCCGCTGGTTGTGGGCTGGTTCTGTGCTGATCGTTTGGCCTTAGTCGAGGGCCGGGCCTATTTAGATGGTCAATTATTGGCCGATCATGGCTATAGTGATGAATAATGTGTTTTCTTAAGATTTGTTTAAGAAGTTTTTGTTTTAATAGCGTTCATACCAAGCCGAGAGGCTGTGATTTTAACGATTATCGGAGATTTTATGAAAAAATTATTTGCACTTGCATCCCTTGCCCTGTTCTCAACGGCTGCCATGGCACAAGGTTTTCAGGCCAATGGTTCAAGTAGCCAAGCAACTACCACCATCAAAACCGTGAAACAGGCCAAAGCAGCCCGTGACGATGCCCCTGTTAGCCTCAGTGGCTACATTGTGAAGCAGTATGATGAAGATACTTATTTGTTCAAGGATTCAACAGGCTCTATCCGTGTTGAGATCGACAATGAGGATTGGAGAGGCGTAACCGCCAGTCCGAAAACCAAGATCAAGCTCTATGGCTCTGTGGATAAGGACAGAAAAGGCACAACCATTGATGTTGATCGTGTCAGCCGTTAAAATTTAAGAAAGAGGAAAATTCAATGAAAAAATTGCTGATGATTGCCCTAGTGGGCGCAGGTTTAGCCGCTTGTTCAAAGCCAAATCACAACCCAAATCAGGTTTTTGGCCCACAACAAAGCAACACGGTGGTCACCATTGCTCAGGCTAAGACTTTTAATGATGATAGCATTGTTCTCTTAGAAGGCAATATTGTTCGCCAAATTGACAATGATGAGTTCATCTTCCGTGATGCCACGGGCGAGATTAAGATCGAGGTGGAAGATCATGCCTGGAACGGCTTAAATGTGACGCCGCAAGACAAGATCCGCATTCAGGGTAAATTAGACAAGGAATGGAACAAGGCTGATCTTGATGTATTCCGTGTAGAAAAGGCCCAGTAGGCCAGAAAACCAAGGGGCAAATATTGCCCCTTTTGCTTATTTTTGCTGCTCTAAATAAAGCACGGTCGCCGCCACTCGAGAATGGACGTTGAGTTTACGCAAGAGGTTGCGGATATGCACTTTCACGGTTTCTTCCGAAATAAAGAGCTGGGCGGCAATTTGTTTGTTGGACATACCTGTGGCAATCCACTGTAGCACATCTCTTTCTCTATCGGTCAGGCCACCAAGCGGGTCGGTTTTAGGCTGTCTGGCCAAGAGGTGTTCACGCACCGCATCACTTAAGACCATCTTGCCATAAGCGGCCTCTTGGATCTTGCTTAGGAGTTCAGGCGTGTCGGTATCTTTCAATAGATAGCCATCAACACCAGCATCCATAAGGGCAAAAATATCATTAGGCTCGTCTGATACGGTTAAGACCACAATGCGGGCATCTACCCCCTTGCTACGCAGGGCGCGGAGGGTGTCTAGGCCGGAAAGGCCTTTCATGTTAAGATCAAGAATGATCACATCTGGCTCTTGTTCAAGGGCAAGCTCAATGCCATCCAGGCCATTGCTGGCTTCACCAACAACTTCAAAATTATTTTCTAACTCCAGTAACTGGCGCATACCCTGACGCATCAGTGGGTGGTCATCAATCAATAAAATACGATATGGTGTGGTCATGTTTATCCCTTTTCTAGGCTAAAGAAGGTGCGATTGTGCTGAGATCCTGTTTGAAATGCAAGCTACTCATTTTGGGTAATTTAACAAAAGTTTGATCTAAGCCAAGGCTTTATCATTCTTCCAGACTTTTATACAATGTTTCTTATTTTTTATTCTACGCCTTCATCATGAAAAAGCCAATCTTTAGCCGCTCAAAGCGCCTTTTTGCCTCCAAACCTAAAAAGGCCAGTCCCACTTTTGCAGACACGGTGGTGGTTTTATTTAATAAGCCCTATGATGTGCTGACCCAATTTAGTGACGAGCAGGGCCGGCAAACCCTCAAGGATTTTCTGCCCCTGCCCCAGATCTACCCAGTTGGCCGGCTGGACAGGGACAGCGAGGGCCTTTTATTGCTAACCAACAACGGCCAAATCCAACACCGCCTGGCCAACCCTAAATTTGAAAAATTCAAGACCTACTGGGTACAGGTGGAAGGCCAGCCCCAGGCCTCAGATTTGCTCCGCCTAGAACAAGGCCTAGCACTTAAAGACGGCCCAACCCTGCCCGCCAAGGCCAAAATCATTGACGAGCCACACTTTGATTGGGCCATTGCCCCTAAAATTCGGGAACGTAAGACCATTCCCACCTCTTGGCTGGAGCTGCAAATCCGAGAGGGCAGAAACCGCCAAGTCCGCCGCATGACCGCCCATATCGGCTTTCCAACCCTACGTTTAATTCGGGTTGGCTTGGGGGATTTTGAGCTGGGAGATCTGGGCTGCGGCCAGTATCGGATCTTAAATGAGCAGGAAAAAGGGCGTTTATACAAAAGGCTTGGGTTACAAGCGGTTTAAAGTGGCGGATTTTTTGCAAATTTTCCCTAAGTTTATCCCGCTTGCAGAACCATTAGTCGAAGCTCAACAAAAATCCCCTTTAGATTTTCATCCAAAGGGGATTATTTTTTTAAGGCTTAGGCCTAAACCACACCTTGCTCTAGCATAGCAGTGGCCACTTTTTTGAAGCCTGCGATGTTAGCGCCGTTCACATAGTTGACGAAACCATCTGCCTCTGTGCCGTTTTCCACACAGTTTTGGTGGATGTTGGCCATGATGTCGAAGAGGCGTTGATCCACTTCCTCACGGCTCCAAGAAAGGCGAATAGCGTTTTGGCTCATTTCTAAACCTGAAGTGGCCACGCCACCTGCATTCGATGCCTTACCTGGTGCATAGAGGATCTTGGCCTGGGTGAAGACTTCAACCGCCGCCAGGGTGGATGGCATATTGGCCCCTTCGGCCACACACACACAACCATTGGCTAAGAGGGCTTTAGCATCTTCGCCGTCTAACTCATTTTGGGTGGCACACGGTAGGGCAATATCACATTTCACGCCCCATGGTTTTTGGCCAGCAAAGTATTGGAGACCTTGTTCTGTCGCATAAACAGACAAGCGTTCACGGCGTTCGTTTTTAAGCACTAAGAGGTCGGCTAATTGAGCTTCGGTCATGCCGCTTTCAGGGAAGAGAACATAGCCGTTGGAGTCTGAAACGGTCAGCACTCGTGCACCTTTTTGTAGGGCTTTTTCAGCCGCATATTGGGCCACGTTGCCTGAACCTGAAATTACCACGCCCTTGCCCTCAAAGGATTGGCCACGGGTGGCAAGCATAGATTCAGCAAAGTAAACAGTGCCGTAACCTGTCGCTTCAGGACGAATTAAGCTGCCGCCCCAGGTTAAGCTCTTACCGGTTAAGACCGAGGTAAATTCATTGCGTAATTTTTTGTATTGGCCATAGAGGAAGCCGATTTCACGCCCGCCTACACCGATGTCGCCGGCTGGCACATCTGTGTCTGCCCCGATGTGGCGATAGAGTTCGCTCATAAAGGCCTGGCAGAAACGCATCACTTCCGCATCAGATTTGCCTTTAGGGTCGAAGTCTGAACCGCCCTTACCACCGCCCATAGGCAGGGTGGTTAAGGCATTTTTAAAGACCTGTTCAAAGGCCAGGAATTTGAGCACGCCCAAGTCCACAGTTGGGTGGAAACGTAAGCCACCTTTATAAGGGCCGATGGCCGAGTTCATTTGCACACGGTAGCCACGATTGACCTGAACCTGGCCCTTGTCGTCCACCCAAGTCACACGGAAGGTAATCACACGCTCAGGCTCAACAATACGCTCAAGCAAGCCATATTTGGTGTATTGTGGGTTCTTGGCTAAGAAGGGAGCAAGACTGCCAAAGACTTCTTCAACCGCTTGGTGGAAGGGGGCTTGGCCTGGGTCACGTTGTTTGATCTGTTGGAAAAGGGCGTTTAAATCGCTCATAGGAACTCCTTGTATTTTTAAATTTAAAATGTTGTGTTTGTTGAAGTGGCGACGAATTTAACAAAGAAAATTTTGCTTGTCTAGAGATTTTTTTAAAAAAATTTATGATTGTGATAAAAAAAACTAATCTATGATAATTTAACTTAGGAAAGCAAGGCAAGAATAGGCCTCTCCCATTTGCGAAAGCCCTCAAAATATGCCATTATTTTTCCATTTTTGGCCTAGCAACAGATTTATGAATGTAACAACTCCTCTTTTTATTGCCCTGCGTTACTGGCGGTCTAAAAGTGCCGACCGCTTCGGCCGTTTGGTCACCAACCTGGCTAGCCTAGGTATTGTGCTGGGCGTTATGGCCCTAATCATTGTGCTTTCGGTGATGAATGGCCTGGAAAACACTCAAAAGCGCAATGTGCTGTCTGTTTTGCCTCATGCTGTGGTCTCCAATCCCTTGCAAAATTTGGACAAATCTGCCTCGCTTGATCTGCCTGCTTTTGCTTCCAAGAGTGTGCCCATCAACCGAGCCAGTGTGATTATTCAAAGCGCAGAGGGCATCAATGCCGGCCAGCTGCTTGGGGTGGAGCAGGCCTCTGATGATCCGCTGATTGCTAATCTTGATATTGAGACACTTTTGCCGGCCAGTGAATTTAAGGTGGTGATTGGCTCCCGTCTAGCCCAAAAACTGCGTTTGGGCCAGGGGGACAAGTTGCGGCTCATGATCACCGAAAACAGCCAGTACACGCCTTTTGGCCGGGTGCCGGTGCAAAGGCTTTTTACCGTTTCAGGCATTTACTACAGTGGCAATGAAGCCAGCGAATACACGCTTTTTGCTAATTTGAGCGATGTAGGCCGGCTTTTGCGGATTCCTGAAAATGAAGTCCAGGGCCAGCGGCTCTTTTTAAGCGATCCTTTCTTAGTGACCGAATTAGATCTGTACTTTAAGCCTGACCTCTGGCAGGTCAGTGATTGGCGGGAGCAAAAGGGCGAATTCTTCCAGGCCGTTCGCATGGAAAAAAACATGATGGGGCTTTTGATCAGCCTGATTATTATTGTGGCCATTTCCAATATTGTGACTTCCTTGAGTCTTATGGTGGTGGACAAACAAGGCGAGATAGCCATTCTCCAAACCCAAGGTTTGACCAAGGGCCAGGTTATGCAGATCTTTATGTGGCAGGGTTCAGTGGTGGGGATTATTGGCTCCCTGCTGGGCGGCCTCTTGGGGCTCTTGGCCACCCATTATTTGGGCCATGTGATTAGCCTGATTAACCCTAGTGGCGTCCAGCTTCCAACAGAGATTGTCGGCAGCCAGGTGGCGGTGATTATGGCCGTTTCCATCCTACTTTCCCTGGCTTGCACCCTTTATCCTGCCTATCGAGCCTCCAAGGTTGAACCAGCGGATGCTTTGAGGTATGAATAACTCTCCTATGATAGCGCCAGCGTCCTCGCTGGTGCTGCTCTAGCAAAGTGGCACCAGCGAGGACGCTGGCGCCATCGAAGATGGGCGAAGGGGTTTTTGCAAAAAATCGCCAACTCTTTCCCGCTTGCCAAGATCTTAATGCCATCCGCAAACGTTTGCGTTATAATGTCCGCCGTTTGATTTTCTTAGGTAAAAGGAACCATAATGACCATTCAACAAGCGTTACTCAGTGTGTCTGATAAAACAGGCATTGTCGAATTTGCTCAGGGCCTACACCAACGTGGGGTGAAACTGCTTTCAACCGGTGGCACGGCCAAATTATTGGCGGAAGCTGGCCTGCCGGTGGTGGAAGTGTCTGACTATACGGGCTTTCCTGAAATGATGGACGGCCGGGTTAAGACCCTCCACCCTAAGGTACACGGTGGGATTTTAGGCCGCCGTGGCACCGATGATGAAGTGATGGCCCAGCACAATATTGAACGCATTGATATGGTGGTGGTTAATCTTTACCCCTTCGCTCAAACAGTGGCCAAGCCTGATTGCACGCTGGCCGATGCGGTAGAAAACATTGATATTGGCGGGCCGACTATGGTGCGATCTGCGGCCAAAAACCATAAAGATGTGGCTATTGTGGTCAATAATGGTGATTTTGAAGCCATTTTGGCTGAGATGGATGCCCACCAAAATAGCCTGACGCTGGAAACCCGTTTCAACCTAGCCATCAAGGCCTTTGAGCATACGGCCCAGTATGATTCTATGATTGCCAACTACTTCGGCAAGCTAGTCCCACCTTACCAAGGGGCGGAAGAGGAAGATCTGAGCCAGCCTTGCGGCCAGTTCCCTCGCACCCTCAACCTCAATTTCATCCGCAAACAGACCATGCGTTATGGCGAAAACAGCCACCAAAATGCCGCCTTCTATGTGGAAAATGAAGTGAAAGAGGCAAGTGTTGCGACGGCTAAGCAGCTCCAAGGCAAGGCCCTTTCCTACAATAACATTGCCGATACCGATGCGGCTCTTGAGTGCGTAAAAGAATTCAAAGAGCCGGCCTGTGTGATTGTTAAACACGCCAACCCTTGTGGCGTAGCCCTAGGAGCCGATATTTTGGAGGCCTACAACCGAGCCTACCAAACCGACCCAACTTCAGCCTTCGGCGGCATTATCGCCTTTAACCGTGAGTTAGATGGCCAAACCGCCCAAACCATTGCCGACCGCCAGTTTGTGGAGGTGATTATCGCCCCTCGTGTATCAGCAGAGGCCAAGGAAGCCCTGGCCAAGAAGAAAAATGTGCGGGTGCTAGAATGTGGCGACTTTAGCGAAGCCCAGGCTCGCTTAGACTTCAAGCGGGTTAATGGTGGCCTTTTAGTACAAGACGCAGACCAGGGCCAGGTGGATATTGAAGATCTGGAATTTGTGTCTGAACGCAAGCCAACCAAGGAAGAGATGGAAGACCTGCTCTTCTGCTGGAAGGTGGCCAAGTATGTCAAATCCAACGCCATTGTCTATGCCAAGAACAAGCAGACCATCGGCATTGGGGCCGGCCAGATGAGCCGGGTTTATTCGGCCAAGATTGCTGGCATTAAGGCCGAGGACGAGGGCTTGCAGGTGGCCGGCTGTGTGATGGCTTCTGACGCCTTCTTCCCCTTCCGAGATGGGATTGACGCTGCCGCCCAGGTGGGCATTACCTGTGTGATTCATCCAGGTGGCTCAATGCGGGATCAGGAAGTGATTGACGCAGCCAATGAGCACGGAATGGCTATGGTGCTCACAGGAATGAGACATTTTAGACACTAAGTTAATAGGGGCAAATTACATTTGCCCCTTATTTTTATTACAAGCGGGCAGAAATTTGCGATTTTTTGCAAAAATCTGCCCGCTTGCTGCAAAAGATGTTTGGCCTTGGGAGCAAGCTATTATAGAATAACGACTTTATTTTCTTTACTTTTTTGACAACCTTTGAGAGCCTACCAATGAATTCAAATCGTAGTTTACTCCTCCTCGGTTTGTTGCTGGTGTCATTTTTAATTTACACCCAATGGCAGCAGGATTTTAACCCTGAAATCCAAGCCCAGCGACAAGCTCAACAGCAAGCCCAACAAGTGCAAGCCGCTCAAAACAGCGATGTGCCTGCTTCTAGCAGCACGTCAGCCATCAATGAGCAAGCCACCCAGGGCAAAACCATCCTTGTGGAAAGTGATGTCTTGCGTTTAACCATCGACACCCTAGGCGGTGACGTGGTGGATTCTGACCTGCTTAAACACAATGCAGAATTGGATTCAAACACACCTTTTGAACTCTTAACCAATACAGGCAAAACCTATGTGGCCCAAAGTGGTTTGGTGGGTAAAAACGGGATTGATACCCCGGCTGGCCGCCCGCAATATAGCGTCACTGCCGATAAATTTGTGCTACCAGAAGGCCAAAATGAATTGGTTGTGCCGCTTGTTTTTGAGAAAGATGGCGTAACCTATCGCAAGGAATTTGTGCTTAAACGTGGCAGCTACAACGTGGGCGTAAACTTCGTTATCAACAACCAAACAGGCGAAACCCTCGAAGTTCAGCCTTATGGCCAGCTTAAACATACCCTGGTTGAAAGCTCAGGCAACTTCGCCATGCCAACCTACACCGGTGGTGCCTATTCTTCATCTGAGACCAACTATAAAAAATATAGCTTTGATGAAATGCAAAAGGCCAACCTAGATATTCCAACCAAGGCTGGCTGGGTGGCTATCCTGCAACACTATTTCGTTTCTGCCTGGGTGCCAAACCAAGATGCTGACAACAACCTCTACACCCGCACCAGCAATGGTGTTGGCACTATTGGTTATCGTGGTGCAGTCGTGACTGTAGCTCCAAACTCCCAAGCCACACTTCCAAGCCAACTTTGGACCGGCCCGAAAGATCAAAAAGAAATGGCTGAAGTTGCCAACCATTTAGACCTAACCGTGGATTACGGCTGGGCCTGGTTTATTGCCAAACCGCTTTTCTGGTTGCTCACCTTTATCCAAAGCATAGTGACCAACTGGGGCTTGGCCATTATTGGGGTTACCATTGTGGTTAAAACCATCCTTTACCCACTCACCAAGGCCCAATACACCTCCATGGCCAAAATGCGGATGTTGCAACCACGTTTAACCGAAATGCGTGAGCGTTTTGGTGACGACCGCCAGCGTATGAGCCAAGAAATGATGAAGCTCTATAAGGAAGAGAAGGTCAATCCAATGGGCGGTTGCTTGCCAATCCTCCTACAAATGCCGATCTTCATCGCCCTTTACTGGACCTTCATGGAAGCGGTGGAACTCCGCCACGCCCCGTTCTTCGGCTGGATCCAAGACCTGTCTGCCCAAGACCCTTATTACATCCTGCCGCTTTTAATGGGTGCGTCTATGTTCTTGCTTCAGAAGATGTCGCCAACCCCTGTGGCAGACCCAGTGCAACAAAAGGTCATGACCTTTATGCCGGTTCTCTTTACCGTATTCTTTCTCTGGTTCCCATCAGGCCTGGTACTTTACTGGCTCACTTCTAACCTGATTACCATCGCCCAACAGTGGTTGATCTACCGTAATCTGGAGAAGAAGGGCTTACATTCGCGTAAGAAATAAGCCTTAACGACTTTACTCGCCAAGCGGGGCCAATTTGTTAAAAACGTGCAAATTCGCCCCGCTTGTATTTTACCTTGACGCAGACACGATTAAGGGCTAAAATCGCCCGTCTTTTTTCTTTTGAGGATCTACATTTTGGACAATCATAGTCGATACTTGACCGCTTTTTAATTTCCCTCTTGTCCAAAATCCCTGTCTGGCAAGAGTAGCTTGTCAGTGTCTTTTTTGTTCCTTCTTGTTCATTGCCTCCCTTCTTAGGAGCTTGATATGATTAGAGTTTTTGCCGTAGATAGCGAACGCTCACGACTTGTTAGAGTTGATGAAACCGATATTACCCAATTAAACAATGCCATCTGGATTGATCTCATTGACCCAACCGATGCCGAACGTTCTGTGCTTGAAAAACGTCTCGACCAAACCTTGGCCGAAG
Source organism: Pasteurellaceae bacterium RH1A (assembly GCA_012221805.1). Taxonomy (NCBI): domain Bacteria; kingdom Pseudomonadati; phylum Pseudomonadota; class Gammaproteobacteria; order Pasteurellales; family Pasteurellaceae; species Pasteurellaceae bacterium RH1A. The sequence continues at coordinate 1,956,271 of CP015195.1, read as the reverse complement.
ATCACGAGCTAGAGGACTTGGAAGCTTCTGCCCGCTTTTTTGAGGACGAAGACGGCCTCCACCTGCACTCCTTCTTCTATTGTTTAGATGATGATGACTACGCTGATATTGCCACGGTGGCCTTTACCGTGCGTGATGGGCGTTTGTTTACGCTGCGTGAGCTAGACTTACCTGCCTTCCGCCTTTATCGGATGCGTTCTCGCCGTGAGAAGCTGATTGATTGCAATGCCTATGAAGTTCTGCTGGATTTGCTTGAAACCAAGATCGAGCAGCTAGCCGATGTAATTGAAGAAATTTATGCTGAACTGGAAAAATTAAGCCGAGTGGTGCTCAATGGCAAGCAGGGCGATGAATTAAATGATGCCTTGGCTGATTTGACCGAATACGAGGATGCCAGCTCCAAGGTACGCCAGTGCCTCATGGATACCCAGCGGGCCTTGGGCTTCCTCCTGCGTAAAACCCGCCTGCCAACCAACCAGCTAGAACAGGCTCGGGACATTATGCGAGACATTGAATCCCTGCTTCCTCATAACGAATCCCTCTTCCAAAAGGTCAATTTCCTTATGCAAGCGGCCATGGGTTTTATCAACATTGAACAGAACCGGATTATGAAATTCTTCTCTTTGGTGTCGGTCATGTTCCTGCCAGCCACGCTTGTGGCCTCCACCTACGGCATGAACTTTGAAAATATGCCAGAACTGGCCTTTAAATACGGCTACCCAATGGCCCTTTGCCTTATGGTAGTCGCTGCGGCTACGCCTTATGTCTATTTTAAGCGCAAGGGGTGGTTGTAGTGGTGTAGGGTGGGCATCCTTGCCCACCATAAAAATATGTGTGAAAAAGGTGGGCAGGGATGCCCACCCTACAAGCGGTACAAATCCTGTCAAAATTTGCAAGCAAAAAATTTTCATTTTTCGATCCAGATCGTAAAAATCATTTTCGCCCCTTTTCCCTCACCTACAAAAAAATTAGTATCTTCCCCAAGGAGATACTATGTTCAAAGCCCTCACCCTGATTGAAACGGCCGTTACCCTGGCGATTTTAAGCCTGGCCCTCTTTTTCCTCTCGCCTGTCGTCTTTTCCCTGTCTGATCAGGTTAAGGTAGAACGAGAGGCGGAGCTGGTGCGATCTTTTTTCTACCAGGTGCAAACCCAGGCCCGCTTTACCAAGCAGTCCTACGAAACCTATATCAACCACCATCAAGAGAATTGGTGCATTATTGCCCTTGCAAAAACCGAGGAAAAATCTACCGCTTGTAACTGCTTTAATCCCCAACTTTGCGGCCTAAAGGGGCGTTACTTGGTCTATCACAACCAGTTTCCCAGCGTGGAACTGCGTACCAATAAACTCTTCCCCAGCCGCTTTATGACGGTCAATGGCAGTTCAGGAAACCTAGAGGCCGGCTGCCTGGCCTTTTACAGCCCATCGGCCCAGCGACTGATGGATTTCGATGCCTATGGAGTGATCAATGTCCCAGCCCGCAATGCTCGCACGCTCTGCAAAAGCCTCATTTAGCCTGGTTGAGGTACTGATTTCACTCAGCCTGTCTCTAGTCTTGCTTTTTGTTGCTGGCAGCTTTTATGCCCAGCATTATGCCGCCCAAGAAAAGCAGGCCGAATTATTGCGCCTGCAAGCCCGCTCCCATCAAATGATTAATTATTTTCGTCAGCATATTGAAAATATAAATTTTATGGCCTATCGAAAATACGGCAAATACAATCTTGACTTCTTTAAATTAAAAAATAAGACCTACTATTTGGCCCCTAATCAAAGCTGTTTAATGTTTGTTTATGACTTAAATAGCGATGGCTGTATTGGAGAAATGGCAGATACTAGCAGGCGATCTTGTTTAGATTCCACAGAAAGTATTAATGCGGCTACGAATTTAACCCGAGAAATATTTGGTTTTAAATTAGAAAATCAGGAAATTTATATTTATAGCGAAAAGAGCAGAGAGGCCAAATGCAAGGGGGCAGAATGTGCCAGAAAATTGCAAAGTTGTGATAACAAATGGGATCAACTGACCTTTAAGGCCGATTTAATCGTGGATGAATTAAAGTTTGACTTGGACGAAAGAAAGGGGTTTATGAAGATTAAATACCAAGCCCATTCGCCTAAGGATAGGGAAATCGCCTATGGGCTAGAGACTAAGATCCATATTTTAAACTGGGGGAGAGAATGAAATATTCAGCCAATGTGCTTCTCACTGCCTTAGTCTTGCTGTCTGGCCTGGCCACCATCTTGTTTCTTTCTCAAGATAAATTGCTCCACCAAGAAGCCATGACTCAGGCCTATTATGGGGATTACTTAAAAAGCCTGAATGAAATACACCAAGAAAAAGAAGCCCAGGAAAAATCAAGGCCTAATAAGGATGTAATCTGCAACCAAAAACAAACCGAGAAAATTGAAATAAGAAAAAAGCATCTTCAATATCTCTTTCAATGTGTGGAAGTGAATTTATTTAAGGATAAAACCAAATTACCGACTAAAAAACACCTGCTTCTGGATGAAATAGAAGATAATCTTAATATAGATGAATTTAGCGCCTATATTTTGCAGCTTGATAGCCTAGACAAATTACCCAAAAATACGGATGACAAACCTTATATAATTAAATTTACCCGTGAGATTGAAAATGGCATTTTGCCCCATTCCTTTTATGGCTTAATAATCACAGAACATCCCTTTAATTTAAATGTGACCCGAGATAAGATCTATGGTTTGGTGATTTCTGCCCAGGCTCTAGATAGCACAACAGACAGAAGTGTGACCCGAAACAGGAATGTGATTTCAACTTTAAGCCAGCTTTATCAACACTGGTATTATGTGCCTAATTCCCAAAGGATAGTTGGCTATGCAGAACCTTAAATTCAGACGGGCGGAAAGTTTTACCGCCATTTTACTGGCCCTGAGCCTCTTTTCCCTGCTTTTTGTGAGCTTTCAAACCTGGCAACAAAGCCAGTTAGCCCAACAGGCCAAGGGCTATCAGACGCTACAGGCCATGCAGATTGCTGAAAACCAGCTTCATCTGCGTTTGGCTGGCCAGCCTTGTGATAGGCGAGTAGAGCAGAATGGCCTGGTGTTTGAGGTAAATTGCAGCGGGCAGGCCATCAAAATAAGCTACCCTTTGGGTGAATTTACCTTGTGAAATGGTGTACAATCCTGCCATTGTTATGCTTAGGAAGTCGCCATGTTTACCGTCTATTACTCCAACCAACTCAGCCTGCAAAAAGAGCTTTTGCTCCATCTTTTAAGGGTTCAGCCCAACAGCAATCCTTTTGAGCCTGAAACCATCTTGGTGCAGAGTACAGGCATGGCCCAGTGGCTACAAATGCAGCTTGCCCAAGGCTTGGGGGTGGCGGGGAATTTTAATTTTCCCTTCCCGACAGCCTTCTTATGGCAGCTCTACCGCCAGCTCTTTCCCCACCTGCCCAAGGAAAACAGCTTCGACCGTGAGATCATGGTTTGGCGTTTGATGACCCTTATTCCTGAAAAATTAGGAGAACCGGCCTTTGCTGGCCTCAAGGCCTACTTGGGGGAGCAGGTTGATCAGGAAAAGTGCTTCCAACTGGCAGAAAAAATCGCCGATCTCTTTGACCAATATCTGGTTTACCGCCCCCATTGGCTGATTGACTGGGAGAAAAATCAGACAGGCCAGGTGATCAAAGAAATTCAGAACCTAGGCAAAAATATGAGCGACAGCAAGTTCCAGCACATCCTAAAAGATATGGCCTGGCAGGCGGAATTGTGGCGGAGCTTGGTGGCCCATATTGGCCAAACCACGACAGAGGAGGTGTTTACCACCTCCCACCGGGCCTATTTTGAGCAGCGTTTTTTCCACAAATTAGATAACCTCAGCCCCGCAGAAAAACAGGCCCTGCCCAAGCGGATTTTTATTTTTGGCATTTCCTCCCTGCCTAATTTGCAGCTCAATGCCCTGGTCAAACTGAGTGAACACTGTGATATCCACCTCTTTTTTATTAGCCCTAGCCAGTATTACTGGGGCAACCTGATTGAGCGTAAGGTTTGGCACAAGATGGCCCTGAAAAATAACCAGCCAGCCTTGGAGCAGGAGGGCAATAGCCTCTTGGCCATGTGGGGCAAGCAGGGGCGGGATTTTTTAACCACCCTGGTTGAGCGGGAATTTAATGAAAATGTGGCCTCGGTGGCCGATTCTGCTCCCCATCTCTTGGCAGAAGTCAAGCGTAATATTTTTGAGCTAGAAGAAAAATTTGCCCATGATTTCCACTTTGATGAAGCCGATAGATCTATTCAGCTCCACGCCTGTCATAGCCCCCTGCGGGAGGTGGAGGTTTTGCATAATCAGTTGCTCAACCTCTTTGAAGAAGATAGTTCCCTTGCCCCTAAAGACATCATCGTTATGTCGCCAGATATTGATCGCTATGCCCCTTATATTCGGGCGGTGTTTGAACGCTATGCCAAAAACGACCCTCGTTACATTCCCTTTAGCCTTAGTGATCAGCGGGCTAGCTTGACCGATCCTTTGCTGGCCAGCTTCCTCCAGCTGCTCAAGCTCAAGGCCGAGCATTTGACCGCTGAAGCCTGCCTGGAGCTCTTGGATCTAGAAGCCATTCGGGAGAAGTTTGGCTTTGGCCAGGCTGATCTCCACACCCTACGTCACTGGGTTAAACAAGCAGGCATTCGGGCTGGCTTATCCACCAATGAGGGCTACTGGCAGAATTTTAATGCCTGGGAAAACGGCCTCAACCGCCTCTTGTTGGGGGCCAGCCTCAAGGAGCAGGCTGGCCCTTGGCAGGATACCCTAGCCTTTAACCAAAGTTACGGGCTCAGTGCAGAACTAGCCGGCAGTTTAGCTGCCTTTATTGGCATCTTGGGCGACTGGCTGACCTTTCTAAGCCAGCCCCACTGCTTTGAAGACTGGCAGGCTCAAATCAGGGGCTTGCTGGCCAATCTCTATGCTGAAAATGACAAGAGCCTGGACAGCCTCCTGCAAATCCAGCAGGCCCTAGACCAGTTAGGCCAACAGATGGCAGAGGCCCATTTCCAACAAGCGGTGCAAATTGAGCTGATTTCTGCAAAATTGGAACGCGCCCTCAACCAACAGGCCAGCAACCTCCAGTTTTTGGCAGGCCAAGTCAATTTCTGTACCCTCCTACCTATGCGGGCCATTCCCTTCAAGGTGGTCTGCCTCTTGGGCATGAACGAGGCGGATTTTCCTCGCAACCAAACCCTCAACAGCTTTGACCTAATGCAATACGCCCCACAAAAGGGTGACCGAGCCAAGCGAGATGACGACCGCTACCTCTTCCTTGAGGCCCTGTTGTCTGCCCAGGATGTTTTCTATATGAGCTATGTGGGCCGCAGCCTAACCAAGGACGAAAAATTCGCCCCGCTTTATCCTTCCGTCTTGGTCTCCCAGCTGATGAATTATCTGGCTGAAAATGACCTAGATTGGAAAAATCACATCCTAAGCAAGGAAGCCATGACGGTTTTTAGCCCTGATAACTTTACCCAGGGCAAGCGTTCCTTTAATCAAGAGTGGCTAGATGTCACCCAAAGACCTTTGCAAAATCAGGCCTTTCTCAGCCCGCTTGCCAACCCCTTCAGCCCTAAAGAGATTGAGCTTGAGGACTTGATTGCCTTTGTACAAAACCCGGTCAAATACTATTTCAATCGGCAACTGGGCGTTTATTTGGAGAGCCGTGAAGACAGCATTGAAGAGGCCGAAATCTTTAGCCTATCAGGCCTGGAGCGTTACACTTTCTTTGATGATTTGGTCGGGCTGAAGGAGGAAGATTTAGCCCACTATTTCCACCAGGCCAAACTCAAGGGGCAGCTACCAGCTCAAAACTTTGCCCAACTGGCCCAGGCAAATCTGGCCCAGGAAATTGCCCCTATGCGGGCACAAATTGAGCCTTATTTAGCTCAAGATCAGACCCATTTAAGTGTTAATCTGGATTTGGGTTCGGTAAATCTAGTCGGCAATCTTGCCCAGTGCTATGGCCATGATTTCATCTATTGGCGGGTGGGGAAATTGCGGGATAAGGATCTAATCAAGCATTGGATCTTGCATCTGGTTTTAGCCACCCAGTCAGAGGCCTACCAGCTTAAGTTCTTTTACAAGGAGGGTGGCGAGGTGAAAAGCCTGGAGTTTAAGCCCATCTCTCAAGAAGAGGCCTTGGCACAGTTAGGTATCTATATCAAGGCCTATGTGGGCAGTTTCCAAGAATTAGACTGGGCTGTCTATGAAAATATGGCAAGCTTCTTCAAACCCAAAAGAGGACAAGCCTTGCCAGAGCCAGACCAACTGGCCCAGCAGGGCATAGATTATCTGACAGAAAATGACCTGTATTTTGCAAGGCTCTACCAACAGACAGCGGAATTTGATAAGCAAAAGATTTATCAAAATACCCTAGATTGGTTTGGGAAGATGTTTCAGTATGGAGTCTGATGTAGGGGAAGAGCTCTACTTACGTTCTGAGCGGTGTTGCACACGCCTCCAGCACCGCTACCAACTCCTCAATATTCTGCTTACCCTGGGTTTCAAGCCACAATTTCGCCGCCTCTACCCCCTGGGTTTTATAGGCTTCCGCCGCGCCTGCCCAGGTGGCACGGCCGCAGAGTACGCCGTTAAACTGGCTGCCAGCTTTGTGAGCAAAGCGGAGGGTTTCTTGGAAGAGTGAAGCCGATACGCCAGCACTTAAGAAGATGAATGGTAGATCCGTTGCCTCACTTTGCGCCTTGAAGAAGGCTTGTGCCTGGTCTTGGGTGTAAAGCACGTCTTCGCCAAAACCTTCTACATAGCTCATCACCACCGGCACTTCAACCTTGAGCACATCCACATTAAAACGTGGATCGGCAAAGAATTTCATTGCCCCGATTACCTTGTGCGGTTTGGTTTGGGCGTTGGCACGCTTGTCTTCGGTTGTGGCATCGTAGGTCAAAATTTCAAGGAAGTGGGGCAAGCCCTCGGCACGACATTCTGAACCCACACGCTCCACAAAAGCTGCCTTGCGGTCGTTGATGGCGGGGTCTTCGTCCACGTCAAAATAGATGAGCAATTTGACCGCTTCCGCCCCTTTTTCCTTGAGGCGAAGGACGGAGACATCATCAATCAAGTCAGGGAAACGCCCGATAGCGGTTTTATCGTAGCCGGTTTTTTCGTATGCCATTAAAAGGCCGCATTCACCATCCCGCTTGCCTGCTGCTGCCCAGCCAAATTCTGGGTCAAGCAAAATAGAGGAAGCATAAGGGGTCAAGGTTTGGGAAATGAGGGTTTTAAATTCGCTGACTTGTTCAGGGCTAATCTCATCGCCCATCATACGGCGTAAGGCGCCACGTTGGTCAATGGCCAGGGCGGAAATAATGCCTCTTTCAGTGCAGAGTTTTTTTAAGAAATCACGTTTGCTCATTGGGTTCTCCTTTTTTATTCTATTCGTCATCACCGGCTTGTACGGCTTGCAGTTGGGCGCGTACATCATAAATTTGTTGCTGGGCGTTTTCGATCAAATCGTCCTTGCCTTCGCTGACAAAGCTAATCACCATGGGCAGGTTCATTCCGCTGTAGAGGGAAAGTTCTGGGTTGGTCAAAAACCGCATGGCCACGTTACAAGGCGTACCGCCCAAAATATCGCACAACACCACCGTCTCGCCCTGACACTTGGCAAGTGCTTGTTCAAATTTGGCCTTGAAATCGTCCGACCCTTCGTGGGGGTAGAGGCAAACGGTGTGGGCATGAGGGATCTTTCCTAAAATCATCTCGGCCGTGCCTAATAAGCCTGTGGCGAAATCGCCGTGGCTGATGAGGATTAAGTTCATATAAGCTCCTTAGTTTTTTTAAAATTATCTGATACTACCCCCTCTCCCGTTTACGGGGGAGGGCGGGGGTGGGGGGATTGAGCGAAGCTCAAGAAGCAAGCGGGTTATTTTTCGGGAATATTTGCAAATTTTTCCTAATTTGATATCGCTTGTTGCCTTTCGGCAATCCCCCCACCCTAACCCTCCCCGCAAGCGGGGGAGGGGATTTAAGTTACAAATTCACCGTATCCAATTCCCTATAAATCGGTTTCTCCGCAAACCGCAATTCACTCACCTCTACCCCCTCGGTTTCAAACACCACAATGCGGTTGCTGCCCTTTTTCAAGAAAGGTGCTGGCAGGTAGAGATAAGTCGTTGGGCCTTCAGACCAGTATCTGCCGAGATTTTCGCCATTAACAAAAACCACGCCCTTGCCCAAGTAAGAGGTGTCGATAAAGCTGTCTTTGGGCTCTTCATCAAGCACCAAATCAAAGGCATAGAAGGACGGTGTGGCTGGATTTTTTTCGCCTGTAAAATCAATTTGATCGAGTTTGTCAAAATCCAAACAGAACTGCTGCCAGTCGGTGTGGAAATGCAGATCCAGCATCACGCCGCCATAAATGCCCTTGTATTGGGTTGGGGAAAGCAGTTTGCCGCCGTAATTGACGCGGCCCATATTTTCGACCAAGAGATCCAGCTGATAAGGGCGATCTGGAGCTTCTAGCAGGACTTCATCGCCGATTTCAAACTGGTATTGGGTGGCAATTTTGATCTGGTCTTGGAAGATTTGCACCCTGTCTCGGGCGTTGTAAATTCTGAGCTTGATCGGGCCGCTTGCATTATGCGGTTTGGCCCGGTAGAGAATGTAGCCATAATGATGGCCTAATTCTTCCATTGACTGCGGATAGGCATTTTCAATCGGTTGAGCCAGTTTTTCCAGCGTACTGAAAAGTGACACGCTTTGTGCTACCTTGAGGCTTGGATAGGCGGTTAATTCAGGCAAAATCGGATCAGTAATCGGGGAAGCGTCTGGGTATTGGGCAAAGACCTTTTGTAGCAAATAGTACTTGTCGGACGGCTCACCCCACTCACGCACGGGCGCATCATAATCATAAGAAGTGACTTGAGGCAGATCCCTGTCCTTACGGGCGGAACAGCCGTTCATAAAGCCGAAATTGGTGCCGCCTTGGAACATATAGAGGTTAATGCTGGCTCGTTTGAGCAGTTGCGCCACGCAGTCGGCCAAATCCTGTGCCTCACGCTTAATCACCGGCTCTTTCCAGCGGTTAAACCAGCCGTCCCAAAACTCCATACACATTAGAGGAAAGGATTTACCGTGGTGGTCGAAAAAGGCTTGCAGTTGGTCGAGATTTTCGTCAGATCGTGAACCAAAATTGCCGGTTGGCAGAATGTCGTCCTCAATCAAAGAGCCGGCACTGAGCGCATTATGCCAAGCCCCATCGGAGGTAAAGAGCGGCACATCAATGCCTTCTTTTCGCATTAGATCCGCCATCGCTCGCAGATAAACCTTGTCGTTACTGAAAGAGCCGTATTCGTTCTCCACTTGCATCATCAAGATGTTACCGCCTTGGGTAAACTGGAAGGGGCGGACTTTGGGCAGTAGCACCGCAAAATAGTCTTCAATCAGTTTTAGGAACTGCGGATCACGGCTACGCAAACGCATATTTGGGTAATTGAGCAACCAAGCCGGCAGGCCGCCAAATTCCCATTCGGCACAAATATAGGGCGTTGGGCGAAGAATGATATAAAGCCCCAAATCTTGGGCGGTTTGCAAAAATTTGACCAAATCCGCCCGCTTGTCGAAGCAAAAGCGGTCGGGTTCAGGCTGGTGCAGGTTCCAGGGCACATAGGTTTCCACCGTGTTCGCCCCCATCGCCTTGAGGTTGTAGAGGGTTTTGTACCAGTATTCCGGCACGATACGAAAATAATGCACTGCCCCTGAAAGGATTTTAAAGGGCTGCCCGTTGAGTAAGAAGTCTTGTTTGCCGATTTCAAAGTGCATTGTTTGCTCCTAATTTAATGTGAGCTTGAGGATTGGCGATCCAGTCGATTAAATGGGTTTCCACCCCTGCCTGATTGCCTGCCAGCACATCGGCTGGGCTGTCGCCAAAGTAAACCGCCTCTGCCTTGTCGATTTGTAATTGTTGCAGAATTTTAATTAAGCCATCGGGGCGGGTTTGGAATTTGCGATGTCGTCATCACTGATGGTTAAATCGAAAGTATCTTCTAGCCCTAGGGCCTTGAGGGAATAATCAAGACTTCGTCTGCCTTTGCCGGTAAAGACGGCTAATTTTTTGCCTTCTGCCTTGAGTTGATTAAGCATTGTTCTGATTGGCTCGGGGCAACTGGCGTAAAGCCTGTGATTGGTTTGGTAAAGTTGGTAGTAAAATTCGACCGCTTGTTGCTTGGTTGCCTCACTGCCACCCACGATTTTTTCGATGATTTCCACCTCAGAACCGCCAAAATGGGCTTCGATTTGGGCGTTGGTTAACAACTCGCCCTTGTATTTAAGGAAGGTTTCCCGAAAGCACATAAAGCAGAGGGGAAGAGTGTCGGCAAGCGTGCCATCGAAGTCGAAGATGTAGAGGGTTTTCATAAATACAAGCGGGTCAAAAAGTTGAAGTTTTTGCAAATTTTGGTTGATTAGTCAGATAAACGTAAACTTTGCGAAGATCCATCCCCCTCTTTAGCAAAGAGGGGTTAGGGGAGATTTGGCAGTAGAAATAGCGAAGTGAGAGTGTGATTAGTCCTAGAATAATCCTTTTTATCTTACTTCTAATATAGCCCTCACTCTGTTATCACTTCTGCCAAATCTCCCCCTGCCCCTCTTTGCTAAAGAGGGGAGTAAACCGTGGATATTTGACTATCCACGGTTTATTTAGCTTCCGTTTTAGCCCTTAGCCAAAACCCCCAACCAAGAGAACAAGATACAAAGCACGATGATGATCATAATGGCTTTATTCGAGTTCATTTTTGGTCTGCCTAATAGCCAGTAAACGAAACCAACTACAAGGGCAGGCACGAGGCGTGGGAGAATGAGGTCTAGGTTAGCCTGGGCGGAGACCACTTTTTCACCGATGGTGGCCACATAAGGGACGTGGACATTCACCATGGTGGCACACATCACTCCGACCACGAAGACCCCGAGTACGGTAGCGGCGTTGGTTAAGGCGTTGAGTTTGTGGCCTAAAGTAGTGACCAGACTGACCCCTTCACGGTAGGCAATTTTGAGTTGTACCCAGCGGAATACCATTGTGAGGATAGCCACAAAGACCCAGAGGAAGACCCCTGTTGGGTTGCCTTGGAGAGCCATTGTTGCGGCAATCGCCCCCATAATGGCAGGGACAAGTGAGCCGAAAATCGCATCACCAATGGCGGCGAATGGCCCCATTAAGCCTGATTTGATCCCTGAAACCGCTTCAAAAGATTTGGTTCCTTGTTTTTCTTCGAGTGCCAAGTCAATCCCTTTCACAATGGTGTTAAAGAATGGACTGGTGTTGAAGAACTGGGTGTGCATTTCCATTGCTTTTTGCAGTTCTGGGGTGTTGTCGCCATACATTTTGCGAAGCTGTGGCAAAATAATCCAGAGGTAGCCTGAGCCTTGCATACGTTCATAGTTCCAGCCTACTTGGTTGAGGAAGAGGCTGCGGGTATTGATTTGGCGGAAGTCGGCATCGTTGAGTTTATAGCCTTTTGGGTTGCCCACTTCAATGTGTTGATTAGAGTTCGTCATCTTCAATTTCTCCTTTTGCTGAAGGGGTTTTAGCCGCTTGTACTGGGCTGCCTTCATTAACACTGCGGTTGTAAACCATAATGGCAAGGGCTAAACCGATTGCCGCCATAGCAAGCATTGGTACGTTGGTAATGGCATTGGCCACGCCTGCTTTGGCACCCACGGCGTTGATGTTGCCGAAGAGGGTGATAAAGATTGCGGTTAAGGCAAAACTTAAGATTAAGTAGGCAATATGGCGTTTGGTTGGGAGGTAACGCAAGAGGATAGCGAAACCAAGGGCTGGTAACACGCCGCCTGCAAGGGTTAAGCCGTCAGCGATCACTTTCAACACACCGGTTTGCATTGCTTCTGCCAGTTTAGCCACAAATGGGCCACCAAAGACCAGTGCCAAGAAGATTGGAAGGGCACGAGAGAGACCCCAAGCCACTGACCCTAAGAGGTAGTTGACGGTGATTGCATTGTACTCGTGGTTTTTCACGTTTTTATCAATGCGGTGAGCAAAGAAAACGTTAGACATACGGGCTAAGATGTCGGTGTAAACCATCAAGGCTGCGATTGGTACAGCTAAGGTGGTTAAGGCAAGTTGCGGATCCATACCGGCTGATACGGAAAATGCGGTTGCGATAACGGTACCTGAGTTAGCATCGATACGAGATGCCCCACCGAAGGTACCCACACCGAGTACGGTTAATTGCATTGAACCACCAATCAGTAAGCCGGTGGTCAGGTCGCCCATAATGAGGCCAGTAATTAAGCCTGCAAAGACGGGAGAACCCGCACTAGATACGATTGTGATTTCATCGAGAATTTGATAAAACGCATAGAGCGTAATCAAAAGGATTTGCCACCATTCAAGCATAGTTTTTCCCTCCTAGAGAAGTTTCATAAGGTCGATTTTTTCTTCATTAGGCACCATTTGAGCGGTCAAACTAATGCCTTTTGCAGAAAGCTGTTTGAACACTTCCACATCCGCATCGGTCACATTAACCGATTTTTTGATGGAACGTGTTTCAGGGGTTTGCGACATATTCCCCACGTTAATTTCGGTAAGCTGCACGCCTGCATTAACTAATTGCAAAAGTGTTTGCGGATTACGCACCACCAAGAGCACGCGTTGGCTGTCGTAACGCCCTTCGTTGATGTTATTGGCAGCTTTTTCCACCGTCAGCACGCTTAGGTTCACCCCAGCCGGGCAAGCCAAGCGAAGCCCTGCCTTGTCGATGTCGTTGTTAGCGGCGACTTCGTCCACCACCATAATGCGGGTAATGTTGAGGTAGGATGTCCACAGGTTTGCTACCTGTCCGTGGATTAAGCGACCATCAATTCGTGTATTGAGAATTGCCATAAGGCCTCCTTTTAGTCGTTGTTATTTGAAAATGGATAGAGGGTCACGCCCTGCACTACTCGATTAACCTCCCCAGTCGGGCAAGGGTTATCGGTGGTGTAGCCCAACTCAAAGGAACTATAAAAGGCATAGCATTGAGCCAGGGTGAGATAGAGGAAGATGCGGCCTGCGTCATCTAAATGGTTTTTGCAAAAATCGGCAGGAATTGCACCGCTTGTTGAAGCCCCAATTGCCACCACTTTTTTGGCCTTTTGATCGCGGACTAATTCTTGGTAGAGATCGTCTTCATAGCGAGAGGTGTAAGCATTTTGTGAGGTCATCACCAAAATTAAGGTTTCGCCCTGCACTAAAGATTTCGGCCCGTGGCGGAAGCCCATTGGCGAATCATAGACAGCCAAACGCTGCCCTGCGGTCAGTTCTAAAATTTTAAGGGCGGCTTCTTGAGCAAGCGGGGCGAAATGGCCAGAACCGAGGTAAACCACACGTTCTACTGGCAGTTTGGCAAGTTCTCGCACGGCTGGGGCTTCTTCTTTTAAGCAATGTTCGGTTCGCTCACACACGGCTTGCAGCCAAGCTAAATCGTAACGGTTTGGCACAAAACTCAAGAGGGCGGCCAACATCATATTGCTGGCACTGGAGGTCATCGCAAAGCCCTTGTCGCAGGTTTCATCAGGCAGATTGAGGGCGAAAGCGGTGGGATTATCATGGCATTTTACCGACAAGGCACCGTTTTGGTTGTTGGTGATAGCTAAATGATAGATTTCATCGACCAATTCATCGGCTAATTGCACCGCCCCGACACTTTCAGGGCTGTTGCCCGAACGGGCGAAGGAAACAAGAAGGGTTGGTTTATCTTTAAAGAAATGTTGGGTTGGGTTAGAAACTAAATCCGTACTGGCAATGGCTTCAACCACAAAGCCTAATTGCTGACTGAGGATTGGCGCAACTACGCCCCCGATAAAGGCAGATGTGCCTGCCCCTGTAAAAATAATGCGTAAAGAACCCGCTTGAGCCCGTTTAAGCAGCGGTTGCAAAAAGGCTTGAATTTGCGAGCTGGCAACCAGAGCTTGGGTTTTGAGCCAAGTGGCCGGCTGTTGCTCAATTTCCTTGGCTGTCCAAAGGGCATTTTGGGCTGCCAATTCGCTTTGAGGGATGTGAAGGAACATGGTTGTCTCCTTTTATTTGTTGCTACCCCCTCCCCCGCTTGCGGGGGAGGGTTGGGGTGGGGGATTGAGCAAGGCTCAAGAAAACAAGCGATTATTTTCTGAAAAAATTTGCAAATTTTCGTGTAATTTCTACCGCTTGTTGCCCTACGGCAATCCCCCCTCCCTAGCCCTCCCCGCAAGCGAGGGAGGGGATCTTATTATTCAGCCACCAACACCTTCACCCCAAGGCTTTCTAGCTGCTGGCGGTAGTGGCTGGGGATTTGGTTATCCGTCACCAAAATATCAATTTCATCGGCGGCACAGATGACAAATTCACTGTACTGGCCGAACTTGCTGGAGTCGGTGACCACAATCACCTGATCAGCAATTTCGGTCATCAGGCGGTTGAGGTAGCCCTCTTGCTCGTTGAAGGTGGTAATGCCTCGTTTTAAGTCGAAGCCATCCACCCCCAAAAAGACCTTATCAAAGCGATATTGGCGGAGATTTTCGTTAGCCATTAAACCCGAAAAAGACATGGCATTTTTACGAAGCGTGCCGCCACTAATGCGAACCTCCACATTCGGACAGGCAGAAAGTGCCATCGCAATATCCAAGCCGTTAGTCATGGCCACGATGTCTAGCTCACCCAAGTGATTTACGATTGCTTTCGTTGTTGTGCCAGAATCGAAAATCACTTTTTCGCCATCCTTGAGTAGGGAGGCCGCCAATTTACCGATCTTGGCCTTGCGTTCAGGAAATTTGGTGTCCTTATCGGAAATGGACAGCTCTTTATTTAAGTAGGCATTGAGTACAGCCACCCCGTAGGAGCGGGTAATAAGCCCTTGTTTTTCCAATACATTTAAGTCGTTACGAATGGTAACAGATGAAACTTGAAAGTGTTTGGCTAATATTTCTACACGCTGGCTACCCGCCTGCTGTAGTAACTCCAATATTTCGCTTTGTCTTTCAACACTGCTTTTCATTTTCTCTCCTGTCAGCAACCAGAAAACTGCTTTGATTGCTTGCGATTAAGTTTATTAAAAACAAAAACGAAAGCAAATGAAAGATTGTAAATTTGAGAACTAGATCACAAAATTTTTTAAGCGCGGGAAGATGCCTGTTCGATATGGGCCTTAAGCCCAGCATAGCCATGTTCAGTTTTGAGGATGTCGAATAATTGTGCCGCTTCGGGGTATTCCTTGTCTAAATAACGCAACCACTGCTTAATGCGGGCAACGTGGTAGAAGCCCGTGTCCTGCTCATTTTCCATATTGACATATTGATAGAGCAGGCCTAGGACCTGATCCCAAGGCATCTTGGGGGCATTGTATTTGACCACACGGCTAAGGTTAGGCACATTGAGCGCCCCTCGGCCCATCATCAGGCGGTTACAAGCGGTCACTTCTTGGCATTTTTTTGCAGATTCATAGTCCCAAATTTCACCATTGGCAATCACGGGAATAGCTAGGCGCTTTTGAATGTCACCGATGGCCTGCCAGTTAATCCGTTCGGCCCGGTAGCCATCCTGCTTGGTGCGGCCATGGATGGTGATTTCATTGGCCCCGCCTTGGGCGACCGCATCGGCAATTTCAAAGCAGCGGCTGCTGTCGTCCCAGCCTAAACGGACCTTAACCGACACCACTTGATGGGCTGGCACAGCCTCCCGCATGGCCTTGGTGGCTCGGTAAATCAGGTCAGGATCTTTCAGCAGAGAAGCCCCACCATTGCTACCATTCACGGTTTTAGAGGGGCAGCCGCAGTTGAGATCGACCCCGTGAGAACCCAGCTCCACTGCAAGCAAAGCATTTTCGGCTAACCATTGGGGATGCTGACCTAAAATCTGCACCCGCACAGGCGTGCCAGAGGGCGTGAAGCCCCCCTGATGGAGTTCAGGGCAAAGGCGGTAAAAGGCCTTTTTAGGTAGTTTCTGATCCACCACCCGCACAAATTCCGAAATACAGAGATCGTAGTCATTTACCGCCGTCAAAAGCTGACGGACAAAAGGATCAAGTACCCCCTGCATGGGGGCCAGGATAACTTGCAAGTTTTTCAAGATTTTAATCCGCTTGTTAGGGGTTATTGATATTTACTTCCCCCTCCGCCTTCGGCACCTCCCCCGCAAGCGGGTGGAGGGAAATTTTTATCAATATCTCATATTCTTCGCTCCCTCCGTTTACGGGGGAGCTGCCCGAAGGGCTGAGGGGGGGACTATTAAGAAATGTTAGTAACGTTTCAGATCAGGACGGGCGATCAGATAGATAAGCAAAGCCGTTAAAGCCCCAAGCGTATCAGCCAGCATATCCTTCTGGGCATCCCAAATATCGCCTTGAGAGCCTAAAAACTCAATGCCAGCATTGCCGCCCTCAATCACCGCATACTGCCATTCAATGATCTCATAGGCCGCCGCCACCGACATAATAAAGAAGAGGGAGAAGAAGAAGGCCACACCCAAGCCGCACTTGCGTGTTCTCAAGAGCCATTCAGCCATGGGGAAGCTGTAAAAGCCGATAATATAATGGGCAACACGGTCGAAGTGGTTGCGATCCTCGCCTAAAAAGGGGCTGAGGAACTGATTGGCCCAGTCAAAGGGCACGTTGGCAAAGGTATATTTAGCGCCAATCAGGTGCATAATCAGCCAAAGGGACATAAGGAAATAGGCCAGGCCGCTAAACTGAAAGCGAGGATAGGTTAAAATCAAGAGGCCAAAGACCACAAAAATGGGGGCGACTTCGGCATACCAAACGGCGCGATCAGTCGGGTTAAGCCCCGACCAGACAGCGATTACGGTAACAACAATGGCTAAAAAAAGTGGAATAGTGTGGGAACGTTGCTGCATTATTTCCACCCCTTGGTTTTACAAATTAAATCGTAGGCAGCCTGTATTTGCTGGGCCTTTTCCTTGGCCATTTCCATCATTTCAGGCGGCAGGCCCTTGGAGGCCAGCTTGTCTGGGTGGTTCTCGCTCATGAGCTTGCGATAGGCCCGCTTAACTGTATTTTGCTCATCTTGAGCCGACACGCCCAAGACCTTATAGGCATCGTCCACACTCGGACGCCCAGGCTGGCTGTAGCCGCCACCATAGCTGCCTTGCTGTTGATAAGAACCTTGCGATTGCTGCTGATAATAGCCTGAACGGAAGCGTTGGGCGGCTAAGGTCATGGCCAACATTTGTTCAAACTGAATACGGTTCATGCCCATGGCTTCGGCCATGGTATAAAGCACCTGCTGCTCATTCGGGTCAAGCACGCCATCGTGGAGGGCGGCCTGCATTTGCACCTGGACAAAGAAATTAAGCAGGTCACGGCGCTGGCCACAGGCCTCCCGAAACTCGCCGATTACCTTACGCAGGGGGAAATCTGCATCCTTGCCCAAGTTAAAGGCCTGTTGGGCCTGTTTCCGCCCAGCTTCATCCAGCTTGAGCTGGTTCATCAGCTGGCTGGCTAGCTGGATATCATCTTCGGTCACCCGCCCCTTGGACTTGGCCAAATGGCCCAGCACCGCAAAGGTGGTTTGGGTGAAAAGCGACTGACGGGTCAGCCCCTTGCCAAAAAAGCTAGACGACACCGAACCTAATTCATAGAGCTTCTTATCAGCCAAATGGCCCAAAATCAAACCCAAAAGCCCACCAAAGAGGCTGCCCGTTAGCTTATAGCCAATAAAAAAACCTAAAATTTTACCGATAAATTGCATTCCCTATCCTCTGTTTACCGTCAAAAAATTGGCCTATTCTAACACAAGCGGGGCAAAATTTTATGGATTTTCTAAACGCCTTTTTCTTCTTCAAGCCGTGGGTAATGCTTACCCACGGTTAGATATAAATGTTCCCCTTTGGGGAACCTTATGCGAGCAAAGAAAAATTTTGTCCTGAAGGGTGATCCCAAAAGGCACTCTTTATCTTAAGCTTAATCCAACCCCGTCGAATTCGACGGGGTTGGATTTAAAATACTACCTGGCTAAATTAAATACGGTTTAGGTTGAAAACCTACCCCATTTATTGCGATAATCACGCCCATCTTTATTTGGGCGATTTGTAGGGTGATTTGCTTATATTTTAAACTAAAAACCACCCTTATTTGTAAAAAATCCTGAAAATCAGACCGCTTGCTCCTGCAAGCGGTTGTTTTTTCGTGATTTTTTGCAAACCTTTTTACAAGTCGAGGTGTTCATTCATTTTTAAGATTAGAAAATGGCAGAAAAACGTAATATTTTCTTAGTAGGCCCTATGGGTGCGGGCAAAAGCACCATTGGTCGCCAGTTGGCACAAATGTTGGGTATGGACTTTATTGATACCGACAGCGAAATCGAAAGCCGTGCTGGGGCAGATATTGACTGGATTTTTGATGTGGAAGGCGAAGCCGGCTTCCGTAAGCGTGAAGAGCGGATCATCAATGAGCTGACCCAGGGCCAGGGCATTGTGCTCTCCACAGGTGGCGGTTCGGTACTTTCTAAGGACAACCGCAATGTGCTGTCTGCCCGTGGAATTGTGATCTATTTGGAAACCACGGTCGATAAGCAGTTTGAGCGTACCCAGCGGGATAAAAAACGCCCACTCTTGCAAACCGAAGATCCACGCAAGACACTAGAAGAGCTGGCCAAGATCCGCAATCCGCTCTATGAAGAAGTGGCGGATATTGTGTTGCAAACCGATGACCAAAGTGCCAAGGTGGTTGCAACCCAAATCATTGATATGATTGACAATTTACAATAAAACAAGGGGGCAGGTATGTTGCAGGTCAAGGTTGAATTAGGGGTTCAGAGTTATCCTATCCGCATTGGGCAGGGGTTACTTAAGGACGCCTCTTGCTACCCTGTAAAAGCAGGCGATAAAGTGATGATTGTGTCCAACCCCGCCATTGCCCCTCACTACCTGGCCCAGGTGGAACAAACCTTGACCGCGGCGGGTTGCACGGTCGATAGTGTCTTAATTCCAGACGGCGAAGCCCACAAAACCTTAGATTCGCTTAACCTGATCTTTACTGCCCTATTGGAGAAAAATCACAATCGGGATTCGATTTTGATTGCCCTAGGCGGTGGCGTGATTGGTGATGTGGCCGGCTTTGCGGCTGCTAGTTATCAACGTGGTATTCGTTTTATTCAGATCCCAACCACGCTTTTAGCCCAAGTGGATTCGTCTGTGGGCGGCAAAACAGGCGTAAACCACGCTTTAGGCAAGAATATGATCGGGGCCTTTTACCAGCCACAGGCCGTGATTATCGACACCGATACCCTGAAAACGCTGGAGCATCGTCAGGTCAGTGCTGGCTTGGCAGAGGTCATCAAATACGGGGCGATTTTTGATTTACCGTTTTTTGAATGGCTGGAAGCTCATATTGGTGATCTGGTTGGCCTTAAACAAGAAGCCCTTGAGTACTGTATTCAACGCTGTTGCCAGCTCAAGGCTGACGTTGTTGCCCGTGATGAGAAAGAGAAGGGCGATCGTGCCTTGCTAAACCTAGGTCACACTTTCGGCCATGCCATTGAAGCCTATATGGGCTACGGCAGATGGCTGCACGGCGAGGCGGTTGCTGTGGGCATGTTGGAAGCCGCGGTGCTTTCGCAAATTTTGGGCGATTTAGACCCGCTTGCTGTGGCCCGCCTTGAAAAATTACTGGCCCGAGCCAATCTACCAACCGTTTCTCCAGATGGCATGCAGCCTGCTGACTACCTGCCTTATATGTGGCGGGACAAAAAGGTGCTGGCAGGTAAACTTCGCTTGATCTTGTTGAAGGCACTAGGCCAGGCCTATGTCACTTCACAGGCAAGCGAAGAGCAAGTGCTAGAAGCCATCCGAACCTGCACCCAGGACTAAACTGTGAAAAACCGAGCCTTCTTGAAGTGGGCTGGCGGGAAATATCGCCTGGCCCCTGAAATCAATAAACACCTGCCACAAGGGGCCTGCCTGGTCGAACCCTTTGTGGGGGCGGGTTCGGTTTTCCTTAATACCAATTTTGAACGTTATCTCCTGGCCGACATCAACCCTGATTTAATCAACCTGTTCAACACGGTTAAAACGCAATTAGAGCCTTTTTTATTTGCCAGCCGTGAAATTTTTCACCATCCCCAGGCCAATACGGCAGATTTTTACTATGTTACAAGGGCTGAATTTAACGCTGAAAGTGACATTTTCCGCCGTTCAGTGCTCTTTCTCTACCTCAACCGTTTTGGCTTTAACGGGCTTTGTCGCTATAATCAAAAACACCAGTTTAACGTGCCCTTTGGCCGCTATAAGAAGCCCTATTTCCCTGAGGCAGAAATCCGTTTTTTTGCCCAGAAAGCAGAGCGGGCGACCTTTGTCTGTATGGACTTTGTTGCCCTCTTTGATTGGTTGGTAGACAATTTAGACGACTATGTGGTCTATTGCGATCCGCCCTATGCCCCGCTGGATCAGGCCAGTAATTTTACCCAATATGCCAGCCACCACTTTGGCCTATTGCAGCAGCAAACCCTGGCAGAACAGGCCAGGCGGCTTCAGGCGGAAAATATCCCTGTGGTCATTTCCAACCACGATACGGCTTTTACCCGAGAGATCTACCAAGGGGCCCAAATCCACAGCCTGCCTGTGCAACGTTTTATTGGGCAGAAGCCTAGTTCGAGGGTCAAGGTGATGGAGTTGGTGGCGGTGTTTTAAACAAGCGAGTAAAAAACCGCAACATTTTACAAAAATAAAAACAAGAGGAAAAAATGAAAGAAGAAAGACAATCCTGGTCCAGCCGATTAACTTATGTTCTCACTGTAGCTGGTGCAACCGTCGGCTTTGGCGCCACCTGGCGCTTCCCCTATTTAGTTGGCGAAAACGGCGGTGGTGCCTATGTTGCCTTGTTCTGCTTGGCCATGATCGTGATCGGTATCCCTATGATCTTGGTTGAAAACGTGATTGGCCGCCGTATGCAGGTCAACTCCATTGATGCCTTTGGTGGCAGTGCCAATGGCAAGCAGATCAATCCCGCCTGGAAGATCTTGGGCTATATGGGCCTACTGGGCTCTTTCGGCATTCTGGCCTACTATATGGTCTTGGGTGGCTGGGTGCTCAATTATATCGGCAGCCTGGTTTCGGGTACCCTTGATCTTTCTCGCCCTGTTACTGCGGAACTGACGGCCACTTACTATAAGGAAAGTATCCAAAACAGCCCCTGGGCCATTATTGGTTACACTGGCCTTTTCGTGCTGGCAAACCTCTTTATCTTACTCAAGGGCATTGTGGACGGGATTGAGCGTTCGGTTAAATATCTGATGCCGATTTTGTTTATTTTCCTTATCGTTATGGTCATCCGCAACGTGACCCTAGACGGAGCAGCTGAGGGGATTAAGTTCTACCTCATGCCCGATTTCTCCAAAATTACCAAGGAACTCTTTATCTTTGTCTTAGGCCAGGTTTTCTTTGCCTTAAGTCTCGGTTTCGGTGTGCTGATTACCCTTTCTAGCTACCTAGACAAGGGAGAGAACTTAGTCAAAACGGCCACCATCACCGGCGTACTCAATACGGCCATCGCTCTACTGGCAGGCTTTATGATCTTCCCATCGCTCTTTAGCTTTGGCGTGGCCCCAAATTCAGGCCCGACCCTGGTTTTCCAAAGCCTGCCGATTGTTTTTTCCAATATGCCATTTGGCACCATTTTTGCCATTATTTTCTTTAGTTTATTAGTGGTTGCAGCACTTACCACTTCACTCACCATTTTTGAAGTGCTTATCACTGCCCTACAAGAAAAAACCAAAATGAGCCGCGCTACTGCCATTGTGGTGACCCTTACCACCATTTTTGTGCTGGGCAATATTCCATCTGTTTTAGGTGATAACGAATGGAGCAGCGTGCGGATTATGGGCAAGAGCATTTTTGATGCATTTGACTATATCAGCGGCAATATTCTCTTTATTTTAACAGCCTTAGGCAGTGCTATTTTCGTGGGTTTCGTCCTCAAAGATGAAGCCAAACAAGAACTAGGTGCTGGCAAAACCTTTACCACACTCTGGTTTAACTATGTACGTTTTGTGATCCCTGTAATTATTTTGGTGATTTTCTATAATTCATTATAATTAGGCAAAAATCCTTGGAGGAATTATGCTTACCTATCTCAAGCAATATAATGGCGCAGTTTATTCAGGACTTGTGGGTCTTTTTTTTATCTGTATTTTGCATTTTAAGATAAGTTATAGCCTAATTCCTATTTTGCTTGCCTTGGCTGGGTTTTACTTTGTTTATCAGGCAATTAAAGCCAGAGAACTTCGCTTATCAAGTGAAGCAAGATGGCTGGTTGGGGCTTTTGTGATTTATTTCTTGCTCTTTGTGGCCTCGCTCTTTGTTCATGGAGGAAGGGGGAGAGAGCTAGATTTACCCAGCCGTGCCTTGCTTGTTCTTCCTATTTTGCTCTTGCTCTTTCGTATTCAGCTCAAAGTGAGCTGGGTAATGATGAGCTTGGTTATTGCTGCCAATCTTGCCGGTCTTGTGGCAGCTGCCCAATCCTTCTTAGATATTAGACCTTTTCCAAGCCATATGCAGATCCAAGCAGGCGGCATTGCCATGTCTTTGGCGCTTTTTTCCCTTTGCCTATTTTTCTATTTTGTACAAAACAAGCAACGTTTAGGTAGTATTTTAGCCTTAACAGGCTTTGGCTCGAGTCTAGTGGCTAGCGTCTTAACCACTGCTCGTGGGGCTTGGGTGGTCTTGCCCGTCATGCTCGTACTCATTTTATGGTTTAATCGCAATGTGTTAAGCAAAAAATTGATCGCTCTTATCCTTGTATTATGTAGTGTTGGGTTGGCTGCTAATTATCAGGTTTTGGAAAAGCGCATAAGTGCAGCTCAGCAAGATATTAAACTTTATATTGAAAATAATAATGGCCAGACCTCCTTGGGCGCTCGCTTTGATATGTGGGAAAGTGCCTTGCTAGGCATACAGGAAAAACCTGTCTTTGGCTGGGGCTTACAGGGAGTGCGAGAAATGCGCCAAAAACATGTTGAACAAGGCTTGGTTGATCCTATTGTTAGCTCTTTTGGCCATGCTCACAACCAGTATTTACATGATGGATCTGCTCGTGGTTTGCTGGGCTTGGCCAGTCTGTTAAGTATTTTTCTTGTACCACTAGTCTGTTTTGCACGTAATTTGAAGCAGGCTCCCATGGGCAGTGCCAGTCGCGTATTTGGTCTATTGGGGATTACCCATATATTGGCTGTTATGGGTTATTCTTTATCACAAGCCTTTTTATCCCATAACTCAGGCTCTATTTTCTATTTCTTTGCGGTTATAGTTTTTTACGCCTTGCAAAAAATCACGCAAAACCAACCGCTTGAGGACTAATATGCTTCGTTTTTGCTATACGCTTTTAAGCTATTTCTTGCAGCCCTTTATTTTGCTGCTTATGGTCAAGCGTAGTCTAAAACAACCTGCCTATAAAAAACGCTTGAGTGAACGTTATGCTTGTTATGGCCAAAGCCCTCAACCCCAGCCTCATGGGATTGTTATTCATGCCGCTTCAGTTGGAGAAGTCATCGCTATTACTCCTCTGGTTAAGGCCATGCAACAGCAATACCCTGGCTTGCCCATTACTTTTACCACCATCACCCCGACGGGTTCAGAGCGGGTTAAGGCGGCTTTTGGCACCAGCGTATCTCACTTTTACTTGCCCTACGACCTGCCTGATGCCATCGGCCGTTTCCTGAATTTTGTTCAGCCCAAGGCCTTTATTGTGGTGGAAACCGAACTTTGGCCCAATCTAATTCAGGCAACCCATAAGCGGGGCATTCCCTTTATTATTGCCAATGCCCGCTTGTCCCCCCGTTCCGCCCAGCGTTATGGTTGGATCAAGCCTGCCCTGAAAAAAATGTTCAGTAGCATTGAGCTGATTATGGCCCAAGACAAGGTCAGTGCCGATCGTTATCTCCAGCTCGGTTTTAATCCAGCACATTTGGTGAATACCGGCAATTTGAAGTTTGACCTCAAGGTTAGCCCAGAACACAGGCAGGGCATTATTGCCACCCGTGAGCAATTACAGCTGGCCCATCGCTTGGTTTGGATTGCGGGCAGCACCCATGAGGGGGAAGAAAAGCTGATTTTAGATGCTCATCAAGCACTGTTAAAAACCTATCCCGACTTAGTCTTAATCTTAGTCCCCCGCCATCCTGAACGTTTTGAGGCGGTGGCAGAACTGATTGAGAAATCCCCGCTTACCTTTGTCCGCCGCTCTTCGGGCCAGGCACTTGCCTCAAGCCATCAGGTCTTATTGGGCGATACCATGGGGGAAATGATGCTGCTTTATGGCCTGTCCCAAATGGCCTTTGTGGGCGGCAGCCTGGTCAAGCATGGTGGCCATAATCCCCTAGAGCCGATTGCCTTTGAAATCCCCGTGATTTCGGGCATTCACACCTATAACTTCCCAGAAATCTTTGTCAAATTACGGGAGGTAAACGGGGTTATCGAGATTGAGAGTCAGGCTCAGGCCCTGGTGCAAGCGGTTGATTTTCTCTTAAAATCCCCAAATCAGGCCGAAAAGGTTGCCCAGGCTGGTTTTGAAGTCCTAAAAGAAAACCAAGGGGCGCTTGAGCGCCACTTGCAGCTCCTCACTCCTTATCTTGAGAATAAATCATGAACGTTATTTATGTCGGCACCTTCGACCCCATCACCAACGGCCATTTAGACATCATACAGCGGGCCGCCAAACTTTTTGAGCATTTGATTGTGGCCGTGGCTCAAAACCCCAGCAAGCAGCCTCTTTTTAGCCTAGAAGAACGGGTAAAACTGGTTCAAGCCAGCTGTGGGGACCTGGACAATGTTGAGGTGCTGGGCTTTAGCGGCTTACTGGCCGATTTCGCCCAAGCCCATCAAGCCCAGGCCCTGATCAGAGGGGTTAGAAGTGGGGAAGATATTGACTATGAAATCCAGCTGGCTCAGCTTAACCAACGCTTATGGCCAGATCTGGAAACCGTCTTCCTGCCCCCTTCTAGCCAGTGGAGCTTTTTGTCTTCCACCGTGGTCAGAGAAGTCTTTAAGCACGGGGGCAATGTCAGTGGTTTTGTGCCAGGCCCTGTTTTTGAGGCTTTAAAAACCTATCAAAAAGGCTAGGCCAATTTTTCCTTTGGCCTGCCTTGAAATCCTTTCATTCCACCCCATATTTCCTGCGTTTTTTCATGAATAACAGAGGAAATCCATGTCTAATAAAGAAACCCGTGGCTTTCAGTCGGAAGTCAAACAACTCCTACAATTAATGATCCACTCCCTCTACTCCAACAAGGAAATCTTCCTGCGGGAGTTAATTTCTAACGCCTCCGATGCGGCCGATAAGCTGCGTTTCAAGGCCCTGTCTGAGCCTGGCCTCTATGAAGGCGATGGTGAGTTGCGTGTGCGTGTTAGCCTAGATGAAACCTTAGGGACGATTACCATCAGCGATAACGGGATCGGGATGAGCCGTGAGCAGGTGATTGATCACCTAGGCACCATTGCCAAATCAGGCACCAAGGAATTCTTATCTGCCCTAGGCACCGATCAGGCCAAGGACAGCCAGCTTATCGGCCAGTTTGGGGTGGGCTTCTATTCCTCCTTTATCGTGGCCGACAAGGTAACGGTCAAAACCCGTGGGGCAGGTTTGGCTGCTTCCGAGGGCGTTATCTGGGAGTCAGCAGGCGAGGGCGATTACACCATTGAAAACGTGGAAAAAGCCAGCCGTGGTACGGATGTCATCCTCCACCTGCGTGAGGAAGAAAAAGAGTTCCTTAACGAATGGCGTTTGCGGGAAATCATCAGCAAGTATTCCGACCATATCGGCCTGCCGGTGGAAATTCTCACCAAGGAATACGATGATGAAGGCAAGGAAACCGGCACCAAGTGGGAGAAAATCAACAAGGCCCAGGCCCTTTGGACTCGTGCTAAAAACGAGATTTCAGACGAGGAATACCAGGAATTCTACAAGCACATCAGCCACGATTTTGCCCAGCCGCTGACCTGGGCCCACAATCGAGTGGAGGGCAAGCAGGAATACACCAGCCTGCTCTATGTGCCGAGCAAGGCTCCTTGGGATCTCTTTAACCGTGACCACAAACACGGCCTCAAGCTCTATGTGCAGCGGGTCTTTATTATGGACGATGCCGAGGTCTTTATGCCGAATTACCTGCGTTTTATGCGGGGCCTTTTGGATTCCAACGACCTGCCGCTCAACGTTTCCCGTGAGATCCTGCAAGACAACAAGACCACGGCCGCCCTGCGTTCAGCGCTGACCAAGCGTACCCTGCAAATGTTGGACAAGCTGGCCAAGGACAAGCCTGAAGACTATGCAACCTTCTGGAAGGAGTTCGGCCAGGTGCTTAAAGAAGGTGTGGCAGAAGATGTGGCCAATAAGGCTCAAATTGCCGGCCTCCTGCGTTTTGCTTCAACCCATACCGACAGCAGTGAACAAGTGGTCAGTTTGAGCGATTATATTGCAAGAATGCAGGAAGGCCAAAAGGCCATTTACTTCCTGACTGCCGACAGCTACCAGGCGGCCAAAAACAGCCCGCACTTGGAGCTCTTTAACAAGAAGGGCATTGAGGTGCTCCTGCTTTCTGACCGCATTGACGAATGGTTGGTCAGCTACCTCACTGACTTTGAGGGCAAGCCGCTACAAAGCATTACCAAGTCTGATCTCGACCTGGGCGACCTGGCTGACAAGGAAAATGAGGAGGAGCAAAAGGCTCAAGAGGCGGAGTTTGGTTCTTTCTTAGAGCGGACCAAGAACTACCTGGGCGATCGTGTTAAAAAAGTCGTGCTAACCCACCGCTTGACCGACACGCCAGCCATTGTTTCCACCGACAGCGATGAAATGGGCACTCAAATGGCCAAGCTCTTTGCCGCTATGGGCCAGACAGCTCCAGAGGTCAAATATACCTTTGAGCTCAACCCTGATCACCCAATGGTGAAAAACGTGGCAGATGTGGCTGATGAAGAGGCCTTTAAGGACTGGATTGAACTCCTGTTTGAACAGGCTCTGCTTGCCGAACGAGGCAGCTTGGAAAACCCAACCGCCTTTATTAAGCGGATGAATAAGTTGCTTTCGGCCTAAGCACCTAAAAACAGCCCCCAATCACGCTGCTGCCTGATTGGGGGCTAATTTATTCTTACTTCACTTCCCGAATCATAATCTCAGAAGGAATAACCGAACCCTGCCAGTAAAGCTCGGCGGCCACTTTTTCGGCTAAGGCCAGATAGGCTTGGCTGATTTCATGGGCTGGGTCGGCAATCACGGTTGGGCTGCCGGCATCCAGGTCTTGGCGGAGGCGGATGTGCAGTGGCATTTGGCCTAGCACTTGGGTATTGTACTTCTTGGCCACTTTTTCTGCCCCACCTGTGCCGAAGATGTCTTCGTGATGGCCACAGTTTTGGCAGATGTGGACGCTCATATTCTCAATAATGCCCAAGACCGGCACCGAGACCTTTTGGAACATGGAAATGCCCTTAATGGCATCTAAAAGGGCGATGTCTTGCGGGGTGGTCACCACCAAGGCCCCTGTAACAGGGATTTGCTGGGAAAGGGTCAGCTGAATATCGCCCGTGCCTGGCGGCATATCAATAACCAAATAATCCAATTCATTCCACCAGGTTTCGTTGAGTAGCTGGCTGAGCGCACTGCTGGCCATAGGGCCGCGCCAGATGGTGGCGTTGTCGGCATCCATCAAATAACCAATGGAGTTGGATTGCAGGCCGTGAGCCAAAACTGGGCTGATATGCTTGTTATCTGGCGAGGTCGGCCGTTGGTGGGCAGCCCCTAACATATGCGGAATAGAGGGGCCGTAAATATCTGCATCCAAAATCCCCACCTTGGCCCCTTGGGCTTGGAGGGCCAGGGCCAGGTTTACTGTGGTGGTGGACTTGCCCACACCGCCCTTGCCTGAGGTTACGGCAATGATGTTTTTCACCCCATTGACGGCCGGGTGGTTGTTAGCCCGCTTGAGGGTGGCGATTTGGTAGGTTAGCACCCATTTGATGGTTTCAGCCCCAGTTGCTTCTTTGAGCTTGGCTTCGGTTGCAGCCTTAAGGCTTTCAAAGCCCGTGTTCCAGGCGAAGGGCATGACCAATTCTAAACGCAGGGTGCTACCGCCCAATTCTGCTTTTTTCAGGGCCTTGAGGGTGATTAAATCCTTTTGCAGGGTTGGGTGGGTGAAATCTTGTAAAATGCCTTGGATTTCAAGGGCTTGTGCTTCAGTCAGTTGGTTCATTTGCTTCCTCTAATGGTCGAGTTAAATCTTTGCTGTAAATTACTTCGCTTGGGTTGGTGAAATCAATACCCAAAAGGGCGGAATTAAGGCCTATCCGCCGCTGGTATTGAAAGAGCGGCAGGATGGCCAGGTCTTGCTTAAGCTCATCATCAACCGCCTGGGCCAAGGTCAGCCTTTCTTCTGGGCTGAGCTGTTTGGCTTGAGCCTGGTCTAGCAGCCTGTCCACCTCTTCATTGTGGTAGTGGCTCTTGTTGTCTGGGCTTTGGCTATGGAAGGGGCGGACAAATTGCAGCGGGTCAGGATAATCCGCACACCAGCCAGAGCGAATAAGCTGGAACTGCTTCTGCTCCCGCAGGCTAAGGAGGTCTTGCCATTCCACAGGTTGAGGCACGATATGGACCAAGTCCGACTGGCCCAGGGTGCGAATAAGGGCATTGGCAATTTGCGGGTGCTGGCCCTGGCTGTCGTAGGTGATGGTCAGTTTAAGCGGATTGTGGGGGCTGATGCCTGCCTGAATGAGGAGCTGCTCGACAATGAGTGGCTGCCAATCTTTTTCTCTTTCTGCCTGCATGGCCAGGGGCAAAAGCCGCTCATTGGCTAGGCCAAAGGCTGCCATATTGAGGGGTTTGAGCATTTCAATAATGGCCTGGCGGACAGGCTTTTTCTGTAAATTAGGATCTGTGAAATTAAATTCATAGAAATAGGCACACTGGCGGGGCAGGGCCTTGACCTTGTGCTTGTAATGGGGGAGTGGATTTTCGAGCAGATCGAAACGGCTTGGGTTTTGGGCCGTGGTAATGAGCTGATAGATAACCTTTGTAAAAAAGGCCTGATTTTCAACCGCTTGTAAATGGGCCTGGGTTGGGCTGAGATCGCTGACTGCATAGGCACCATTGGTGATAATAGCCTGATTGACATCTGGAGCCTGGCCCTGAAAGGTAGGCAGCAGGGCAGAGTGAGCCAGCATATTGGGCAGATCAAAATTAGGCTCAATCAGGGTGATTTTTAGGCTGTGGGGGTTGAGAGCCTCTACCGCCAAGGCTTCAGGTGCAAGCTGGCCGGCCAAGATTTCAGCGGCATTTTTGACCCCCATATAGGCCAAATATGGGGCGAGTTTGGAACCATTTTGCGGGTTGATCAGGCGCTGCCAGCTGGCCACAAAATCTTGTGCCGTCACAGGCAGCTTGTTAGACCATTCAGCCCATTCATCTAGCAAGAAAATCCACTCCCTGCCATCTTCGCTAAACCACTGCTGGGCCAGGGCAGGCACTACCTTGCCTTGGCTGTCGAAGCCCATAAGGCCCGTGAAAATATCTCGCACTAGAGCAGCATCAGCTGCCACCGTGGCAAAATGCGGATCTAACTTGAGCTGGGCAGAGTAGATGGCCCGGGTCAGGGTATGAGGGGCGGTATTGGGCTGGAGGACTTCCAGCGGGTGCTTGGGTGGCTCCTCACAGCGATAAAGCAGGAAACAAGCGGTCAAAATTGCAAGAAATCTTGCAAATTTCCCCGCTTGTAAGCGAAAGGCCTTGATCATGACACCTGCCCAACCAAGCCAGGGAAGAGCTGGCTGACGCCAATCACGATAATTTCAATGCCCAGGGCCATCAAGATCAGGCCCATAATACGGGTAACTACATTGGAGCCTGTCTTGCCCAGCTTTTTAACCAGCGGGGCGGCATAGCGAAAGAGGATATAACAGATCAGGGCAAAAATAATGATGGCAAGACTAAAGCCCAAATAATGGGCCAAAGAATGGTATTGGGTGCCCCAAACAATGGTGGAGCCGACCGCCCCAGGCCCGGCCATAATGGGCATGGCCAGCGGCACAACCGCAATGTTTTCATATTCGGAAATATCGGTGTTTTTCTCTTCCTTATTTTGCTTTTGCTCGCCCAGCTTACCGCTGATCATGGTCATGGCAATGCTGACAATCAAAAAACCGCCTGCAATGCGGAAGGAGCTCAGCGAAAGGCTAAAGGCATCCAAGATCAGCTTGCCAAAATAGAGGCTGACCAGCAAAATCACCCCGATAGAGAGGGAGGTAATCAGGCTGGTACGGCGGCGATCTGCCTCGTATTGGTGGGCTGTCATGCTGTAGAAAATCGGCAGGGTGCCAAAGGGGTTGATAATGGCAAAGAGGCCGATAAAAAACTGCAGGTAAATAGCAAAATTAACTGAAATTTCCACGGGAACCTAGGGGTTGAAACAAATAGTGGAGATTATACCGATTTATAGAAAAAAAGCCTTAATTTTTTGATTAAGGCTTCAAATGATTAGGGCTGAATAGGCTTCAATTTACCTTCAGCCTTGGCTTTTTGATAGGCTTTTTTGAACTCTTCCAATTTTAGGCGTTTGAGTTCTGATGCACTTAACTTTTTATCCATAATATCTCCTTGGCTTTTTGCTGTGGGTAATGATTACATTGATGGCGCCAGCCTCTAGGCTGGTGCCTGATTTATCAATAAGTTACCAGCACCAGCCTGGAGGCTGGCGCTATCTTTTAGCCTAACATATATCCCCTAAAATATTCAAAGCATCACTGAGCTTCCTTACTACAAAAACCTCCATGCCCTTAATGGCCTTTTTAGGGGCATTGCCAGCAGGAATAATGGCCCGCTTAAAGCCGTGTTTGGCGGCCTCACTGATCCGCTCCTGGCCGCTAGGTACGGGGCGGATTTCCCCGGCCAGGCCCACTTCGCCAAAGACCACTAGATCATGCGGCAAAGGCCGATTGCGGAAGCTAGACACCAGGGCCAGAAGCAGGGCCAAATCCGCACTGGTTTCAGTCACTTTTACCCCACCTACTACATTGACAAAAACATCCTGATCCGACATCTGCAAGCCCCCGTGACGATGAAGAACAGCCAAGAGCAGGGACAGGCGGTTCTGTTCCAAGCCCACAGCCACTCGGCGGGGATTGGCCAGCATGGAGTGATCAACTAAAGCCTGAATTTCCACCAAAAGCGGCCGAGTTCCCTCCCAAAGCACCATCACTGAACTGCCTGAGGTCAGCTCCTCACTGCGGCTAAGGAAAATAGCAGAGGGGTTTTTGACCTCCCGCAAGCCCTGTTCGGTCATAGCAAAAACACCCAGTTCATTGACGGCCCCAAAACGGTTCTTATGGCTTCGGAGTGTTCGGAAGCGGGAATCAGCCTCGCCTTCCAGTAAAAGTGAGCAGTCGATAGCATGTTCCAAGACCTTAGGGCCTGCCAGTGTGCCGTCCTTGGTCACATGGCCGACCATAATAATGGCCACTTGGCGGGTTTTGGCATAGCGGGTTAGGAATGAAGCACATTCCCGCACCTGGGCCACACTGCCCGGGGAGGACTGAATATCGGCCAGGTGCATAACCTGAATGGAGTCAATCACCATAATCTTGGGCTTTTCCTGATCGGCCAGGTTACAAATATGCTCGACCGAAGTTTCAGACAGCATTTTGAGGTTATCGGTCGGCAGACCTAAACGGTTGGCCCGCATGGCCACCTGTTGCAGGGACTCCTCCCCCGTCACATAGAGGGTTTTCATGTTTTGGGCCAGGCCGCACATAACCTGTAAGAGCAAGGTACTTTTCCCCGCCCCTGGGTGCCCACCAATCAGAATGGCCGATCCCGGCACAATCCCCCCACCCAGCACCCTGTCCAGCTCATAGAAGCCACTGGAAAAGCGGGGCACTTCTTGCAGGCTGATTTCAGATAGGGTCTGCACCTTGCCCGAGGTTTCGCCCGCATAGCCGCTAAAGCGGTCGCCCTTACTTTCCTTGGCCGAAATCAGCCGCACCTCGCTGACCGTATTCCAGGCCAAACAGGCCTTACACTGGCCCACCCAGCGGGCATATTCCGCCCCACAATCGCTACACACATAAGCCGTTTTCGGTGCCTTTGCCATTTTGCTCTCCTCAAATTACAACACGCTGGCATTCTAACAAAAAATACTGTTCAAATGTACAGAAAATTTTTTCATTTTTTCGATCTGGATCGAGAAAATCGTTTTTGCCTGTCGCAAATTTAAACCAAATGGGCAAACTGGCAGCGTGTTGCAGCACATTCACTTTTATTTTTTACAAGGACATTTTATGTACAAAGCAAAACTTGGCTCACTCAAGAGAGCCTTTACCCTGATTGAGCTGATGATCGTGATTGCGATTATTGCCATCCTGGCCACCATCGCCATTCCGTCTTACAACAGCTACACCCAAAAGGCGGCCCTGTCGGAACTCTTGCAGGCCTCCTCCAGTTATAAAACAGAAGTCGAAATTTGTTTTTATAACACGGGTGATCTCGCGGCCTGTAACGCGGGATCAAACGGTATTCAAGCAGCCAAAACCAGTACCACGACCAAATATGTCAATTCCATTGCAGTTGCAGCTGGAAAAATTGATGTAGAGGGCAAGGGCGCCTTGAATGGCTATGGCTACTCCCTCACAGCAGCTAAAAATGGCAACAGCATTAGCTGGTCTACAAGCTGTAAGGGGGCGGATACTAGCCTCTTCCCAGCGGGATTTTGTGGAACGACTAATTAGTTTTTCTAAATTTTTCTCAAGCTGGCGCCAGCGTCCTCGCTGGTGCCTTATGGCCCTACTTTTTTGGAGGATAAATGGCCCCAACCTATACCGCCCTCGAGCTTTCAACTCAAAAACTTTTCACCATCAGTGAAACCCGCTGGCAGCAGAATTGCAACGAAAAGCAGATCCTCCTGCGTTATTTGGCTGTTCCTTTAGCCGAAGATCCTGAAACCCTCTGGCTGGCGGTGGACGATGAAAAGAACATAACCGCCTTTGAGATCTTCGCCTTTTTGGTGCAAAAGCAGATCGAACCCGTGGTCATTGCCAGCGAGGAACTCAAATACCTCCTCAACGCCCTCTCGCCCGAGCAGGAAATTGAAATCCATGAATACCACGAAATTCAAGGCGAGGAGGCGGAATATATTGATCATAACGACCCCATTATCCAAATTTTAGACAAGCTCTTTAAATTCTGCCTGCAAAAAAATGTGTCGGACATTCATTTAGAGCCGCAAAAGGAAAAATTAACCATCCGCCTGCGGATTGATGGGGTGCTGCATATTTATCAAACCCTCTCGCTCAATTTGGCCCAGCGCCTGCTGTCCCGGGTCAAGCTTCTGGCCAAGCTAGATATCAGCGAATTTCGCCTGCCCCAAGACGGCCAGTTTCACTTTACCACCCAGCTTAAGGATACGCTGGATTTTCGGGTCTCCACCCTGCCCACCCAATATGGTGAAAAAATCGTCTTACGCCTGCAAAAGAATAAGCCGACCAACTTTGATTTCTTAGACTTGGGCTTCACAGCCGCCCAAAAAGACACCCTCTTGCAGGCCCTCAAACAGCCCCAGGGCCTCATTCTCGTTACCGGCCCAACAGGCAGCGGCAAGAGCATCACCCTCTATTCGGCCCTAAGTTTTCTTAACCAAAGCGATAAACATATCCTAACCGCTGAAGACCCTATCGAAATTGAAATTGAGGGGCTTATCCAAACCCAGGTCAATCGGGGATCAATCTAGATTTTAGCCAGCTTTTGCGTACCTTCTTGCGACAAGACCCAGACATCATTATGCTGGGCGAAATTCGGGATCAGGAAAGTGCCGAAATTGCCTTAAGGGCTGCCCAAACCGGCCACTTGGTGCTTTCCACCCTGCATACCAACGATGCCCCCTCAGCAGTTGAACGCCTCCTGCAACTGGGTATAAAGGACTATGAAATTCGCAACTCCCTGCTCCTTGTGATTGCCCAGCGCCTAGTGCGCAAGCTCTGCCTGGCCTGCTTAGGAAAAGGTTGTGGGGATTGCTACCAGGGCTACAAGGGAAGAATTGGGGTCTATCAGTGCCTATCTAAATCTGCAAAAACCTTTGAAAAATCCACCGCTTGCTTGGACTATGCCAGCCTGAGAGACAGTGCCAAAGAGAAGCTAGCTGCCAAGCAGACCGACCAAAAAGAAATCGAGAGGGTGCTGGGCTATGTTTAAGGTCTATGGATTTCGCTGGCGGGCAGTTAATCGCTTCGGCCAAAAACAAGCGGGCAAGCTCCTGGCCCCTCAAGCCCAGGTGGCCGAGCAGGCCTTGCTTAAAAAGGGTTATGATCAGATAAGGTTGAGTCGCAATTTCGTCCTGCCTAAACAGCCCAAGTTTGAGGAAGTGACCCAGCTGCTTAACCAACTGGCCCTGCTGCTTAATGCTACCATTCCGCTCAAACAGGCCCTGGTGATGGTGCTGGAAAATTGCAGCCAAATTCGGCTCTATCAATGGGTCAGCTTTATCCTCCAGCAGTTGGAGGCTGGCTTTACCTTTTCTGTCATTTTAGAAAAGGAAGGAAAATACCTTAAATCCCAAGAAATTCAGCTGATTAAAATGGCCGAAAGAAGCGGCAATCTCCCGCTTATTCTCAGCAATATTGCCGAAAGCCGAGCCAAATCAGAAAAATTAGCCAAAAAGGTGAAAAAGATCTTATTTTATCCAGTGATTGTGCTTTTTATTTCTTTATCGCTTTCCCTAATGTTGCTGATTTTTATTGTGCCCCAATTTGCCGAGCTTTACCAAAGTAAGGATAGCCAACTGCCCTTTATTACCCAAATTTTATTTTCCCTATCCAATTTTTTAAAAAATAATAGTGGCTTTTTAGTTTTTCTTTTGCTGCAAGCGGCCATTGTTTTGAAATTACTTGCAAATAAAACCAATCTTATCCCCCGCTTGAAATTGGCTATCCTAAGCCGAATGCCAGTCTTTAAAACCATCATTAGCCATTCCCGCCTGATCTTCTTTAGTCAAAACCTAGGCCTTATGCTCAATGCCCATCTTCGGTTGGATACCGCCTTGGCCTCTTTTCTCTCAGACAGGCCCGATGATCCGGTTTTAAACCGAGAAATCCTCTTTATGCAGTCCATCCTCAAGCAGGGCTACCGCCTGGCGGATGGGCTCAATATCAATGTTTTCGATAATCAAGCTGTGCAGATGCTTGCGGTGGGGGAACGCAGCGGCCAGCTGGCCAAGATGCTGGCCTATGTGGCAGACCTTTACCAGCAAAAACTGGACTACCAGATTGATATGCTCTCCCAACTTTTAGAGCCGCTTCTTATGGTGGTTATGGGCCTGATTGTGGGGGTTATTATGGTAGGGCTTTATCTGCCCATTTTCGATATGGGAGCCATGGTGGGATGATCTTCTTTTTCTTTTCAATCGCCTTTGCCCTTTGGTGCAGGCGGGAATTAAGGCAATTTGCTATTCGGCTTAATAAACAGGCCTATGCTGACTTAAATTATTTGCTTACCTTAGATTTAAGTGAAAAAGCCTTTATGGAGAAATCACAATTAAATCCTAAACAAAGTAACTTAAGCTGGTTCTTTTTGTTTATTTTTCCTAGCTTAAGTTTGTTAGATTTTTATTTTTCTTTAATCTTCATGATCTTATGTTTTTTGGCCCTGTTAGATATGCAATATTATTTAACCGATACCACCTATGTGGCCCTTATATTTATGCTCTCTCTAGGCCATTTACTCTTTAGGCAGCCTGAAAATGTGGAAGAACATCTTTTTTCCCTCTTAGCCATTAGCCTATTTTTAACAGCTTTTTATTTTCTAACCAAGCTTATTTATCAAAAGGAGGTGTTTGGCCTGGGCGATATTATTATTCTCTCCGCTCTTTCCCCTCTATTTAACCTACAAGAAATGCTGATCCTGCTTTTTATGGCCTCTACAAGCGGGTTGATTTGGGCGTTTTTTTACAAATTATATTTCAAGCAAAAATTAAGCAGACTGCCCTTTGTGCCTTTTATTTGTTTTTCATCTTTTATTGTGGTAATAAGCAAATATTGAGGGTAGGGTGCGTGTAAACGCACCGTTTGATAAATAATATCTTTCCTCTTGGTGCGTGCACACTCACCCTACATTAATATGCATAGAAAGTCATTAGTCAATAAAATAACCATTTTTGTTAATATAACGTATTCTTCCCTGATATTTAACCTTAGCCTTGCCAGATTTAAACATCTCTGCGTGTTCCAAAACAGGATTGATTACCCATTGGTTATATTGATTGATAAAACCCCATTGGCCTCCTGAGCAAGATTTTCCATTATGGTATCCACCAACATTGACTGCTGCTAACCCCTCACTAAATCGCCATACGCAACCAAATTGAGGAGGAATCACATATTGCCCATTATAGTTGATATAGCCCCAAAGATTATCAAAAGTTTGAACGGCTGCTAATCCATCATAGAAATTAGCGGCGTATTTAAATTGGAATGGGATAGAAACTTCCCCATTAGTATTTATATAACCCCAATATCCATTTAATTGAGTTTTAGCCATTCCTTCTCGGTATTCATAGGAGGTTATTTTATTTTTGCCAGCAGAAGCTTCCATTTTTTCTTTAGATAAAGGTTGGCCTTTAGTATTGATATAAAAACTGAATTTTGCATCTTGTTCACTTAAGCTTACCTTAGCTTTTCCATTTTTAAAGGTTTCTACATTATCAAACTGATAATCAATGACTAGATCATTTTTCTTATTTATAAATCCCCACTTCCCTCCAATACAACTCTTTCCATTGTAAGAGCCTGTAAGGTTCACAGCAGCCAATCCTTCCTTAAATTGGCCAACACAACCATAACCATAAGAGAGATATTGTCCGTTTTTGTCAATAAATCCCCATTTGTTGGTATGAAAATCTACTACTCCAACATAGCCCTCGGAAAAACTTCCTACATGCTTAAATTGAGCAGGAATAACCACATTGCCCTTTTGATCAATAAAACCATATTGGCCCTTTTCTTCAAACTTGGCTAAGCCATCATAAAATTTATAGCCTTTAGGATTCACATAAGTTGTTGGCTTTTGTTCAGGTTTTTCGGTTTGTATTGATTGTTTATAGGTTTGTGTTGTTGTATTTGTATTTTTCTTTGGATTATCATAATGATTATTTTGTCTAGAGTAGGTAAGTTCCTCTTTCTTATTTTCCTTATAACTTGTATTCGTCTGTTTTGTATCTTTATTGTCAGACGAGTTATTAGGGGAAATATAAAAACAAATGGCGATAAAAACCCCTAATAATACAAAGAAATAGGCATAATCTTTGTTAGACTTTGATGAGTTCGAATTAGAATTAATCTGATTGTTTCTAGGTTGATTTAAAGTGGTTCTATTTATTTCATTTTTTTGATGATACTGAGGGGCTTGAATAGGCTTATTTATAGCTTGCTTATTCTGATAGTTCGGTTTAAAGACGTATCTAGCTCGCTGCGGGGAGGGAATATTTTCTGAAGCTAAAAAATCCTTTAAGTTTGGGATAGCCTGATAGCTATTTTGGCAAATTGCCATAAAGTGATAGATATTTTGCTCAAATGCAGGTACTGCCAGTAATTGACGAAACAGAGCAGACTGATTCGGGCGCTTATAATCTTCCGCCCTAAAGAGGAAGGCATCTCCGTCTGATTGAGTCTTATCCCAAAGGCTTGGATCGTGCATAAGCAAGTTTAAAACCAAATCCAAGAGAATAAAGGAAAAGCGGTCTAAACGATTGTCCCAAACCTGGGCATTACGTCCAGGGTGCTGGAAGTTAGGCACGCCGGTTTCTGAGCTGCCAAGGGCTTGTAGCTCGGGTATATACATGCCATCATAGTCAATAAGCTGAACCTGCCGTCCCTGATCGGCTACCATAATGTTGCCGGGCTGAATATCACCATGGGCAATTTGGTTATTTTCTAGAAAATGGGCTAATTTCTTTAGGGCAAAAGAAAGATTGGCTAGGGCTTGTCGGTTGCGGTAATTTTGGCTAACAAACTGCCCTAGGGTTTCTCCTTTGGCCCATTCCATTTTAACGATAGGGAAATAGTTGCCGTCAACCTTAATCCCCTGTCTTTGGAATTGAAAATCTAGAAAATAGGGCGAGTTGAGGCTTTTTAATTTACGCGTAATAGCTTGATAACGCTGCTCAAGTTTATCTGCCTTACGGTGAAAGCAGCGTACCGCATATTTTTTATTCTGGTAACGAATAGAATAGGTTAGGGCGAAGCCGCCTGCAATGACCCGAGGCATGCCCATTTTATTGGTTTCTAAGTGCCCATTTCTTAACTCTAGATCAGTAAAAACATTGGGGACTTGTACCGCTTCATTATATTTTTCTGACGATGGATAGTGCATATTTTCCTTATTTAATCCAAATTCTGACTAAGGTGGTATCATCTGTTTTAATGGTATGATTTAATCTTTCCTGCTTAATTAAGGCTTCAAAATCTTTCTCTGTAATATGGCTTAATAAGCTCCATTTATCTGCCTTATTTTCTGCATTTCTCAAGGCCCATTCAGCCAGGGCATCGGTAAGAATCAGAATAAGCGGGGATTGGTATTGGCTTAGATCACAGGTTAGGAAATAGTCCTCTTTAAAACTTTCCCACTTAAATTGTTGGTTAAGTTCCCGCTTGGTGCTAAATAAGAGGGGGTTTTGTTTAAACTCTGCTGCTTGTTTGTAGGCAAAGCTTTGTTTGAAGGAGAGAGAGGCTTGCTGCTTTCTCATCAAGCGTCTTTGCTTTTTAGGCAACTTATAACTGTCTAAAAAAGGATAGTTTCCTGTTTGGAGGCCTTCTTGATCTAAAATCACGATCAGGCTATCCCCAACACAAAATAACTGGGCCTGGTTTTCTTCAAGGCTAACAGCAGCCAGGGTGGCAAAACTGCCCCGCTCAAAGGCATTTTGCTTGGCCCAGCTTAACTGGGAAACATCATATTTTTCTTCATAAGCTTGAATGGCCTGATTTAACCATTCCTGAGGGTTTTGAATAAAAGTCTCATGATCTTGGTCGAAACGCTCCACCAGTAACTGAGACCAAGATTTGGAGTCAAAGGACTCAGAAGCCCCATCACTTACCGCAAAGCGCAGGGCTTCGCGGTTAAGTTGGCTAGAATCTTCGTTGGTATAGTTGCTATCTTTAGATAGGGTCAATACTTCAACTTGCATATAAGCCTGATCCCCTTCATTAACGGAGTTGGGAGGCACGAGTGCCGATGTCGAAGAAGTCCACAATTTGCACTGCCTCAGCATTGAACATAAAGCCTCTAGAATTTTCATTAACATGGAATCCTTTTTCTCTAGCTGCCCCTAATAAGTGGCTTGGCAGTACGCTAGACATCTCAAATAAGGTTTGGGCATAGTGGTCATGTAATTCGTAATTATCTGAATTAAATACACTTTCTTTGTTGTTTGTATTGGAAATATGGAGATTAAAGAGAAGGACATTGCCATCATTAGTCCGAATATCAGTGAGCTGTTTAGCAGCATTGACTGGGGAACCATCGGTTGATTCACCATCGGTAATATGTAGCACAGTTGGTGGGTAGCTATCCGGGTGGGTATTACACCATTCGGTTAATTCATAGGCTGCGGCATTAAGGGCTTGATTCATTGGGGTTCCACCATTTGCAACAGCTTCAAACCAAACTGGGAATTTGATTTTATGTTCAACCAAGCCGCCTGCGCCATCGTCCATGCGTTTTAAGCGTTCTTCAATACGTAGGGGTTCATTTTCAATGGCGGAAATAGGGTGGATAATTTGGCTGCTCAAGGAACCATTAAAGCCATTGGTCGCCCCATTCAGGCCATAACCAATCACACCGACTTCAAAATAATCCCGAGTGCCTTCAGACTTGGTGCAGCGGGTAATAAGTGAAGCTAGGGTACGGTTTAAGACATCAGCAACCTGTTGGGCCTTGGTTCGGCCGGTTGATAAAACATCGCTCATAGAACCAGACTGGTCAATGATAAATAAGAAACAGGTTGGGTTGGAACGGCTAATTTCGGCAGTATAAGACATAAGATGCTCCTTATGGTTTTTGGTTTAAAAAAGGGTTTGAACTCGTTGGTTTCTGCGCCAGCTGAACAGATGCTTGGCCGAGAGCAGATGGCATTGGATGACTGGCTTGTGGTGGAATATTAGGTGATAGATTACGGGGATCTGGGCCAAAGCGGTTAGAACCCTTTGTACCAGGTGCAAAATAAAGCCAAATGTTAAATCCTAAAATAAGGATGATAAGAAAGATAGAAACAGAAGAAATTCGTCCTGTAAAACCATCTGTTTTTTCACTTACCTCACTAAGAATCAGTATAAAGCTATATAATAAAAGCCACCAACCGCTACAATTGAGATCATGCAATCTACGAACCGTTGTAGCAATACGAACCCACCATATTGGTATAAGGAGAATGAAAAAAAGTATACCTAATATTCCAATTTGAATTGAATTGCGAGATTCAGCTACATCATTGAATAGAAATATTCCTGTAAAAAGGATGAATATTGGTAAGAGTAACGTTGTAAGATCAACTAGAATAAATGTTTTTCTACGAATTCTACCTTGGATAGAAAATAATTCTTTTAATGTCATAATCTCCCCTAAAAATAGATAAGATAATAAATAAAGGTTAAATATTAAGTCAGATGTGAGAAAGTGCAGGACTTTTAGCTCAGTTTCAGTTAAAATTGGGCGAAAATTCTACAAGCCTCCTTTCGCTTAGATTACTTGATGTGATTGGGTTAGTTGAAGCGACAAGTTGAGAGAGAAAATGTACAATCTAGCACTTGACAAACCAAAAAGAGGAACATTATGGAAGTGATCGACAAGATCCGTTTTATGCGCGAATTAAACCAGTGGTCGCAGGAAGAAATGGCTGAAAAAATGAATATGTCAGTTAGTGGTTACGCTAAAATTGAGCGGGGGGAAACCAATTTAAGTGTGCATAAGTTAAAACAAATTGCCATGATTTTTGATGTGGATGTTTTTGAATTGGTAAATAATAAAGAAAAGGGGAATATTTATATAAATGGAGAAAATAGTGAATATAAAAACTTTAACAACACTAATTATTGCAATGATCAGGAGTTAAATAGTGAGATTGAAAAGTTAAATTTAATTATCTCCCATAAAAATGAATTACTTGCTCAAAAGGAAGCAGAGCTTAATCAATTAAAAGAAATTATTAGTCTGCTTAAACAACAACTTCAAAAATAATCAAGAAAGATATGACTTACATCGTAGGCCTTACAGGCGGAATTGGTTCGGGCAAGACCACCATTGCCAACCTCTTTGTAGAGGAGGGAGCAACTATTATTGATGCGGATCTTGTAGCCCGCCAGGTGGTGGAAAAGGGTTCACCGCTCTTGGCCAAGATTAGCCAGCACTTTGGGCCGGAGATTTTACAGGCCGATGGGGAGCTGGACAGGGCGGCTTTACGTAAGCGGGTTTTTAATTCGCCTGAGGAGAAAAACTGGCTTAACCAGCTCCTTCATCCGGCCATTCGTGCAGAAATGTTGCAACAATTAAGCGCTTGTCAGGCGCCTTATGTGCTCTGGGTAGTGCCTTTACTCATCGAAAATAAGCTTACCGAATTTTGCCAGCGGGTCTTGGTCGTAGATGTTGAACCTCAAGTACAATTAGAACGGGCCTTGGCTCGGGATGGCTCAGACAGAACTACCATTGAAAATATCATCAAGGCCCAGGTCGATCGCCCAACCCGCCTGGCCCATGCCCATGATGTGATTGAAAACAGCCTGCCCTTGGCGAACAATATGGCCCATCTGAAAGCCCAGGTGCAGGCCCTCCATCAAACCTATTTAAAACAAGGAAAATTATGTCAGAAACCATCGTAAATTGCCCAACCTGTGAAAAAGAAGTGGTTTGGTCGGCCCAAAACCCCTATCGCCCTTTCTGTTCTGAACGCTGTAAGCTGATTGATTTGGGCGAATGGGCTTCGGAAAATCGGGTGATTGCAGGCCAATCACAGCCGTTTGAGGATTAGGCCTTACCTCGATATACCCCAAAGGTGTTAAAAAAATGTGACACTGATCACAACATTTCATTAACATTCTTGATCTTTTTTTCGCTTTCTTTAGAGTGTTTTGCAAGCAAACTTGCTTTTAACCATATTTTTCTCTGTTGGAGGGGTTCTATGCAAAACACACCATCTCAAGTCTTCAAGCCCAGCGATGAATTTCGCCGTCAAGCCAATGTCTCAGGCCTGGAAAATTATCAGGCCTTGTTAGAGGCGGCAGACCAAGACTACCTGCAATATTGGGGCGATCTGGCCCGAGAGCTGATCACCTGGAAAAAGCCTTTTATGCAGATTTTCGATGAGAGCCAGGCGCCCTTCTACAAGTGGTTTACCGATGGCACCCTTAATGTGTCCTACAACTGTTTAGACCGCCACCTGCCCGACAAGGGCGATAAGCTAGCTCTGGTCTTTGAGTCGGATTTCGGCCAAATTTCCCAATTTACCTATGCCCAGTTGCACAATCGGGTCTGCCGTTTTGCCAATGCCCTAAGAGAACTAGGGGTTAGAAAGGGCGATCGAGTGGTTATTTACTTGCCTATGATTGTGGAAGCCGTGATTGCCATGCAGGCCTGCGCCCGTATTGGTGCCATTCATTCGGTGGTCTTTGGCGGTTTTTCAGCAGGCGCCCTGCGGGACAGGATTGAAGATGCCCAGGCCAAATTGGTCATTACTGCCAATGCGGGCCTGCGGGGTGGACGGATTTTGCCCTTGAAAGAAACCGTGGACGAGGCCTTGGAGATTGGCTGTAAAACCGTGGAAAACGTGATTGTTTACCACCGTGTTAATATTGATACCCCTTGGAAGAAGGGGCGGGACTTGTGGTGGAATGAGCTATCCAAAAACCAGCCAGCCTTTTGTGAGCCTGAATGGATGAATGCCGAAGATCCGCTCTTTATTCTTTATACCTCAGGTTCCACAGGCAAGCCCAAGGGCATTGTACACAGTACGGCGGGCTACCTCTTGGGGGCCATGAATTCCTTTAAAAATGTCTTTGACCACAAGGCAGACGACATCTACTGGTGTACGGCCGATGTGGGCTGGGTGACCGGCCATTCCTATGTCTGTTATGGCCCGCTGGCCAATGGGGCCACCCAGCTCATTTATGAGGGCGTGCCAAGTTACCCTGATGTGGGGCGGATTTGGCGGATGATTCAACGCCATAAGGTGTCGGTCTTTTATACTTCCCCAACCCTCATTCGCTCCCTTACCCGTTCGGGTGAGCAGGTGCCCAATAAGTATGATCTCTCCAGCCTGCGGCTCTTGGGCAGTGTGGGCGAGCCAATTAACCCGTCTGCCTGGCTTTGGATGCACCGCGTGGTGGGCAAGGAAAAATGCCCGATTGTCGATACCTGGTGGCAGACCGAAACAGGCTCCATTATGCTAGCGCCATTGCCTGGCGTGATTGCCACCAAGCCTGGCTCTTGCACCTTCCCGCTGCCTGGTTTGATGGCCGATGTGGTTAATGAGCAAGGCGAATCCTGTGCGGCTGAAGAGAGTGGTGTGCTGGTTATCAAGCGGCCTTTCCCGTCTATGTTGCGTAATGTTTGGGGGGATGAAGAGCGCTATAAATCCACCTACTTCCCTGAAGAATATGGCGGTAAATACTATGTGGCAGGCGATGCGGCCTACCGTGATCAGGACGGCTATTTCTGGATCTTGGGCCGCACCGATGATGTGCTTAATGTGTCTGGCCACCGTTTAGGCACGGCGGAAATTGAGTCTGCCTTGGTTTCCCACGAAAAAGTGGTGGAAGCGGCGGTGGTGGGCAAGCCTGATGAAATCAAGGGCGAGTCTATCGTGGCCTTTGTGGTCTTAAAAGGTATGCGGCCTGAAGATGAGGAGGCTCGAGCCTTTGCCGAAGAATTGCAGGCCTGGGTGGCCAATCAAATTGGTAAGATTGCCCGCCCAGAGGACATTCGCTTTGCAGACAACCTACCAAAAACCCGTTCAGGCAAGATTATGCGCCGCTTACTGCGTGCCATTGCCAAGAATGAGATGATCACCCAAGATATTTCCACTCTGGAAAACCCACAAATTATTGGCCAGTTGCAGCAGCAAATTGGCTAAATCAAAGGGCTGCCTAAGCAGCCCTTATTTTTGCAGAAAAACGCTGGATTTTTACCGCTTGTTATTTTACATCTCGATCTCCCCCGATAGCGCCAGCCTCCAGGCTGGTGCTCCTTTCCTCCCCCCAGATTTCCCAATAAACCACGGCACCAGCGAGGACGCTGGCGCCATCAATGAGAGCGTAAGATAGCGTCAGCCTCCAGGCTGGTGCTGTTTTCCTACCCCCAGATTTCAAATAAACCACGGCACCAGCGAGGACGCTGGCGCCATCGATGGTGAGCGTAAGATAGTGCCAGCCTCCAGGCTGGTGCTCATTTCCTGCCCCCAGATTTCCAAATAAACCACGGCACCAGCGAGGACGCTGGCGCCATCGATGAGAGCGTAAGATAGCGCCAGCCTCCAGGCTGGTGCTGCTTTCCTGCCCTCAGATTTCTAAACCACGGCACCAGCGAGGACGCTGGCGCCATCGATGAGAGCGTAAGATAGCGCCAGCCTCCAGGCTGGTGCTGCTTTACTACCATCAGATT
This sequence comes from Pasteurellaceae bacterium RH1A, assembly GCA_012221805.1. NCBI lineage: Bacteria > Pseudomonadati > Pseudomonadota > Gammaproteobacteria > Pasteurellales > Pasteurellaceae > Pasteurellaceae bacterium RH1A. Next base: position 1,911,646 of record CP015195.1, on the reverse strand, counting down.
TCCAAATCAACCACGGCACCAGCGAGGACGCTGGCGCCATCGATGATGAGCGTAAGATAGCGCCAGCCTCCAGGCTGGTGCTGCTTTCCTGCCCCCAGATTTCCAAATAAACCACGGTACCAGCGAGGGCGCTGGCGCCATCGATGAGAGCATAGGATAGTGCCATCATCAATTTGAGTTCTAAGCGTGGTTTTAAGCAATATAACCTAATATTTTTGTGATCTCGATCGAGAAATTAACCTGAAAAGCTAGCCATTTTCTACCTTATAGCTATTCTATGTGGCAAATTTTATTGAAAACAAGGATAGCTTATGAGTAGAAAATATAAATTCCACAATAAAGAAGGCGTGTACTTTGTCAGTTTTGCAACTGTTTATTGGATTGATGTTTTTATTCGAGAGGCTTATTTCCAGGTTCTTATTGAGGTCTTGGATTATTACCGTAAAAATAAAGGCCTAGTGCTTTATGCCTACTGTATTATGCCTAGCCATGTACATTTATTATTTAAGGCAGAAAATCAAAATCCAGCAGAAATGATACGAAGTTTTAAAAGTCTTACTGCCAAGCAATTAACCCAAAAAATTTCTGAAAATATACAAGAAAGCCGTCGGGAATGGCTTTTATGGATGTTTTCTCGGGCAGGTGCAAAGAAAAATTATATTAAGCACTATCAATTTTGGCAGCATAATAACCAGCCTATTGAAATTTATTCGCAGAAATTTTTTGATGAGAAATTAAGCTATATTCATCAAAATCCTGTGGAAAGTGGGTTTGTCGTGAATAGTTGGGAGTGGAAATATAGCAGTGCGAGAAATTATAACCAGCTAGATAATGTGGCTTTGGAGGTTGATGTTGATTTGTAGTAAAGTGAGATTGGGCACCAGCGAGGACGCTGGCGCCATCAATGAGAGCGTAAGATAGCGCCAGCCTCCAGGCTGGTGCTCATTTTCTCCCTAGATTTCCAAATCAACCACGGCACCAGCGAGGACGCTGGCGCCATCAATGAGAGCGTAAGATAGCGCCAGCCTCCAGGCTGGTGCTCATTTTCTCCCTAGATTTCCAAATCAACCACGGCACCAGCGAGGACGCTGGCGCCATCAATGAGAGCGTAAGATAGTGCCAGCCTCCAGGCTGTTGCTGCTTTCCTACCCCCAGATTTCCAAATAAACCACGGCACCAGCGAGGACGCTGGCGCCATCAATGAGAGCGTAAGATAGTGCCAGCCTCCAGGCTGTTGCTGCTTTCCTACCCCCAGATTTCCAAATAAACCACGGCACCAGCGAGGGCGCTGGCACCATCGATGAGAGCGTAAGATAGCGCCAGCCTCCAGGCTGGTGCTCATTTTCTCCCTAGATTTCCAAATCAACCACGGCACCAGCGAGGACGCTGGCGCCATCAATGAGAGCGTAAGATAGCGCCAGCCTCCAGGCTGGTGTTGCTTTCTTTCTTTATTTCACATCCCGATCATCCACCCCAACTAAGAGATATTCTCCCTTAATATTGGCCAGGCTGCGAAAGCCGATGTTAAAAATCTCGCAATGCTTGTTGCGATTGATGGGGCGGTAGTCAAAATTATCGTGGTGATGGCCGTGGAAAATCTTTTTGGCCCCCATTTTACGGGCCAGTTGGTTGATAACGGCAAAGCCCTGCGGGTGTGGCCGAGGGGCTTCGTGGGTGATGAGAATATCGGCCCGCTGGCCCTCCAAGCCCTCCACATCAGAGGGAAAAATAGAAGTGCGGTGGCGTAGGGGCAGGCCGCCCCGCCAGATCCGCTCTTGCGGCGCATACTGGCAGTAGTGAATAGGGTCGAAAAACATGGGACGGTGGGGGGGCATCCAAATATGGCCCCGAAAAACCCCGCCCAGGCCTGCAATCCTTACTCCTTCAATTTCCACCACACGGCCGTGAATATTACGCTCAATCCAGTTTGTTCCCCAAATGGCATCAAAGGCCGCCACGGTTTTGCTGTCGTGGTTGCCGTGAATAAACCAAATATCGCAATGCTGGGCCAGGCGGTCTAGCTCCTGGGTGGTGGTTAATTGTAAATCCCCCAAAATAACCAGCGACACGTTTTCTGCTTGTGCCTGCACAAAGGGGAAAAGGTGGGCGTAACTGCCGTGAGGGTCGCCCGCAAAAAGGATCATAGGTTTTCGTTCTCTAAATTATATTGTTTAAACTGCAAGGGGATGGGTTCTTCCTTTAAAATGGCCTCCACTACTTCCTTGGTTTGGTTGTAGCGGTCTAGATAACTTGGCGATTCAATTTCAATATAAGGCACCTTGTATTTTTCCAACAGTTTTTTGAGCAGTTGCTGGAAGCGCTGGCGTTGCTTGGCCGAACCCAGGCTACGCAGGCCATCATCCACCCATCTGGTATTGTTGGAAAGCAGGATGGTCACATCAAAAGGGTATTCCTTGATCATGGAATCCAAGAAAGGATGAGCCTTGCCCTCGTATTGCATACAGAAGGCTTGAGTGGTGATGTAGTCGGTGTCGATAATGGCTACCTTGTGGGCGTGCTTGGTGGCAAAATCCACATAGCGTTTGTGGCCTAGAGCCATTTGCGGGTAGTCTGAATACTGCATGGCCTGCTCGTCACCCCCTAATTGTTCAAAGACAAACTCCCGCCCATATTCCCAGGCTGAAGTTGTGTTAAAGACATTGGCCAGCTTGCTGACCAGCACGCTCTTGCCACTGCTTTCCCCGCCCAAAATGGCAATGGTTTTGACGAAGAAGGGCCGCACCTCTTTAGGGATAAAACGCCAGTACTGGAAGGGGTTGTTACGAATCTTGGTGGCGGATACATTAAAGGAGTTGCGTTCAGGATCGACCAAATGCACCTCTAAATTCAGGTATTTTTCGTAGGGTTCCTTGTCCTGGATCTCGCTGCTGAAGACCACACTGGGCTGGATTTGCTTTTCTGCAAAGAGCTTTTTGACCTCGGCCGCCCAGCCCTCCCAGCCGTTGGGGTAGCTCGGGATGCCATCTTCCACCAAGTGATGAATAAAGATCTGCTTTTGCTGGTATTTGAAGATCTGCTGCATCCAACGCAGACGATCCTGGTTGGTTGGCATGTGCTTCATCTTGCTGTCCTTAAAGAGCTGCAAGTCCCGTTCGGTATCGGTACAGACTACCACATGCAGTTGATCCACCTTACTAAAGGCCTCGTAGATCATATTGATATGGCCAGTATGCACAGGGTAGAACTTACCGAAAATAACCCCTACCCGCTTGCTGCTTTCTTCAACAATCTCCAAAACCTGATGGAGGGCCTTGAGCTTGGCCGCACTTGGGTTTTTAATCTTGCCGGTCACCAACTGGTTAAAATAGGCCCGGGTAACATTAGCACGCTCACAAACCTCATTGACCTTAAGATCGAGCTGCTTGCGTTTTTGTTGAAGATAAGCGTAGGTGGTCATTATGTTTCCTTAGTATTCAACGCATGGATTTTTTCAAAAAAGAGGTCGCCTCTGCCTTGTGGCTTGGCCTGCCCATTGGAGGATAAGATCAGCAAATAATTAAAGAGCCATTGCTTTACATTTTCAGCAATAAAGCGCTTAAATTGTGCTTTTTGTGGATCTTTGCCTGTTTGTGCCGCTTCAAGGCTGTCATAATATTGTAGGCGTTTGCTGTTTTCGCTTTCTAAAATGGTAATGGGGTAACCATGTTGTAATAAAATCAGGTTCATCACTAATCGAGCCGTCCGCCCGTTGCCATCCACAAAGGGATGGATGGTCACCAGCCGCTCGTGCATTTCTGCGGCCAATTCAACAGGGTGGAGCAGGTCTTGATTGGCCTGGTAGAAGGCAAAATAGCCCTCCATCAATTCATTGACCAAATAATTGGGCGGCGGTTCAAAATCACTGCCTGAAATCCGCACATCATATTGGCGGTAGGTACCCGCTCCCTCTCGGTCAATGCCGTGTAAAATCAGGCTATGCAGGGCCAGCAGATTATATTTATTAAAGGGCAGGTTCTTGCCTGCCATGTCCCGAATATAATCAATGGCTTCTTGGTGGTTGATGGCCTCTAAATGCTCAATCAAGCCCTTGCCCTTAACGGTCATTCCCTTGTTAATCACCAAATTGGTTTCACTTTTGGTCAGGGTGTTGCCCTCAATCCGATTGCTTTCGTAGGTATATTCCACATCAAAGGCCTGATTGAGGTTTTCCACCTGCTTGGCTGATAAGGGGCGAAAGCCATCCAAGCAAGTTTTTAGCTCACTAAGCTGGGCGTAAAGCTCGCTGAGGTTTTCGCTTTTAGGCCAAATTGGGTAGAGATCAAGGGAAGATTGCACGGTAGTTCCTGTTTTATGCCATTACAAGCGGGTCAATTATAGCTAAAATTTGCAAATTTGTCTGAAAAAGACAAGTATTTGCTACATTAAATTTTCACTAAGAGGGCAACCGCCTCGCAGGCAATGCCCTCGCCCCGGCCAGTAAAGCCCAGTTTTTCGCTGGTAGTAGCCTTGACATTGACCTGGCTAATATCGCAGGCCAAATCGTCAGCAATGGCCTGCCGCATTTGGTCGATATAAGGCCGCATTTTAGGGGCCTGGGCGATGATAGTCACATCTACATTGCCCACCTTATAGCCTTGCTCTTGAACCTGGCGGTAGGCCTCGATCAGAAGCCCACGGCTGTTGGCCCCCTTGTACTGCATATCGGTGTCAGGAAAGAGCTTGCCAATATCGCCTAAGGCCACCGCCCCAAGCAGGGCATCGGTCAGAGCGTGGAGGGCCACATCGCCATCAGAGTGAGCCAAGAGGCCCTTTTCATAGGGGATAGACACCCCACCAATAATAAGCGGGCCTTGGTTGCTAAAGGCGTGTACGTCAAAGCCGTGTCCAATTCTTATCATATAGGTTCCTTATCTCGTCAAATAAAACTCTGCCAAGGCCAAATCCTCCGGCCGAGTGACCTTTAAATTATCACTTCTTCCAGCCACCAAAAGCGGTGCAAAGCCCGCCAACTCCATGGCGGAAGCCTCATCGGTAATGGCACTTTTCTGGCTCACAAAGGCCGCTTGCAGGGCCGCTTTCAAGTGTTTGGCTGGAAAGAATTGCGGGGTGAGGGCGTGCCAAAGGGTAGAGCGGTCTTCCGTGTGGACAATTTTTGAGCCCAAAGCTCGCTTCATAGTATCCACCGCAGGCGTGGCCAAAATGGCGCCGTTTTCATCGGTGACTTGCAAGATTTTGTCCAAATCGGACCGCTTGAGGTTGGGGCGGGCGCCATCATGCACCAAGACCCAAGCCTCATCAGGCACAACTTGCAGGCCATTAAAGACCGAGTCAGCTCGGGTTTCGCCGCCAAAAACCACTTCAACCTTGGGCGATTTCAGGATGTCCAAGGCCGAATAAAAAGGGTCGTCTTTCGACACGGCTACCACAATTTTGCTGACCTGTTCATGAGCCAAAAAGGGGAGAATGGCCCGTTCCAAAATGGTTTTGCCCTGAAGGAGAAGATACTGCTTGGGCATCTGGGCCTGCATACGGCTGCCCACGCCCGAGGCAGGAATAAGGGCGATAATTTCACGCTGCATAGGTTTTCCTAGTTCTTGGGCACAATGCGGTAGAAGATTTCATCTGGTTTGACCATTTCACGGTCAAAGCGAGCCCGTTCCTCCAAGGCATTGACCCCGTTGGTTAGGTCTTCAATTTCAGCGGCAATTAAGTTATTACGGGCTTCGAGTGCGGCTTTTTCCTCTTGGAGTTTCTCCACCGCAGCCTTGGCGGTTTGGTAGTCTTCCCAGCCGTTTTTGGCAAACCAAAAACTGTACTGAAAATAAACAAAAATCAGGGCCAGAAAGGCAATTAAAAGGCGCATGATACTTCCTTTGGGGCTAAAACATTCCTGCTATGATAGCATAAATTGCCTCAAAGAGAGAAAGGGGAATAGGGGCTGGCTTGACACAAGGGGTATTTTCCATAAGATAGGTGAGGATTTCATCAAAAAAGGAGCATGTATGTCTAAAAAGTTAGTCCTATCAGGTGTGGTGATGGCCGTTTTATTGGCCGGCTGTGATGATCCTAAAGCGGCCAATAAGGAAAATTTTGGTAAGGCCATTCAGGAATTTATCGGCACTCAACCTGCCTATTGTGTGGACTTGAACCAAATCAGTATGCTGAAATTGCCAGAGGGTTCGCCTCTGATTTCGCCAGACAAGGTCTTCTTCCTTAAACGAGAAGGGGGCGATCCTTCCCGCACTCAACAAGTGGCGGAGGTTTTGGTGGGCGAGGGCTTACTCAGCAAGGAAACCCTACAGGCCGACCGCTTAGACTTGAGCAACCAGCCTAAAACAGAAAATTTTGATGTCTATAGCCTAACAGAAAAAGGCAAACCCTTTGTTTATCTAGCACCTAAGGGCAAGACACCTAAGCAATTAGATAAATTATGCACCGGCACCTTTAAGCTCAAGGAAGTGACCAATTTCACGGAGCCAAGCGAGGCCATGGGCATGAAGGTGTCTCGGGCCAGCTTTAGCTTTGAGCTCATGGATGTGGCCAGCTGGGCAGAAAATCCAGAGCTTAAGAAATTAGTCAAGAGTTTTAACCGTGATCCAAACGGCATGGTGGGCCGGGCAGACCTGGTGCTGATGAACGATGGTTGGAAGCATAGCCGCCTGGCTAAATAAGTTTTGGCCTTAGGGCTTAGAGAAAGGGGAATAGATATTTTTGTCTATTTCCCTTTTTTATCTTAATTATAGCCCATCATCCTGAGCAAACTCCTAGTATATTCAATGGCCTCGGCCCGATTAGCCACGCCGATTTTTTGGTAGAGGTTGCGGATGTGGGTTTTGATGGTGGTGATGGCCACTACCAGCTCCTGGCAGATCTGTTCGTTGCTGTAACCCGAATAAATTAAACCTAAGACCTGCCATTCACGAGTAGTTAGCGGGCTGATCTTAAGCAGTTCTGGCACTTGTGGATTGTCTAGTAGCTGCTTGACAAATTCCTCATCAAAATGGGCGAACTTGTGGCGGTTGTGCTGGTTAATGGAACGCAGGATAAACTGGGCCTTGTGGGTGGAAAGTTCGTCTAATACGTTGAGTTGCAGGAGGTTGCGGATCTGCTGGGCAATCAGATCGCCCTCAATCACAAAGGCACTGATAAAGTTGGTCTGCTGGCTTAAATTCAGGGCCTTGATCAGATCCTGCTGGGCCAAGTCCTGCTTGCCTTGCAGGTAATAGAGGCGGTTGCGTAGGATCAGGGCTCGCTGGCTGTCGCTGACCAGATGGAAGGTGGCTGCGGTTTGCAGGAGGCTATTAAGGATTTTCAAGGCCTCGTCAAATCGCCCCTGCAAGAGGTAGCAACGGGCGATGTTCCGCCATTGGCGTTGGGTAAAGTGGTTGTGCTCGTGAGGCGGGAAATGGGTCTGGGTCAGCCAGCTTTCCAGTAGGCTATTATCATCACTCATCTGCCAGTAGAGTAGCTGCACCTCGTCTAAGGTCGAAATCCAATCCCGGTGGGCAGGCAGGTGGGAGAGCAGGCTGTAGCACTGTTCAATCAAGCGGCCGGCATTATTGAGATCACCCTTGGTTAGGGAGATTTTAGCTAGGAGGGCCAGGCAGTAGGACTGCTCTTCTTCCTTATTTAAGACCTCAATGCCAGCATGGGCCATGGCCTCAGCCTGATCCAAATTGTGCCATTCCCACAGGATCTGTCCCCGCAGGCGGAGCAGGAATTCATGCATGGGGATCTGGTGGAACTGCTGGGCCTGGAGGCTGGTTTCCTTGAGGAAATCATAGGCTGATTGCAGGAAGCCCTGGGCCGAAAGGATCTCAGCCTGTTGCAGGCGAGACCAGAGCCAGTGGTGGTTGGCTCGTCTGGCCATGGCCATTTTTTCCACCTGTTGCATCAGGCTCAAGCCTTCCTTGAGGTAGCCCCGGCAGTGCTGGGCTTCGCCAATCACGGACGTGGCCACAATTTTGGCATAACCGTACTCGCTCGGTAATGTGGTTAAGGCCTGCTTGGCCAGCTCATAGGCCTGGTTTTCATCGCCGGCGTTAATGGCCACCTGGGCCTTGAGGGCATCAAACCGCCCCTGCAAATGTTCTGCAAGCGGGGCTTTTAGCTTGGCTTTTTGCAAAATATCGCTGACCTCCTGATGGCGGTGCTGGTTTTGGGCCAGCCAGGCCTTGAGCAGGACGAGGTTGGCCTCCTGCCAGACCAGATCGGCCGGCAGTTGATTCAGACAGCCTTCCACCAATTTAAGCTGGCCCTGGTGGAAAAGCGCCCAGCCGTGGGCCTCTAAAATATGGTGGAGGGTGGCTGGGTCGTCCAGCATTTGGGCGTGATAAAGTGCCTCTGAACCATAGCCCAAGTTGAGCCAGATCATGGCGGCCTCTTGATGGAGGGATTGCCATTCTGAAGGCAGTTCCAAACGGCAGCTTTGGGCCAGATAAGAAGCAAGAATAGGGTGGAACTTCCACCAGATTTCGCCATTGTCCTGGTCGATCCGCTGAATAAAGAGGCCCTGCTTTTCCAGTTCGTCCAGCTTCTTGGCCCCGTTTTTATCCTGGGTCAGGGCCACCACTAGCTTTTCATTCATGGAACGCAGAATGGCACAACGCTGCATAAAGAGCTTCATCTCCACATCCACATAATGGAAAACTTCTTCGTTTAAATAATCGCCAATGTGTTGCTGATTGAGCTTGGCAAAGAGGCGTTCAGGCGAATGTAGCAGATCTTGATTTTGCTTGAGGGCAAAGGTCATAAGTTGGAGAGCCGTTGCCCAGCCCTCCACCTGTTCACAGAGGGCAAAAACCTTATCCTGGCTAAATGGCTCCTTGAGTTTGAGGGCAAAAAACTGGCTGGCTTCAGTGGGGGTAAAGGCTAGTTGGTGGACATCAATTTCCAGCAGTTGCTCGTGGATCCGCAGGTTGGTCACGCTCAAAGGAGGCGTAAGGCGGGAGAGCAGAATCAGACTCATGGTCTGCGGTTGGTGCTTGAGCCAAAAACGCAGGGCATCGTGGATTTCGCTGTTTTCGATATGGTGATAATCATCAATCACCAGATAAAAGGCAGTTTTGGCCTCTGACAGGCGGATGAGTAATTGGCTAAAATAATCAATCAGGTTATTTTGGTAGGCAATATCTTGTAAATCCAAATAGGAGGCTTGCGACAGGGCCTGGGCAAAATACTGGGCGAACTGCTCGGCATTGTTATCCCCCTCATCTAAGGCAAACCAACCAAATCTGGCTCCTTTGGCTTCCTGCTTGGCCTTCCACTGGGAAATCAGGGTAGTTTTGCCATAACCAGCCGGGGCGGTAATCAGGGTCAGCAAATGGCTCTTGGCCTGGTCTAACTCACGCAGGAGGGCGGTTCGCTCAATGCTGGTTTCCAGTTTATAAGAGCGGTTGGAGATGAGTTTGGTGGGGATAAATTTGGTCAGTGTCTGCATTTGGCCTCCGTGTACAAGCGGGTTGATTCTAGCAAAAATTTGCAAATTGTTGCAGAATTTCTACCGCTTGCCACGTTTTTATCTTCCGCAGATCCTAAACTCCCAGCTCTTTAAACAAGCGGCGACAGGCCGTGCCGTCTTCTCTAAAGAGGTGGCAGCGGTTTGGGTTGATGCCGATTTTCATCACATCGCCTTCTTCAACCAAGACAATGTCGCTTTGGCGATAGACCAAGGCCTGTTTAATTGGCGGCATTTCCACGTGGATTTGGGTTTCGTTGCCCAGTTGTTCCACCACTTTTACGTTGCCCTCAATGCAAACCTCGCTTTGGTCGCAAGGCAGCAAATGCTCAGGGCGGATGCCGAGCGAGAGGTTATCACCCGCTTTAACGCCTGTGCCATCGACAGGGATCCAGAAGTTGATGTGGGTGGAGTCTGGCAGTTCAACTCTGACCCCATCTGCCTTGGCTTCAAGCACCCGCACAGGAATAAAGTTCATCTTCGGTGAGCCGATAAAGCCAGCTACAAAGCGGTTGGCAGGGTAGTGGTAGAGCTCTAGCGGACGGCCGACCTGGGCCACGTTGGTGTCCACATTGGCGGCAGGTTGGAGAACCACGATCTTATCCGCCAGGGTCATGGCTTCCACTTGGTCGTGGGTGACATAGATCATGGTGCGGTTGAGTTTTTTATGGAGCTTGGAAATCTCCACCCGCATTTGCACCCGCAGGGCGGCATCCAGGTTGGAAAGCGGTTCGTCTAGGAGAAATACTTCAGGCTGAGAAACCAAGGTACGGCCAATGGCCACCCGTTGGCGTTGGCCACCTGACAATTCTTTTGGCTTACGGCTTAGGAGGTGGGCTAATTGGAGGATTTCAGCTACCTGATTGACCCGCTTGTCGATCTCCTCTTTTTTGGTGCCAGCCAACTTGAGGCCGAAGGACATATTTTCTGCCACAGTTAAATGCGGGTAGAGGGCGTAGGACTGGAAAACCATCCCGATATTACGTTGGGCCGGTGGCACATCATTCATACGGGTTGGGCCAATAAAGAGATCGCCCGAGGTGATTTCCTCCAAGCCTGCAATCATCCGCAGGAGGGTGGATTTACCACAGCCAGACGGCCCCACAAAAACTACAAATTCGCCATCTTTAATCTCAAGGTTAACATCTTTAGAAATATGTATATCGCCATAGGACTTGGCGACCTTGCTTAAACGGACTTCTGCCATATTTTGCCTCTCTTAACTTACACTTTAATGGGGCATAGTTTAATCTCAGCCCTCTAAAACCACATCATACCCCCGCTCAAAAAATTTAAAAATATTGATTTGCCCGTAAAGTGTTTTTTTGTGATCGCTATCACATTTTTAAGCGATTTTTTTGTGAGCCAGATCACAGTTTGCGGGGATTTTGGGAAAAGTGTGATGAGGGTCACAAAAATAGAAGGGAGGGATGAGAAGGGAGGAGGACAGAAAAAACAAAAATCCCAAAAGTTTGGACTTTTGAGATTTTTAAGGATATTGCTGACGGCTATGAATAACCGTTAAGATTTCAATGTGTTTTTCAAATTCTTGGTAAACAATCCGATAACTACGGCAAAAGGCTTGGCGAGTGCCGTCATCTAGCTGGCGATAGGCCTTGGGCAAAAAGCCAATATCATTAAACTTCGTATAAAAGGCCTTGAGCAATTTATGGCCTGAAGAAACTGCCCCTGTGTATTCAACGACATTGGCAAGGATTTCATCGATATTTTGCCGAGCCTTGGCAGAAAGCACGACCGTTTTAGGCATAGGCTAGGTCTTCTAATTCACGTTGTGCCAGTTCTCGTTCTTTTGAGGCCAGCACCTGCTGCCAATGTTGCATGGCTTCTTCAAGCGTAAAAACACGCCCATTTTCAATATCTTCACGGCCTAGGCGGATTTGTTCGGCCAGATAGTCATCATAGCTCATTTTTTTGTTGCTAAACATAGGGCCTCCTCTGATAAACTGTTAAGCATTATCCCATATTTTACCTATCCTACCAAGAAATCTTATGGTTTTGTGATCTGGCTCACAAAAAAACACTTGAGGGAGGAGAGGGGGGTATGATGAAATAGGAGGAAATCTTTTTTAGTATGCGACAAACTTCCTATCACTATAATGAGGGCAACCCTATGAAAAAATTAACACAAACCGCACTGGCTGTTTTAGCAGGCTTATGTATGGCACAAGGTGTAAGTGCCAAGATTGTTGAAGGCCAATTAAATATTTGGATCAATGCCGACAAGGGCTACAACGGCCTGGCGGAAGTGGGTAAGAAATTTGAACAGGAAGCAGGCGTAAAAGTCTTGGTTGAGCACCCAAGCAAACTTGAAGAGCTTTTCCCACAAGTGGCTTCGACTGGTGACGGCCCAGATATTATCATCTTCGCCCACGACCGCTTCGGTGGTTATGCCCAGTCTGGCCTTTTAAGCGAAGTTCACCCAAGTGCAGACTTCAAGGCCAAGGTTAATGATCTAGGTTGGGAGGCTACCAAGTACAACGGCAAACAAATCGCCTACCCGATTGCCATTGAGTCCCTGTCTCTCATTTATAACAAAGACCTGGTGCCTAACCCACCAAAAACCTGGGAAGAAATTGAAGGCCTTGATAAAGAACTACGTGCCAAGGGCAAAAATGCCATTATTTGGAATTTACAAGAACCCTATTTCACCTGGCCAGTTTCCTCCTCCCAAGGGGCCTATGCCTTCAAGGTTACCCCAAATGGCTATGATGTCAAAGATGTGGGCGTAAACAACGAAGCCGCTCAAAAAGGCCTTCAGTTCGTGGTGGACTTGGTAAGCAAAAAAGTGATTAATCCAGATGCAGACTACTCTGTGGCAGAAGCTGCCTTCAACAAGGGTAATGCAGCCCTCACCATCAACGGCCCATGGGCCTGGGCCAACATTGAGAAGAGCGGCATTAACTACGGTGTAGCCGTCCTCCCAACCCTCAATGGCAAGGCCTCTAAACCTTTCGTGGGTGTACTCAGTGCGGCAGTCAATGCCTCTAGCCCGAACCAAGACTTGGCCAAGGAATTCTTAGAAAACTACCTCTTAACCGATGAAGGCTTAGAGATGGTTAATAAGGATGTCCCTCTTGGTGCTGTGGCCCTTAAGTCCTACCAAGAAAAATTGGCCCAAGACCCACGTATTGCAGCCACCATGGAAAATGCTCAAAATGGTGAAATTATGCCAAACATCCCGCAAATGAGCCGTTTCTGGTATTCCGAAAAAGCGGCCATTGTTAATGCGGTAACAGGCCGTCAATCTGTGAAAGATGCCTTGGATGAGGCTCAGGCTAAGATTGAGAAAGAGTAACCAAAAAACTCCCCTCTTTAGAAAAGAGGGGCAGGGGGAGATTTGACAGGAGTGATAACGTGAGTGAGGGGCTGAATTAAGGCTCTTACAAGCGGATCAAAAATCCTAAAAATTTGCATTATTTAAGATCGAGCTTTGAGCGAGACTGTCAAATCTCCCCTAACCCCTCTTTTCTAAAGAGGGGAACTTATCCAGCGTATTTCTCGCTCACCACACTTATCTACTTTGTAAGGAACACCCTATGCAACCAATCACCTCCTTACCCACTTCCAGCCCTTGGGTCAAACGAGCCTTTGTCGCCCTTTGCTACCTCTTGGCTTTCTACTTGGTTTTCACCATCTACCTCCAAGGCGAAATCCTCTTCGCACTCCTAGTCTTAGTGGTGGTCACCTCTGGTATCTACGTTTTTTCGAGCGAAAGAACCTACCGCTGGCGTTATGTCTACCCTGGCGTATCGGCCATGGGGATCTTCGTCCTCTTTCCGCTCCTTTGCACCGTGGTTATTGCCTTTACCAACTACAGCGGTTCCAACCAGCTCAGCTTTGAACAAGTCCTTAAACAATTGCAAAGCCAACGTTATTCGGCCGGCGAAAAGCTGGATTTTAAACTTTTTGAAGCGGGCGACAACCGCTATCAAATCGCCCTTTCTCAACCTTCTGTGCAAAAAAATTACCTGTCTGACCCGCTTGTTTTAAGCGAAGTAAGCGGTGATTTGGAAGTGAAGGAAGTTCAAGCCCTGCCAGAAACCGCAGTTGCACCTCTTAGAGTGATTACCCAAAACCGCAAATTCTTACAAGGCATTCAGGTGGTTTTACCAAGCCAAGAAATGCTTTCCATGAGTTCATTGCGTCAATTCTCCGAGCAAAAACCTCGCTACAAATTTGAAGACAGCATGCAGGATTTGACCAACCTCGAAACAGGCAAAACCTACCGCCCTAATTACGAAACTGGCTTCTTCCAAGAAATTGACGACCAGGGTAACTTTGTTGGCGAACGCCTAGAACCAGGCTTTACCGTGGGTGTGGGCTGGAACAACTTTGTCAAAATCCTGACTGACAAGGGCGTGCAAGAGCCTTTCGTTAAGATCTTTGTTTGGACAGTGATTTTCGCCTTCCTCACCGTGCTTTTCACAACAATGCTGGGCATGATTTTCGCCTCACTGGTGCAATGGGAAGCCCTCAAGGGTAAGGCCGTTTATCGTTTGCTCCTCATTCTGCCTTATGCGGTGCCGGGCTTTATCTCCATCCTGGTCTTTAAGGGGCTCTTTAACCAGAGCTTCGGGGAAATCAACCTGATTTTAGACAACCTCTTCGGCATTCGCCCAGAGTGGTTTAACGACCCAACATTAGCAAAAGTGATGCTACTTATCGTCAATACCTGGTTGGGCTATCCTTACATGATGATCGTCTGCATGGGCTTGCTCAAGGCCATCCCGACTGACCTCTATGAAGCCTCGGCCATTGATGGGGCCAGTGTCTGGCAGAACTTTAGCAAGATCACCATGCCGCTTCTTATCAAGCCGCTTATGCCACTAATGATTGCCAGCTTTGCCTTTAACTTCAATAACTTCGTGCTTATCCAGCTCTTAACCATGGGTGGCCCGAATATGGTAGGCACCACCACGCCAGCCGGCCATACTGACTTGCTTGTAAGCTATACCTACCGTATCGCCTTTGAGGGCAGTGGCACACAAGACTTCGGCCTCGCTGCCGCCATTGCAGTGATTATCTTCTTACTGGTCAGCATTATGGCACTCTTCCAAATCCGCTTGACCAAATTGTCTCAAGACTAGTAGGGTGGGCATCCTTGCCCACCAAAAATAACAGAGGGTATTTCTGTTCCATACATTACAATGAAATACGGTGGGCAGGGATGCCCACCCTACAAAAGGTGAATACTATGGCTATCGTACAACCTAAATCCATGAAAACGCGGCTCTTTGCAACCCACTTCTTTTTGATTGCATTTTGTGCCCTGATTATGTTCCCTATGCTCATGATCTTGGGCATTTCCCTCCGGCCAGGCAACCTGGCCCTGGGGGAACTGATCCCAAGTCAGATCTCCTTTGAGCACTGGCAGTTGGCCCTGGGTATAAGTGTTACCCACGCTGATGGCACGGTCACCCCACCGCCTTTCCCTGTGCTCTTATGGCTCTGGAACTCGGTAAAAGTGGCCACCATCACAGCCATCATTACCTTGGCCCTGTCCACCACAGCGGCCTACGCCTTTGCCCGCCTGCGTTTTGCGGGTAAGAGTATGCTTTTGAAATCCATGCTGATTTTCCAAATGTTCCCGGCAGTGCTGTCCTTAGTGGCCTTATATGCCCTCTTTGACCGTTTAAGCGACTACATTCCGTTTTTGGGATTAAATACCCACGGTGGCGTGATCTTTGCCTATTTAGGTGGGATCGCCATGCATGTATGGACCATCAAGGGCTACTTTGAAACCATCGATAAATCCCTAGAAGAAGCGGCTTCACTTGATGGTGCAACCCCATGGCAGACCTTCCGCTTGATTTTATTGCCACTTTCCGTGCCAATTCTAGCCGTGGTCTTTATCCTTTCCTTTATCTCCTCCATCATCGAAGTGCCTGTGGCCTCCTTGCTCTTGCGAGATGTGGAAAACTACACCCTAGCAGTTGGTATGCAGCAATACCTCCACCCACAAAACTACCTCTGGGGTGACTTTGCCGCAGCCGCCATTCTCTCCGCCATCCCGATTACCGTGGTCTTTATCCTCGCCCAACGCTGGTTAGTTGGTGGATTGACTTCTGGTGGGGTGAAGGGATAGAAGTTTCCCCCTCAGCCTTAGGCAGCTCCCCTCGCAAGCAGGGGGAGCGAAAAATGATCCCCTCCCCCGCTTGCGGGGGAGGGTTAGGGTGGGGGGATTGAGCGAAGCTCAAGAACAATACAAGCGGAACCAAAATCCTTAAAATTTTACCCGAAGATTAACAAATAATTTTTTTAATTAGTCCCCCCACCCTAGCCCTCCCCCGCAAGCGGGGGAGGGGACGGGGGAAAATCATAAGGCAGTAACTATGACACACCCTCTTTTAACCCCTTATTTCTTTGACGAGCGTGGCGAAAAGGTTTTCGCTGATGAAGCCGTTACCCAAAAAATTTCCGATCTCCTAGGCCAACCGCATAAACAAGGCCTTTTGCCCCCTGTAAAGGTTATCCAAGAAAAACAAGCGGTTGAATTAGCCCTGAATTTTGCAAAAAACGCCAAGAAAAAACCGACCGAGTGGCAAATCAGCCTAGAAAGTGGGGCTAACCTCAAGGGAAAAATCAGCAAAAATGCCGTGAATTTACCGCTCGATCTCCCTCTTGGCTACCACACTTTAAGCGTGGGAACTGCACAGTGCCGTCTGATCGTTACCCCTCAAACCGCCTACCAAATCCCTGAAATCCAGGCCAAGCAAAAACTTTGGGGTTCTATCCTGCAACTCTACACCCTGCGTTCCAACCGCAACTGGGGAATTGGAGATTTTGGTGATCTGAAAGAATTTTTGACCAAACTTGCTCAAAAAGGCGGGGACTTTGTGGGGCTGAACCCGATTCACGCCCTCTTCCCAGCCAACCCAGAGGGGGCCAGCCCTTATAGCCCGTCTTCACGGCTTTGGCAGAATATTGTCTATATTGACGTAAACGCCATTCCTGCCTTCCAGCAGTCAGAAGCAGCTCAAAGCTGGTTCTATTCGCCTGAAACCCAATGGATCTTGGGCGAGGCTAGAGCCAAAGATTATGTGGATTACACCCAAGTCCTTAAAACCAAACTCTACGGCTTAAAACTGGCCTTTGAGGCATTTTCTGCACAAGATCAAACCGCTTTCGAGGCTTTTATTGCTGAGGGGGGCGAATCGCTCAAGGTGCAAGGTACTTTCGATGCCCTTCATCAATGGTTGTCTGATCAGTTTGAAGGACAATGGGGCTGGAGCTCTTGGGCAGAGGAATACCAAAGCTACCAATCGCCAGCCGTCAAAGCCTTCCAAGTAGAGCAGGCAGACTTGGTTCGCTTCTATATGTGGCTGCAATTTGTAGCGGCTGAGCAGTTGGCCGAATGTAACCAGTTAGCTCGTGATCTCAAGATGCCGATTGGCTTCTACCGTGATTTGGCCGTAGGTGTGGCCGATAACGGGGCAGAAACCTGGGCAGATCGGGAACTCTTTGTGCTAGGGGCTTCTGTCGGTGCACCGCCTGATATTCTTGGCCCACAAGGTCAAAACTGGGGCTTATCGCCTATGCACCCTGAAGTCCTACAGGCCCGTGGTTACCAGCCTTATATTGATTTACTGCGTGCCAATATGAAAAACTGCGGTGCTCTGCGAATTGACCATATCCTAGGCTTTGCCCGTATGTGGTGGGTGGCAAAAGGCGAGAGTGCCAAAGATGGCGTTTATGTGCGTTATCTGCTGGAAGACTTGCTTTCAATCTTGGCTTTAGAGAGCCAACGCCACCAATGCTTGATCATTGCCGAAGCCCTGGGAACCGTGCCTGAAGGTATGCTAGAAACCCTAGAAGCCAAGGGCATTTTGGCCTACAACATCTTCTATTTTGAGTGGGACGAGCAGGGCAGCAAGCCACTGGCCGACTACCCTTACCAGGCCATGACCACCCTCAGCACCCACGATCTGCCAACCGTGCAGGGCTATTGGAAGTGCCACGATTTCGAGCTGGGCGAGCAATTTGGGGTCTATCCAAACCCAGAAGTGCTGGAAATGCTTAAGAAAACCCGCCACGAAAACAAGGGCAAGATCCGTAAAGCGGTGGAAGCCGTGCAGGATCTGGAGCCAGACGAGTGGGGCATTGGTATCAACTTCACCCACCAGCTCCAAACCTATGTGGCCGATACCAACAGTGTGCTTTTCGGTACGCAACCAGAGGACTGGCTCAATATGTACGACCCTGTCAACATCCCTGGCACCAGCACCGAATATCCAAACTGGCGGCGGAAACTGTCTGCCACCACGGAGGAGATTTTTGCTCATCCGAAGGTGATTGAGTTGTTAGAAGCCATTGATCGTAAGCGTTCATGATCTAAAAGATAGCGCCAGCGTCCACGCTGGTGCTGATAAGACTTTGATATATAGGGCACCAGCCTAGAGGCTGGCGCCAGCACACAATTGTTACTCAAGCGGCTCAAAACGCCCCAAAACTTACAAATTTCCCCCATTGCCAAGGCCTGGTTTTTTCTCTATCCTTGCCCCCAATCTTAGTCCCTTATTTAAAGCATGAAACTCAACCCTCAACAAGAATCGGCCGTCCACTATATTCAAGGTGCTTGCCTAGTCCTGGCCGGGGCTGGCTCGGGAAAGACTCGGGTCATTATTAACAAAATCGCCCACTTAATCTCCGCCTGTGGTTACTCGCCCAAAAACATTGCGGCTGTGACCTTCACCAACAAGGCCGCCCGTGAAATGCGGGAGCGGGTGGCCCATTCTATCGGCAAGGAGGCCAGCAAGGGCCTGACCATTTCCACCTTCCACACCCTGGGCTTCGATATTCTAAAAAAAGAATACAAGGCTCTGGGCTTTAAGTCGGGAATGACCCTCTTTGACGAGCACGATCAAATGGCCCTGCTCAAACACCTCCTGCCTGAAAATGTGACCGAGGACAAGGACTTGCTCAAGGCCCTGATTTCTACCATTTCCAACTGGAAGAATGACCTGCTTTCGCCTGACATGGTCATCAGCCGTGTTCGGGACGAGCGGGAGCGGGTCTTTTCCCATTTCTACCAGCTCTACCAAAACCAGCTTCGGGCCTACAATGCCCTGGATTTTGACGATCTGATTATGTTGCCCACCCTGCTTTTTCGCCAGAACCAAGAGGCTCGGGAACGTTGGCAGAACAAGATCCGTTATCTCCTCGTGGACGAATACCAGGATACCAACACCAGCCAGTATGAGCTGATTAAACTTTTAGTCGGCAGCCAGGGCAATTTTACCGTGGTGGGCGATGACGATCAGTCCATCTATTCCTGGCGGGGGGCTCGACCTGAAAATATGGTGCGGCTACGGGATGATTTCCCCAATCTCAAGGTTATTAAACTGGAGCAGAACTACCGTTCCAGCCAGCGGATCTTGCACTGTGCCAATATTCTGATCGACAACAACGATCACGTCTTCGATAAAAAACTCTTTTCCAACCTGGGCCAGGGCGAAAAGCTGGGCGTGATCGAGGCCAAGAACGAGGAACACGAGGCCGAGCGGATTGTGGGCGAGCTGATTGCCCACCGCTTTTCCCGCAAGACCAAGTACAAGGACTATGCCATCCTCTATCGGGGCAACCACCAGTCCCGCCTCTTGGAAAAACTGCTGATGCAGAACCGCATTCCCTACAAGATTTCGGGCGGCACCTCCTTCTTCTCTCGCACTGAAATCAAGGACATGATGGCCTACCTGCGGCTGCTGGTAAACCAAGATGACGATGCCGCTTTTTTACGCATTGTGAACACGCCCAAGCGGGAAATTGGGGCCGTTACCCTGGAAAAACTGGGGCTTTTGGCTAATGAAAAGCACATCAGCCTCTTTGAGGCCATTTTTGAATTTGAACTGATTCAGCGACTCAGCCCCCGCCCCTACCAGGCCTTGCAGGACTTTGCCCGTTGGATTGTCGAACTGTCTGATCAAGCAGTGCGATCTGAGCCACAATCTGCAATTAAGGACTTATTAGCCGGTATTCAGTACGAGGCCTACCTCTACGAAACGGCCAACAACCCCAAGGCCGCCGAAATGCAGAGCCGCAATGTCCAAACCCTCTTTGAGTGGGTGGAAGGTATGTTAGAGGGCGATGAAATCAACGAGCCTATGAGCCTAAGTCAAGTGGTTACTCGTTTAACCTTGAGGGATATGCTGGAGCGGGGAGAGGACGATGACGAAAGCGATCAAGTTCAGCTTATGACCCTGCACGCCTCCAAGGGCCTGGAGTTTCCCCACGTCTTTTTAATCGGTATGGAGGAGGGGATTCTGCCCCACCAAACCAGCATCGATGAAGACAACATTGAGGAAGAACGCCGCTTGGCTTATGTGGGCATTACAAGGGCCCAGCAGACCCTGACCTTTTCCCTTTGTAAGGAACGCCGCCAGTATGGAGAAATCATTAAACCCGAAGTCAGCCGATTTTTGCTGGAACTGCCCCAAGACGATTTACTCTGGGAAAGGGATAAACCTCAGCTGACCGAAAGCCAAAAGGTGGACAAGGTCAGCACGAATGTGGCCAATCTTATGGCTATGTTGAAGGGGCGGTAGGCCCTTGATAGGAAGAGCGGCCTAGAATAAATCAATTAAGAAATAAGCATTATGATCTGGAAAAAAACAACTACTCTCCAAGCCCTCAACCAACTCTGTCAGAACTCGGCTGTTTCCCATTTGGGCATTGAGTTTTGCGAGCAGGGCGAGGATTACTTGGTAGCCTGCCTAAGTGTAGATAGCCGAACCACTCAGCCCTTTGGCCTCTTGCATGGTGGGATTTCAGCCACCCTTGCTGAAACGGTGGCCTCGGCAGCGGCTATGTTAAGTGTGGAAGATGAAATCCCTGTCGGCACAGAGCTGAACATCAGCCACCTGCAAGCGGTTAAAAAAGGCCAGGTTTTTGCAAAAGCCCGCCCAGTTCACTTAGGTAAGGGCCAGCAGGTTTGGCAGATAGATTTATCCGATGAACAAAATCGGCTATGTGCGGTGGCAAGATTAACAGTAAGGCTGTTAAAAGCTGGCAATCAGGGGTAAAATAACCCGCTTAATATGAGTTTGAAAAATATACCATGTCAGAAAATCACGAGATAAGCCTAGATAATAACCCTGAAGAGCGCCCTCTGCCACAGGCCCAAAAAGAAGAGGCTCAAGAGGCGCCAGAGCCTAAGCCCAAACGCAAGCCCTATTTTATTCCAACCTGCTTTAAGTTAATCTTAATTGCGCTGGCCTATGTGGCCTTTTACGGCATTTACCTAGACGGCCGGATTCGGTCTAAAATGGATGGCCAGGTTTGGCAGTTGCCGGCAGAAGTTTATGCGCGCATTGAATCAGTTCGCCTGCAAGACAGCCCCAACCTAGAAACCGTCAAATTGGCCCTGTTGGACTATGGTTATCGTCAGGTCAATCTGGTGGTCAATCCAGGTGATTTCAAAATTGAGGAGGACAATTCCATTGTGCTTCTTCGCCGCGCCTTCCAATTCCCTGAAACCCCTGAAGCCCAGCGGGTTCTGCGTTTGCGTTTTATTGAAGGAAGACTCGCTCGGATTGAAGACTTGGTTCAGGGCAAGGCCATTGAGGAATTTCGCCTAGACCCGAAACTGATTGCCATGCTGCATTCAGACAATGATGAAGAACGCCAGGCTCTCAAGCTACAAAACTATCCAAGGCTCTTGATTGAAGCGCTTTTATTGACCGAAGACCGCCGTTTCTTTGAGCATGACGGGATTAGTTTGTTGGGCATTGCTCGTGCCTTGGTGGCCAATCATCAGGCCGGTAGAACCGTTCAAGGCGCTAGTACCCTGACCCAGCAGCTGGTCAAAAACCTCTTTTTAACCAGCGAGCGTTCCTACACCCGTAAGGCCAACGAAGCCCTAATGTCCCTGATCCTGGACTTTCGTTATGACAAGAACCGCATTCTGGAAACCTATCTCAACGAGATTTACCTGGGCCAAAACGGCAGTTACCAAATTCACGGTTTTGCCCTGGCCAGCCAGTTCTATTTTGGCCGCCCGATTCAGGAAATCAGTCTGGATCAGATCGCCCTCCTCGTGGGCTTGGTCAAGGGGCCATCTCTTTATAACCCTTGGCGGAACCCACAGGCAGCCGTTGATCGCCGCAATGTGGTCTTAAGGCTCTTGCTGGATCATCATGTTATCAATCAAGAATTGTATGAATTGCTTAGTGCCAGACCGCTTGGTGTTAAGGAAAAGGGCAGTATCTACCGCCAACAGCCGGCCTTTATGCAGGCCCTTAATATGTCTTTGCGGGAAGAGCTGGGTGAGGCCAAGGCGGCTAATTTGTCAGGGGCCAAAATCTTTACCACCTTCGATCCTAAGCAACAGCGTTCAGCTGAACTGGCTGTGATTAATGGGGTGGCTGAGTTGGAAAATTCCAGTAAGAAAATCAAGGACTTGCAGTCTGCCATTGTAGTGGCTGAATATCGCACGGGCAAGGTGCGGGCCGTGGTGGGCGGAGTGCAGACCCAGTTTGCTGGCTTTAACCGGGCTATTCAGTCCCAGCGTCAGATTGGTTCCTTGGTCAAGCCCTCTATTTATGCCATTGCACTTAGCCAACCCCAGGATTTCCGTTTAAATACGCCTATTCAAAACCAAACTCGCACCATTTATGTGGGCAAAACGGCCTGGACACCTCGCAACTACGATCGCAAGACCAGCGGCTCGGTCATGCTCATGGATGCCTTGGTGCGTTCGCTTAACATTCCAACGGTCAATATTGGGATGAAGGTGGGGCTGAAGAAGGTGATTGCCAAGCAAAAAGAAATGGGTTGGGACAAGGCCACCATTCCGCCTTATCCAGCCACGCTTTTGGGTTCTTATTCCATTTCGCCTTATGATGTGACCAAGTCCTATCAGGTGATTGCTAACACAGGGAAAAAGGTGCCCCTGACCACTATTGAGGCCATCATTACCCACAATGGCGAAATGTTCTACCAGCGGGATGAGGAGCTGGCCAGCCAACAGGTCTTGCCTGAAGAAGCGGCCATTGAAACCATGTATGCCATGCAGCAGGTAGTGGAGCGGGGGACGGCTCGCAGCCTGCAAGAGAAGTTTGCTCCACTCAAATTAGCAGGCAAAACAGGCACCACCAATAATGCACGGGATACCTGGTTTGTTGGCGTGGATGGCCAGCATGTAACCACCGTTTGGCTGGGTAAGGACAACAACACCGACACCCATTTAACGGGTTCAAGTGGCGCCCTCTTTGTTTATAAACAATATTTGGAACGGGCAGAGCCGACGGCCTTTAAGCTCCCAAGTAGCAAGAATATCCAATGGGTAGGCATTAACTCCTACGGTTCTTGGCATTGTGATAGCGCTAGAAAAATCCCCGTTTGGGTGCAAAAAGGCCAAAGCTACTGCGGCAGCGTAGCTGAGAAACCTAGTGTTTGGGATGCCTTGACCCTGCCTAAGGAAAATAAGAATGAAAAATCAGAGCAGAGTTTAGATGAGCAAGTACCAGCTGAGGAAATTGCCCCAACAGAATAAGGGCTGAGATCACAAGCGGTGCAAAAAATAGACTTTTTTGCACCGCTTGTCTTTTGGGCTTAGCCAATCAACTTAAAGTAATAGGCAATAAAGAGCAGGGTGAAGGCTGAGAGATAAATCAGGCCGATGATGGAGAGCCAGTAGAGGCCGCCCCGCACGCGGTGTTCGCCCTGGGTGACCAAGGAAAGGTTGAGCCAGGCGAAAATTGGGGCGGAGACAAAGGAGCAAATCATGGCCAGGTTAAGCATGGCGGCCACATCACTCATAAAGCCACCGATGATGATAATACCTGAGGCCGCGGCCAAGGTCATCCATAGGTTGAGCTGCATTTGTGAGCTTTCTTTCTTATTGGTTAGGAGGCGGAAGGCTTCCGCATTCGCACGGGAATAGCCGTCAATCACCGTGATGGTGGTGCCGAACATACACATAAAGGCGATAAAAGCAATCAGGAGTTTGGACCAGTCGCCGATGGCATAGGCATACATATTAATCAGCTGGCCGATGTACTTGGCGCCCGCACGCTCGACAGCTTCGCCCGAACCGTATTGGATAAGCGCCCCCAAGGCCAAGAAGACGATGGCCAGAATTGCCGTGCCGATATAGCCCACGTTAAAGTCGAAAATCCCATCCTTGTAGCTGACCTTGTTTACCCGTCTTTTGGCCACCACCCACATAGAGTTTACCGCTGAAATTTCAATTGGCGCTGGCATCCAACCCATCAGGGCAACGATAAAGCCTAGGGCGGCCAAGTTCCAAGGGGAGGGTTCGACAAAATCAGGCATCATGACGCTGCCCTTGAAGGAGGCGATGATGACGGCGGTGACGGTGGAAAGGGTGAGGGCGGTCATCACCCATTTTGAAATGCCGTCTAAGAGGCGGTATTTGCCCAGTAAGAGAATACCCCAGGTGCTTGCAATCACAATGGTGCTGAGTTGGGGGATGGATAAGTCCATAGGCAGGGCGAATTTGAGAATGGCTGCTGTCAAAATCCCCACGCCTGCGGTGTTGATCATGGTGGCGAAAATATTCAATAAAAAGAAGATCAGCAAATAGAAGTAGCTTTTTTCCTTGTAGCCTTCTAGCAGGGTTTTGTTGGAGGCCAAGGTGTATTGGGCGCCAAAGCGGAAAAAGGGGTATTTAAAGAGATTGGCCAGAATAATAATGAGGGCAAGTTGCCAGCCATAAATCGCGCCAGATTGGGTGGAGGCCACAATGTGTGAGCCACCCACGGCGGCGGAGGCCATTAAAACGCCAGGCCCCATGGCCTTAAATTTTGAACCCCAGGTGGAGTTTTCTGCTTGTTCTTGTGTCATAAAAATTCCTTAAGTGTAAAAAAGATGTTACTGGAATTTAATGCATAAAAAATGAAAAAACAAGCAGCTAATAGCAAATTTTGTGACTAAATTTGCAGATTTTTGAAATATTGGATAATTAAGTCACAAGCAATACGGACTTTTTCAGACTGCACCCGCTGGAGGGTCACCAGATAAAGGGGAACAGGCGGCAGTTTCCAGTTGCAAAAAACTTGGACTAATTCACCGCTTGCCAGGGCCGCTTTAACATCATCAACAGGCTGAATGGAAAGACCAAAACCATTCATGGTCAAGCGGCGGCTGGAATAGAGGGAGTTGCAGGTTACCCGATAATTAGGCTGGATCTGGACTTTTTTATCACCATTGTGCAAGGTCAGGCTGGTGTAGCGATCGTTGAGGAAGTTAATCCAATCTAGATCGGCCAAATCCTCAACGCGGTTGGGCAAGGGGCGGCTGGCGAAATAGTCACGATGGGCAACGATGGCCCATTCAAAATCATAGATGTGGCGGGCGATCATATTGTCTTGTAGCACACCATCCCCTGCCCGCAGGGCAATATCAATACGTTGATCTAAAAGATCGATGACCTTGTCTTCAAAATAAAATTTAAGGTGGAAATCAAGATGTTGATCAACAATTTGCTTGAAGGCTTTAATCAAGAGACTATCTAAGAGGCCGGTTACGCAGGCAATATTGAGTTCGCCAATGGGGCTGGAACGGAGCAATTCAACACTTTTTACGGCCTTTTCAGCTTGTTTGAGCATATCGGCCGTATGGCGATAAAAGGCCTCGCCAGCTTCTGTGAGAGAAAGTTTGCGGGTTGTGCGGGTCAGCAATTTAATCCGCAACTGATTTTCCAGCTTTTGAATGGATTGGGTAATGGCCGAAGGTGTCATATTGAGTTTGTCTGCGGCAGCCTGCATGGAGCCTTGTTCAACTACCGTTGCAAAAACAGACATTGCCTTGAAGTCGTACATATTGAGTCCTTATTCTTCACTTTGGCTTAATAGTTTATTAAGTAAACTGATCATAATCAAATGAAAAAACTCCGCTATAATGCCACCCATCAGTTGCCAGCGGGCAGCTGTTTTTCTTTTTTTATATTCTATTTTCGAGGAATCATTTATGAACCAACTTTTAGACAAACTGCGCCCTTATGCCTTTTTAATTGCCCGTATCGTTGCAGGCTATATGTTCTTGCTCCACGGTACGGCAAAATTCTTTGAATTCCCAATGTCCATGACAGGTGGAAACGGCAGCGTGGCCCTCTTTTCCCTTTTCGGCCTTGCCGGCATTTTAGAAATCGTGGGCGGCCTCTTTATCATTCTAGGCCTTTTCACCCGTCCAACCGCTTTCTTATTGTCAGGCCAAATGGCCTATGCCTACTTGTTCCACGTGCAAAGTGATGGCTTCCCATTGCTTCCACTATTGAACAAGGGTGAGCTTGCAGCACTTTACTCTGTCTTCTTCTTAGTCTTAGTTTTTACTGGTGCAGGAAAATTATCCTTAGACCACAAATTATCGACTAAACAATAAAACTTAGCCCACCGTCTTGGTGGGTTTTGTTTTTGTGGGCCAACAAGCGGGTCAAATGGCCAAGAAATTTGCAAATTTCCTTTAGGATTTATCCGCTTGTATGGGGCTTACATGGGGAGAGTGGAGAGGTTTTATTCAGTTTGCACTAAATGTAGGCAAAAGAAGGCTTTTTCAAGAAAAATTTCAAAAATTTTACAAAAAACGCTTGCGAAGATTTCCAAAATCTCTATAATACGCCCCATCGCAACGACGCACAGTTGCAAATCAGTTTTCTGCAAGTGCGTCGTTCTTTTTTGCTCTTTAAAAAGATATCAGACAATCTGTGTGGGCACTTGTTGATTGACTTGTTAAAAATATATTTTAATTTTGAAGTCTTAATAGGTGCTTAAACTAGAAATTCATTATTAGATATTAGTTCTTTTGGATTAATATTTACTATGTAAACTTTAGCTAAGCAGTTTATTGAGCGATTAAACTTTTTGAATTGAAGAGTTTGATCATGGCTCAGATTGAACGCTGGCGGCAGGCTTAACACATGCAAGTCGAACGGTAGCAGGAAGAAGCTTGCTTCTTTGCTGACGAGTGGCGGACGGGTGAGTAATGCTTGGGAATCTGGCTTATGGAGGGGGATAACGACGGGAAACTGTCGCTAATACCGCGTAGTCTCTTAGGAGTAAAGTGTGGGACCTTCGGGCCACATGCCATAAGATGAGCCCAAGTGGGATTAGGTAGTTGGTGGGGTAAAGGCCTACCAAGCCGACGATCTCTAGCTGGTCTGAGAGGATGACCAGCCACACTGGAACTGAGACACGGTCCAGACTCCTACGGGAGGCAGCAGTGGGGAATATTGCACAATGGGCGGAAGCCTGATGCAGCCATGCCGCGTGAATGAAGAAGGCCTTCGGGTTGTAAAGTTCTTTCGGTGATGAGGAAGGCGGTTAGTTTAATAGACTAATCGATTGACGTTAGTCACAGAAGAAGCACCGGCTAACTCCGTGCCAGCAGCCGCGGTAATACGGAGGGTGCGAGCGTTAATCGGAATAACTGGGCGTAAAGGGCATGTAGGCGGTTACTTAAGTGAGATGTGAAAGCCCCGGGCTTAACCTGGGAATTGCATTTCATACTGGGTAGCTAGAGTATGTTAGGGAGGGGTAGAATTCCACGTGTAGCGGTGAAATGCGTAGAGATGTGGAGGAATACCGAAGGCGAAGGCAGCCCCTTGGGACAATACTGACGCTGAGATGCGAAAGCGTGGGGAGCAAACAGGATTAGATACCCTGGTAGTCCACGCTGTAAACGCTGTCGATTTGGGGATTGGGGTTTGACTCTGGTGCCCGAAGCTAACGTGATAAATCGACCGCCTGGGGAGTACGGCCGCAAGGTTAAAACTCAAATGAATTGACGGGGGCCCGCACAAGCGGTGGAGCATGTGGTTTAATTCGATGCAACGCGAAGAACCTTACCTACTCTTGACATCCATAGAAGGACTCAGAGATGAGTCTGTGCCTTCGGGAGCTATGAGACAGGTGCTGCATGGCTGTCGTCAGCTCGTGTTGTGAAATGTTGGGTTAAGTCCCGCAACGAGCGCAACCCTTATCCTTTGTTGCCAGCATGTAAAGATGGGAACTCAAAGGAGACTGCCAGTGATAAACTGGAGGAAGGTGGGGATGACGTCAAGTCATCATGGCCCTTACGAGTAGGGCTACACACGTGCTACAATGGTGCATACAGAGGGCTGCGAGACGGCGACGTTGAGCGAATCTCAGAAAGTGCATCTAAGTCCGGATTGGAGTCTGCAACTCGACTCCATGAAGTCGGAATCGCTAGTAATCGCAAATCAGAATGTTGCGGTGAATACGTTCCCGGGCCTTGTACACACCGCCCGTCACACCATGGGAGTGGGTTGTACCAGAAGTAGATAGCTTAACCTTCGGGAGGGCGTTTACCACGGTATGATTCATGACTGGGGTGAAGTCGTAACAAGGTAACCGTAGGGGAACCTGCGGTTGGATCACCTCCTTACCGAAACAAGAACGACTGCAAGTGTTCACACAGATTGTTTGATAGAAGGAAAGACAAAGCATCCTTTTGGGTCTGTAGCTCAGGTGGTTAGAGCGCACCCCTGATAAGGGTGAGGTCGGTGGTTCAAGTCCACTCAGACCCACCACTCAAGCCAAGCGAAGTAAAACAAAGCGAGTGTGAAGAGTGAAAAACCGGAAGGAAAGATGTTTGGGGATATAGCTCAGCTGGGAGAGCGCCTGCCTTGCACGCAGGAGGTCAGCGGTTCGATCCCGCTTATCTCCACCAAGTCATCATTTTTGAATGTTTTACAAGCGGAGTAAAAATGCGAAATTTTTGCAAGCGCCAAATGATGTAAGCTAAAACATTGAAAAATGATGATGGTCGAAAGACCTTGTCTGATTGTTCTTTAAAAATTTGTAAACAAGCTGAAAAACTGAAGAGACTTTCAAGTCCGATATGAAGAGAAATCAACATATCAAAAGGATAAGAAAAAGTCTGAGTAGTAAAAATCTTGAACGAACAAAAGCGTTCAAGTCTAGTTGTTAATTAGACCTAAGTGTTTGAAAAAGTGAAGCTAAGATAAAACGAAGCGAACTTAGAAGAGCGTTTGAGGTTGTATAGTTAAGTGACTAAGCGTACACGGTGGATGCCTTGGCAATCAGAGGCGAAGAAGGACGTGCTAATCTGCGAAAAGCTTGGATGAGTTGATAAGAAGCGTTTAATCCAAGATATCCGAATGGGGAAACCCAGTAGGTGAAGAACCTACTATCTATTGCTGAATACATAGGCAATAGAGGCAAACCGGGAGAACTGAAACATCTAAGTACCCCGAGGAAAAGAAATCAACCGAGATTCCGTGAGTAGCGGCGAGCGAAAGTGGAAGAGCCAGTAAGTTATAGCAGTGAGGTTAGAGGAATCAGCTGGGAAGCTGGGCCATAGCGGGTGATAGCCCCGTACTTGAAAGCCTTATTGTGGAACTAAGCTTACGACAAGTAGGGCGGGACACGTGATATCCTGTCTGAAGATGGGGGGACCATCCTCCAAGGCTAAATACTCCTGATTGACCGATAGTGAACCAGTACTGTGAAGGAAAGGCGAAAAGAACCCCAGCGAGGGGAGTGAAATAGAACCTGAAACCGTGTACGTACAAGCAGTGGGAGCCGCAAGGTGACTGCGTACCTTTTGTATAATGGGTCAGCGACTTATATTTTGTAGCGAGGTTAACCGAATAGGGGAGCCGTAGGGAAACCGAGTCTTAACTGGGCGTCTAGTTGCAAGGTATAGACCCGAAACCCGGTGATCTAGCCATGGGCAGGTTGAAGGTTGGGTAACACTAACTGGAGGACCGAACCGACTAATGTTGAAAAATTAGCGGATGACTTGTGGCTGGGGGTGAAAGGCCAATCAAACCGGGAGATAGCTGGTTCTCCCCGAAATCTATTTAGGTAGAGCCTTGAGCGGACACCTTCGGGGTAGAGCACTGTTTCGGCTAGGGGTCCATCCCGGATTACCAACCCGATGCAAACTGCGAATACCGAAGAGTGATACTCAGGAGACACACGGTGGGTGCTAACGTCCATCGTGAAGAGGGAAACAACCCAGACCGCCAGCTAAGGTCCCCAAGTACTAATTAAGTGGGAAACGAAGTGGGAAGGCTTAGACAGCTAGGATGTTGGCTTAGAAGCAGCCACCATTTAAAGAAAGCGTAATAGCTCACTAGTCGAGTCGGCCTGCGCGGAAGATGTAACGGGGCTAAAATTAGTCACCGAAGCTGCGGCATCAGGAGCAACATTAATGGTTTTTAGGATTAACAACTCACGAACGAAGTGAGTGAGTTGGTCAAGCCAACAAAACGGTGAGTCGGGTTGCGCCGACAAGAATCATTAATGTTGCTCCTGTTGGGTAGGGGAGCGTCGTGTAAGCGGATGAAGGTGAATCGAGAGGTTTGCTGGACGTATCACGAGTGCGAATGCTGACATAAGTAACGATAAAACGAGTGAAAAACTCGTTCGCCGGAAGACCAAGGGTTCCTGTCCAACGTTAATCGGGGCAGGGTGAGTCGGCCCCTAAGGCGAGGCTGAAAAGCGTAGTCGATGGGAAACGGGTTAATATTCCCGTACTTGGATAAACTGCGATGTGGGGACGGAGAAGGTTAGGTTAGCAGACTGTTGGATGTCTGTTTAAGGCGGTAGGTGGAGAGTTTAGGCAAATCCGGACTCTCTTAACACCGAGAACTGATGACGAGGTGCTACGGCACTGAAGTAACTGATACCACGCTTCCAGGAAAAGCCACTAAGCTTCAGGTTTATCTAAACCGTACTGAAAACCGACACAGGTGGTCAGGTAGAGAATACTCAGGCGCTTGAGAGAACTCGGGTGAAGGAACTAGGCAAAATAGCACCGTAACTTCGGGAGAAGGTGCGCTTACCGTAATTGTAGTCCCTTGCGGACGAAGGTGAAGTAAGTCGAAGATACCAGCTGGCTGCAACTGTTTATTAAAAACACAGCACTCTGCAAACACGAAAGTGGACGTATAGGGTGTGATGCCTGCCCGGTGCTGGAAGGTTAATTGATGGTGTTATCGCAAGAGAAGCTCCTGATCGAAGCCCCAGTAAACGGCGGCCGTAACTATAACGGTCCTAAGGTAGCGAAATTCCTTGTCGGGTAAGTTCCGACCTGCACGAATGGCATAATGATGGCCAGGCTGTCTCCACCCGAGACTCAGTGAAATTGAAATCGCCGTGAAGATGCGGTGTACCCGCGGCTAGACGGAAAGACCCCGTGAACCTTTACTATAGCTTGACACTGAACATTGAATTTTGATGTGTAGGATAGGTGGGAGCCTTTGAAGCAGTCACGCCAGTGATTGTGGAGTCGTCCTTGAAATACCACCCTTTAACGTTTGATGTTCTAACGAAGTATGGAAACACGTACTCGGACAGTGTCTGGTGGGTAGTTTGACTGGGGCGGTCTCCTCCCAAAGTGTAACGGAGGAGCACGAAGGTTTGCTAATGACGGTCGGACATCGTCAGGTTAGTGCAATGGTATAAGCAAGCTTAACTGCGAGACAGACAAGTCGAGCAGGTGCGAAAGCAGGTCATAGTGATCCGGTGGTTCTGAATGGAAGGGCCATCGCTCAACGGATAAAAGGTACTCCGGGGATAACAGGCTGATACCGCCCAAGAGTTCATATCGACGGCGGTGTTTGGCACCTCGATGTCGGCTCATCACATCCTGGGGCTGAAGTAGGTCCCAAGGGTATGGCTGTTCGCCATTTAAAGTGGTACGCGAGCTGGGTTTAGAACGTCGTGAGACAGTTCGGTCCCTATCTGCCGTGGGCGTTGGAGAATTGAGAGGGGTTGCTCCTAGTACGAGAGGACCGGAGTGAACGCACCACTGGTGTTTCGGTTGTGTCGCCAGACGCATTGCCGAGTAGCTAAGTGCGGAAGAGATAAGTGCTGAAAGCATCTAAGCACGAAACTTGCCTCGAGATGAGTTCTCCCTAGCTATAAGCTAGTAAGGGTTGTTGGAGACTACGACGTAGATAGGTCAGGTGTGTAAGTGGTGTGAGCCATTGAGCTAACTGATACTAATTGCCCGAGAGGCTTAACTATACAACGCTCAAGCGTTTTTAGGCGAAATAAAAAAGCCAAAAACAAAGAAAGCAAGAAACAACAAATAAAAAGACTACTAGGTTTTCAGCTTGATTACAAAAAAGAACAAAAACAAAAAAATAAAACACCAGAGAAAAGAATTTTCCTGATGGCCATAGTGCTGTGGCACCACCTGACCCCATACCGAACTCAGAAGTGAAACGCAGTCACGCCGATGGTAGTGTGGGGTTTCCCCATGTGAGAGTAGGACACCATCAGGGTTTTATACCGAGAACCGCTAGGGCGAAAGCTTTAGCGGTTTTTTGCTTTTATACATTTCATTTCCTGCCTTTATCCTCCATTTCTATTTAGTTAAATCTAGTTCAATAAATAACCATTTTGGCAAGAGAGTATACTCTCTTTACTCCCTATTGACATAGGGAGTAAAACAAGCCTATTCAGCTAAAGCGGTATCCTCGCGCCTGTTTTGGTCTTTATTTCTTGTTAAGTCACTATATTTATCCTAGAGGTGGATTATGCTTAAATTTAGTAAAAAACAAACTCTTTTGATGTTAGGGGTTTTATTGGGAGGAGGGCTTACCAGTCTTTCTCTTCCAGCAACAGAAATTGATAATGATGCAGTATTTGCTAAATTATTTGATAGCAAGCTAGATTATACAAAGGACGATCCAAACCGACTTTGTAATCCTAATGCTGAAGAAGCATATTTAAATAATTATATTTATAAATTAAATGATAGTGTTTATGTTCCTTTTAGAGCCTTAGGATCATATTCCCTGTTAGATCTGAGTGATAAAGATAAAATTTATGATAGTCCACTTTGGGATAGTTATCTCGATAGGCTAGAATTAGGAGCTTTAGAAAAAGCGGAGTTTAAAAGGAATAATACCTTGCCTGATGAGTTTGTTAAACTTGTAGAATATTCCAAATCATTTATGGATAAATTACAATCAATGGAAGATGATATTTCAATCAAAAATATTGTAAGTGAAATTAGCTATGATATAGAGAAAGAGAAGCTATTTTTGCTATTTGCACCTAATAGAATTCATGATGTAATTTCTGCAAGATTTGAATCTACACTCAAAGATGAAAAGGACTATCTAAAACTTGTTCTTGATGTGCCATTTGATGAAATGAAAAAGATAACAGTGGATCCCAAGAATGTGATTTATCGTGTTGATGTATTACTTAAACAGCTTGATAAGGGAAGCATTGCTTTAGATGGATATTCTAGGGGAGATTATAGGGGAGCTTCGTATCAGATAAAATCAATTTCACCTGAAGTTGAGCTTTTTAAAGGTAGTGTCATCAAAAAGAGTGATGGAGATTATTATTATTCTGCTTGTGGGAGATATGAAAACAGCTATACGAAGATACCTCTTTCAGAGGGTAAGTTAGGAACTCTCAAAGTGAAAAATCCACAACTATGTGATGAACGAATGGAAAATTGCCGTCCAATCACTATCTCCGATTCCTTCTAACCCTCTTTGCACCTGCTTTAAATGCAGGTGCTTTTTTATACTCAAACCAAACGTTAAGCCTTGGCAAACTATCTAAGACAAGCGCCCCAAAAAAGGTTAAAATCCGCAAATTTCAACTTCAATATATCACAATGAAAACACACATTCGCCAACATTTAACCGATCTGCAAATCGCTATGCACCTACACCATGTATGGGAGGCTACGCCACCTTCGGCAGAGGCGCTTGCTAATGATCAACCCTTTTGCCTAGGTACACTTAGCCCTACCCAGTGGTTACAATGGGTTTTTATTCCTCGTATGAATGCCTTGCTGGACGCTAATGCCCCTTTGCCGACCAACTTTGCTATTAGCCCTTACTTAGAAGAGGCCTTGAAAGATGAGGCTTATTTATCAGCCCTTTGCCAGCCACTTGTGGCACTTGAGAAGATCTTAAAAGCCTGATGGAACTGGATATCTTATACCGTGATGAGGAGCTGATCGCCATTAACAAGCCAGCTGGTATGTTGGTGCATCGCTCTTGGTTGGACAAGCATGAAACCGTTTTTGCCATGCAGACCTTAAGAGATCAAATCGGCCAGCACGTTTTTCCCATTCATCGCCTAGATAGGCCGACTTCTGGCGTGCTGCTCTTTGCTCTTAATAGCGAAATGGCTCGCTTGATGAGCGAGCAGTTTGAGCAACATCAGGTTGAGAAATCTTACTGGGCCATTGTTCGGGGCTATCTTAATGGCCAGGGGAGGATTGATTATCCGCTCAAGGTGGTGCGGGATAAGATTGCCGATAAGTTTTCGGGCGAGAAGGAGGCTCAAGAGGCTGTTACGGATTTTCGCAGTTTAAAGCAGGTAGAAATGCCTTACCCTGCGGGCAAGTTTAATACTGCTCGCTATAGCCTTGTTGAGCTTTATCCGCAAACAGGCCGCAAGCACCAGTTACGCCGCCACCTTAAACATCTCTTTCACCCCATTATGGGCGACACCAACTATGGTGATTTACACCAAAACCGTGCCTTAACCCAGCATACAGGCTGCGACAGGCTTATGCTACACAGCCGAACCCTATCTTTTACCCACCCTAGACATTTGCAAAAAATTGAGATTTTTGCCCCGCTTGATCAGCAGTGGCTTGACCTCTTTGTGGCTTTTGGTTGGCTGGATATAAAGTGACGGAAAATGTTTGGTAATTTGTGCATTTTCACTTAGAATCATGTACAAATTTTATTTCAAATCGAGGAAAACCTATGTCTAGACCCTTAAATTTCGTGATGATTTCCCCGCATTTCCCCACCAATTTTGAAACCTTTGCGGTTCGCTTGCGGGAAAATGGCTTTAACACCCTGGGGATTGCTGACACGCCTTATGAGCATTTAAGCGAAAACCTAAGAAACAACTTAACCGAGTATTATCGTGTCGATAATATGGAAGACTATGAGCAGGTCTATCGTGCCGTGGGCTACTTTGCCCATAAGTATGGCCGAATTGACCGCATTGAGTCCCACAATGAATATTGGCTGGAACTGGATGCTGCTTTGCGTACTGATTTCAATGTCTTCGGCTATAAAAATGAAGATATGTTAGCCATCA
Organism: Pasteurellaceae bacterium RH1A; assembly: GCA_012221805.1. Classification (NCBI taxonomy): domain Bacteria; kingdom Pseudomonadati; phylum Pseudomonadota; class Gammaproteobacteria; order Pasteurellales; family Pasteurellaceae; species Pasteurellaceae bacterium RH1A. The sequence continues at coordinate 1,877,167 of CP015195.1, read as the reverse complement.
AAACCAAGGCACAGATGAAGGAAGTTTTCCGCAGTGCAGGCCTTAAAGTGGCTCAAGGCAAGGTGTTCCATAGCGATGATGAAGCCAAGAAATTGGCTAAACAGTTTGGTTTCCCTGTGATTATCAAGCCAAATTCAGGCGTGGGTGCCAGCGATACCTATAAGATCAAAACGGCCGAGGAATTAGAAGGCTTTTTCAGCCAGAAAAATCCTCATGTAGAATACATTATGGAAGAGTTTATTGAGGGCGATATTGTTACCTTCGATGGCTTGACCGATAAAGAGGGCAACATTGTCTTCTATTCTAGTTTGGAATATTCCGAAGCGGTGCTGGATACGGTGTCCAGCGACAATGATATGTTCTACTATGTCCCTCGTGAAATTTCGCCAGAACTGGTCAAATTGGGCAAGGTTTGCGTAGATGCCTTTAAGGTGCGTGAACGCTTCTTCCATTTTGAATTCTTCCGCATCAAGGGCAAAAAAGATCAGTTCCTGCCGCTTGAAATCAACTGCCGTCCGCCAGGTGGCTTAACCATTGATATGTGGAACTATGCCAACGATTTCGATGTGTTCAATGAATACGCCCACATCGTTAAGGACAACAGCTTCCAGGCCAAAATCACCCATCCGTGGAATGTGGTTTATATTTCCCGTAAGGCCAATAAAAATTACGCCAATTCCATTGCGGCCATTTGCGAGAAATTTGCGGGCAACATTATCAGCGTGCAAAGTGTGCCAGGCGTTTTTGCTAAGATTATGGGCGAAGAGGGCATTTTGGCTCGCACTGAAACCATGGAACAAATGCGTGAAATCGTGCGTTTTGCACAAGAAAAACAGTAGGGGTAAGGAATGCATTTTGAAAGACGTAGCCACTGGAGTGGCGAATTAGGCCGTGAAATGCACTTTAATGTGTATGGTCACGCAGGTAAACCTGTGGTGGTTTTCCCATCATCAGGCGGCAACCAAAATGAATATGGCAGCTTTGGGATGATTGAGGCCTGCCGATCTTTTATCGATCGTGGCTTAATTAAGTTTTATACGCCAGATTCCTTTGACAGCGAATCTTGGCTGGCCACCTATAAATCGGGCCACGATATGGCCCTGGCCCATAATGCCTACGACCGCTATATCGTCAATGAGCTGGTGCCACTAATTCGCCATGAATCCCACTGGGGCGAGGCCATGATTGCCACGGGGTGCAGCATGGGGGCTTATCACACCATCAACTTTGCCCTGCGCCATCCTGATTTGTTCGACACTGCTATTGCTTTAAGTGGTGTATATGATGCCCGCTTCTTTACGGGGGAAATCAACGGTGATCAGGCCATTTATTTCAACTCGCCGATTGATTATCTGTGGAACCAACACGATAGCTGGTTCTTGGAGCGTTATCGTGAGAACCACTATATTGTGGCCGTTGGCCAAGGCGCTTGGGAAGAGCAGCATATTGCGGATACTAAACGCTTGGAAGAGGCCTTCCGTGCCAAGGGAATTGAGGGCTGGTTTGACTACTGGGGCCATGATGTCGATCACGACTGGCCTTGGTGGCGGGTGCAAATGCCTTTCTTCCTTGAGAAGCTGGAAGAGCAGGGGATTATTTAAGTAAAAAGAAGGGTTAATGCTGAGCATTAACCCTTTTGTTTCTTATTCGTCAATATAGCCTAAACTGCGTAAGGCACGTTCATCATCTGCCCAGCCGGCCTTGACCTTGACCCAAAGTTCCAGGTGAACCTTGTTGTCAAAAAGGCGTTCCATATCTGCTCGAGCCTCAGTGCCGATAACCTTAATCTTTTGGCCCTTGTTGCCGATAACCATTTTTTTCTGGCCATCACGTTCGACCAAAATCAGGCCGTTGATCTCATAAGTGCCTCGTTCGTTTGTTTTGAACTGTTCAATTTCAACCGTCACAGAATAAGGCAATTCTTCGCCCAAGAAACGCATGAGTTTTTCACGGATGATTTCCGAGGCCATAAAGCGTTGGGAGCGGTCGGTGACATAATCTTCAGGGAAGTGATGCACCCCCTCACGCAGGGATTCCCGCACGATTTTTTGCAGGATATGCACATTTTTACCCCGTTGGGCCGAAATAGGCAGGATTTCCTTGAAGTCAAACTTTTGGGAAAGCTCGGTTAAATGCGGCAGCAACTCTTCCTTGTGTTTGATGTTGTCGATCTTATTGATGGCTAGCACCACAGGGGCCTTAGCCGAGCGGAGCTTATTGAGCACCATCTCATCATCGTCTGTCCACTTGGTGCCTTCCACCACAAAGATAATCAAATCCACATCGCCAATGGCCGAGCTAGCGGCACGGTTCATCAGGCGGTTAATCGCACGTTTTTCCTCAATATGCAGGCCAGGGGTATCTACATAGATGGCCTGATATTGGTCTTCGGTGTGAATGCCCACAATGCGGTGACGGGTGGTTTGGGCCTTGCGGGAGGTGATGGAAATTTTCTGCCCTAGGATCTTGTTTAAGAGGGTCGATTTGCCTACATTGGGTCTGCCAACAATGGCAATGAAGCCGCAGTAGGTCTTGTCAAATTGGGTGTCTGTCATGGGGTTCTCTTGTTTAGCAAGCGGTCTATTTTTTTGCAAAAACTTGCAAAAATTTCACCGCTTGTTGGGTTATTTGAGTTTGAGCAAATTAATCACTTGCTCGGCGGCCTGCTGTTCTGCCTTGCGGCGGCTGCTGCCTGTGCCAATAAAGGCGTTAGGAAAGCTCTCTACCTTGCAGCTGACCTTAAAGGTTTGGTTGTGGGCCTCGCCCCGAATATCGATAACTTCATATTCAGGTAGGGCTTTTTTACGGGCCTGTAGGTATTCTTGCAGGCGGGTTTTAGGATCTTTTTGGGCCTCGCCTGGGTTGATGTCCTTGAGGAAATCCGCATACCAGATATAAATCCGCTCCTTGGCACAGTCAAAGCCACAATCGAGGTAAATGCCTGCGATGATAGCTTCCACACAGTCGGCCAATATAGAGGCTCGGCGAAAGCCGCCGCTTTTTAGCTCACCAGGGCCGAGCTTAATATATTCGCCCAGGTTTAAGGCTTGGGCGATTTGGGCCAGGGTTTGTTCCCGCACTAGGGTTGCCCGCATGCGGCTGAGTTCTCCTTCGTTGGCCTTGGGGAATTTTTCATACAAGGCCTTGCCAATGGCGAAATTTAAAATGGAATCGCCCAGAAATTCCAGGCGTTCATTGTTTTTAGGGGCCGCACTGCGGTGGGTGAGGGCTTGGATCAGGTAGTCCATATTTTGGAACTGATAGCCCAATTTTTTTTGTAATCGTTCTAAGTGCATAATTACTCGATTTTGCTGAACATACGTTCAAAGCGTAATCCTTTCGGGAATTCGTTGGCTTTTTTGTCTAGGCTAAGCCAGATGTAGCTTGCCCGTCCAACCAGGTTCTTTTCTGGTACAAAGCCCCAGAAGCGGCTGTCTTCACTGTTGTCACGGTTGTCGCCCATAACAAAATAGTGTCCTTCAGGCACCTTCCATTCTCCCACATTCATGCCTTCTTGCTGGTAGAAATAAGGGGCATAGTTAAAAGCATAAGGATTGTTGAGGATTTGGTGGGTGACATCCCCTTTTTCGGTGCGTTCAACCTGCATTTCGCCGTGGTAGAAGAAATCTGGGTTAGGCTGACCTTGGCTGTATTCAAAGCGACTCACTTGGCCATCATTGTGAATAACCGTCAATTCACGGCTTTGAAGGTCAAATTTAACCGTGTCGCCCCCTACACCTACAACACGTTTGATGTAGTCAATATGGGGCTGTTGTGGGGCTTTGAAAACCACAATATCGCCTCGTTTAGCTGTACCTGTTGGGATTAAGGTATTTTGCCAGATAGGGTCTTTAATGCCGTAGGCATATTTTTCCACCACCAAGAAATCTCCAACTCGTAGGGTCGGTTCCATGGAGCCTGACGGAATTTGAAATGGCTCAACAATAAAGGAACGCAAAATGGTCACAAAGGCTAATACGCCAAAGAGGCCTGCGAAAAAGTCGCCCAGGGCTGAGCGGGGTAAAATGGCCTGTTTTTCTTCAGGACTAAGCGGGCGGGCCAGTTTTTGTTCTTGTTCTTGAATGGCTTGCTTGCGGCGTGGTTCAAGGCTGAAGGTGTAGTAGGCCCAAAAGCTCCCACACAGGGCAACCAATGCCACCAGCATAATCGACATGGTGTTAGGCAGCATCAGAGAGTCTAAAAACTTCCAAATGCCGTACAAAATGGCAATAAAAATTACCAAAAAAAGATTTCCCATTGGGCTAAATCTCCATACAAAATAAAGGTCTTATTCTAACAGAAAAGCGGCCAAGTAAAAAAGGCTTTATGCTTGTTCATCCTTGAGTTTTTCTAAGCCCTCAAGGCCCTTTTCGCAGCTTTTTTTCTGCATATCCGCATCCAGTTTTTCCAGGTCTTTTTTGGTTTGCGACAGGTTTTTCTTGATTTGGCTGATTTGTGGGTGGGTGCCAGGCTGTTTCTCGGCTTCCACAATGAGTTTTTCGGTTTGTTGGATCATTTTTTTGCAGGATTCAGCCAGTTCGCTATTGTTAGCCAAAAGAACTGGGCTAGATAATAAAAGGCTACAAGACACAAACAAGTGTTTCATCATAGGTTCTTCCTCTTTAAGATATTGTTAATGGATATTAACAGACAAAATCCCAAAAGTCACTGAAAGCCAAGTCTTAGGACAGCAACTTGATTTATATCAACTTTAGTGCAATTAGACGTTTTTCCCCATCAAAAATTCCTCACAAATTGTGATCAATCTAACATTTTTACTATTTTTAAACTTTACTTTTGCAGGTAGAATAGGCAACTGATTTTTAAACTTATGCATACCTATTTTGGGGTATGTGGTTTGGATCGTTTTGGGGTGATTACTTTAGGTAATCGAAATTTTTTCAGGCTTATTAAAAAGAGGTTTGAGATGTTAGACGTTGTTGAACTATCTCGATTGCAGTTTGCTTTAACTGCCTTATATCACTTCTTATTCGTGCCATTGACATTAGGTCTTTCTTTCGTTCTTGTGGTGATGGAAACCCTTTATGTGACAACTGGTAAAGAAGTATATAAAGATATGACCAAGTTCTGGGGTAAGTTATTTGGTATTAACTTCGCCCTGGGGGTAACAACTGGTATTACCATGGAATTCCAGTTCGGGACTAACTGGTCTTACTATTCTCACTATGTGGGAGATATTTTTGGTGCACCATTAGCCATTGAGGGCTTAATGGCCTTCTTCTTAGAATCTACCTTCATTGGTTTATTCTTCTTCGGTTGGGATCGCTTGTCCAAGGCTAAACACTTGATTGCGACCTACTGTGTGGCCTTTGGTTCTAACTTCTCAGCACTTTGGATCTTGGTAGCCAATGGTTGGATGCAAAACCCAGTGGGTTCTGAATTCAACTTTGAAACCATGCGTATGGAAATGGCCAGCTTCTCTGAGCTTGTCCTCAACCCGGTTACCCAATCTAAATTCTTACACACAGTAACCGCAGGCTATACTTGTGGTGCGGTATTCGTCTTAGGTATCAGCTCTTACTACCTCTTAAAAGGCCGTGATCTTGGCTTTGCCCGCCGTTCATTCTCTGTGGGTGCCAGCTTTGGTTTAGTGTCTATTTTAGCCGTGCTTGTAATGGGTGATGAGTCTGGTTACGAAATCGGTCGAGCACAACCTGTGAAACTTGCTGCCATGGAAGGGGAATTTGAAACCCAGCCAGCACCAGCAGCGTGGAATGCCTTTGTGATTCCAAATACCAAAGAAATGCGTAATGAGATGTCTATCCATATTCCATATATGGCAGGGATCATCGCAACTCGCTCTTTCGACACCGAAATCAAGGGCTTAAAAGACCTGCGTGTTGAAAACGAGCAACGTGTGCGTAACGGTATTGTGGCTTATGCCTTGCTTGAAAAATTACGTTCAGGCGACTACACCGCTGAAGAAAAAGCAGCCTTCAAAGATGTTTACCAAAAAGATCTAGGCTTCGGTTTACTCTTAAAAGCCTATACTGACAAGGTTGTAGATGCGACAGAAGAGCAGATCAAACAAGCTGCTGCCGACACCATCCCTAACGTGGGGCCAACCTTCTGGGCCTTCCGTATCATGATGGCTGCAGGTGGTTTAATGCTACTCTTGATTACCTGTGCCTTCGTGAGCAATATGCGTGGCAACTGGGGTAAACGTCCAATTCTCCACAAAGCACTCTTATGGGGCTTGCCATTGCCGTGGATTGCTATTGAGTCAGGTTGGTTCTTAGCTGAATATGGCCGTCAGCCATGGGCTATCTATAATGTCTTGCCAACAGGGGTGTCAAACTCAGCCCTGACAACAACAGACTTGTGGATCTCAATTGGTTTACTCTGTGGCCTTTATACCCTCTTCCTCGTGGTAGAAATGTATTTAATGTTCAAATATGGTCGTCTTGGCCCAAGCGCATTAAAAACAGGTCGTTATCACTTTGAACAATCTGCGAAATAAGTAGGAGTTAAAAATGTTAGATTATGAAGTTCTACGCTTTATTTGGTGGGTTTTAATCTGTGTATTATTGATCGGTTTTGCCATTACCGACGGCTTTGATATGGGCACACAAATGCTTTTACCTGTAATTGGTAAAAGCAATGTGGAACGCCGTGTGATGATCAACACCATCGCCCCGCACTGGGATGGTAACCAAGTTTGGTTATTAACTGGTGGTGGTGCCATCTTCGCAGCTTGGCCAACGGTTTATGCCACCTCTTTCTCTGGCTTCTATATGGCCATGATCTTGGTGCTTGCCGCCCTATTCTTCCGCCCAGTAGGCTTTGAATACCGTGCGAAAATTGACGATCAAAGATGGCGTAATGCTTGGGACTGGGGCTTGTTTATTGCAGGTTTCGTGCCAGCAGTGGTCTTCGGTGTGGCCTTTGGTAACCTCCTTCAAGGCGTACCATTTGAGTTCAACCAACTTAACCAAGTCAAATACACCGGCTCATTCTTCGGCTTACTCAATCCATTTGCCCTTTTATGTGGCGTGGTTAGCCTTATGATGTTAGTGACCCAAGGTGCAACCTGGTTACAAATGAAAACCACCGCAGATCTGCGTACTCGCTCAAGAAATGTGGCTCAATTAACCGCAGCAGTGGGCATCGTTGCCTTCCTTCTTGCAGGCGCTTGGTTATATATGAAAGATGGTTTTGTGGTCACCAGCCAGTTGGATCACAACGCCCAATCTCTCTTAACCAACAAAACTGTTGCCCTAGAGAGCGGTGCTTGGTTTAAAAACTATGTGGAAATGCCAGCCCTATGGCTCGTGCCTGTGGTTGCTGTATTGGGTGCCTTAATTACCATTGTGGCCTCCAAAGCTAACCGCAACGGCTTCGCCTTCTTTGGTTCATCACTTATGCAAGTGGGCATTATCCTCACTGCCGCAGTGTCAATGTTCCCATTCATTATGCCGTCAATCTCACACCCAAATGTTAGCTTGACCGTATGGGATGCAACTGCAAGTGAATTAACCTTAACCATTATGCTGGTTGTTGCCTGTATTTTCGTACCATTAGTGTTAGCCTATACCATTTGGTCTTATATCAAAATGTATGGCCGCATTGATGCCAAATTCATTGAAGACAACAGCGCAAGCGTTTACTAAGGAGCAAGTATGTTTTATGTAACTTGGGTTTTAGGCGTATTACTTGCCATTCTCTTTGCAACAGTGGTTACCATCAGCATTGAGAAAACGGGTAAATTTGACGAATAGGTCAGTAGATGATTCAATCACTCTACAATTTAACAGCAAAGGGCTTGATAAAAGCCCTTTCTTTCATTCTCGCCGTCAGCTTTTTTGCAATAATTTTGCTTAATTCAACCGCTTTCGCCCATAAATTTGGTGGCAGCGTGCCTTACCTTGCTCTCTCGGCATTTTACGGCATGGCCATTTTATTTATTCACGGCATCGGTTTTGAGATCAAAAGCCGCCTTTGGCAGCTGGTCTTTTTACCGCTGACAGGTTACCTGATTGTCCTATCTTCTATCATTTATATTCTTGCTTTGTAATAGAATGTAAATTTTTCAATCAAGCCCTGACTATTAAGGTAAAGGGCTTGCATTAGCCCCTTACTCTCTCTAAAATGGCAAGCTCATTTGCGCCTAAAAACTAGGCGTTTTTCTTTCTGAAAGGGAGCTTATCATGCACTTTCCCATTCGAGTTTATTATGAAGATACCGATGCAGGTGGTGTGGTTTATCACGCAAACTACCTGCATTTTTTTGAACGTGCCAGAACCGAATTTTTACGCCAAGCCGGCTTTTCCCAGCAGGCACTTTTTGCTGAAAACTTGGCCTTTGTGGTGAAAAAAATGGAAATTGACTACCAGTTTCCCGCACGTTTAGACGATTTATTGCAGGTAGAAACCACTATTTTGGAACTAAAAAAAGCCTCAATGGTCTTTCTACAGCGATTATATAAAGAAGGGCAGTGCCTGAGCCAAGCCAAGGTGACGGTCGCCAGTGTTAATTTAGAAAAAATGAAACCCGTGGCCCTGCCGAGCGCACTTAGCCACAGCCTACAAGCGGTCTAGTTTTTCGCATTTTTTGCAAATTTGGAGTTTTGAATGTCTCACGATTTAAACTTTCTTGAATTATTTATGCAAGCAAGTATTGTGGTTAAGATTGTTATTTTAATCCTAATCGCCTTTTCTGTGCTTTCTTGGGCGGTGATTATTTCCCGCAGCCGTGTGCTGACCCGAGCCAAGAAAGATGCCATGAATTTTGAAGATCGCTTCTGGTCAGGTGAAGACCTCAACCGCCTACATGAAGGCTTGGAAAACCGCCGTGATGCTTTGGGCGGCACCGAACAAATTTTCTATGTAGGTTTTAAGGAATTTACCCGCCTGCAACAAACCACCCAAGATCCTGAAGCCATCGTACAAGGCTCCAGCCGTGCCATGAACCTGGCCCTTAACCGTGAAGTTGAAGGCTTGGAAAGCTATGTGCCTTTCTTGGCAACCGTGGGATCTATCAGCCCTTATATCGGCTTATTCGGTACAGTTTGGGGGATCATGCACTCTTTCATGGGCTTAAGTGCCGTGAAACAGGCCACCCTTCAATCGGTTGCCCCGGGTATTGCTGAAGCCTTGGTTGCAACAGCCATCGGCTTGTTTGCTGCCATTCCAGCGGTGATGGCCTATAACCGTTTGAGCTTGCGTGTCAATAAATTAGAACAAAATTACGCCAACTTTATTGACGAATTTACCACGATTTTACATCGTCAAGCCTTTTCTAAGAAGTAGTCTCGGCAGCCGAGATTTGCAAGTTTTTCGCTAAAACCGACCGCTTGTCGGCAGGTTTTAGCTTTGAAATAAGAGGAAAATATGTCTTACCGCCGTAATCGAAAACGTAACGACATTAAATCTGAAATTAATATCGTCCCCTTCTTGGACGTGCTCTTGGTGCTCTTGCTGATTTTTATGGCAACCGCCCCAATTATCAGCCAAAGCGTGGAAGTGGACTTGCCAGACGATAAGCATAGCCAGTCTGTTTCCAATGAAGATCGCACGCCCGTGATTTTGCAGGTGGGCGGTGTTGGCCAATATAAGTTAAAAATTGATGGCAACTTTGTCCAAGCCAATAGCAGCGAAGAGCTAAATGAAGCTGAGGTGATTGCTCATGCAGGCGAGGCCTTCCAAAAGGATAATAACACCCTCTTTTTGGTGGCTGGTGGCAAGGATGTGCCTTATGAAGAAGTGATGAAGGGCATTACCTTGCTCAAGGATGCAGGGGTCAAAACCGTTGGCCTGATGACTGAAGGCAAATAGCAGGGAATTGATGTGAAATATCAAACGAGTAAGCTGGAACTTGCGATCATTATCTCGCTCTTGCTACACCTTTTGCTGGCAGTCCTGCTCTATTTCGCTTCACTGGCCACGCCAATGATGCAGGGCGCAGGTGGCAGTGGTGGCGACAGCGATGTGCTGGATGCGGTTATGGTTGATACTGGGCAGGTTGCGGCGGAATATGGCCGCTTGATTCAGGAAAAACAGGGCAATCCACCACCTAAGCAGGAGGAGCCGAAACCTGAGCCAGAACCAGAAGAAGCGCAAGAGAGCGAGCAAGAAGCCGCCATTGCTCTTCAAAAAGCCCAAGAGGCACAAAAATTAGCTGAACAAAAACGCCAAGAAGCCCTCAAAAAGCAGCAAGAAGAGCAGCGCAGACAGGAGCAAGAACGCCAGAAGCAAGAGCAGGTTCGCCAAGAACAGTTGAAAAAACAGCAGGCAGAAGAGGCCGCTCGTAAAAAAGCGGCTGAAGCTGCCCGCTTGAAGGCGGATGCAGAAGCCAAACGCCTAGAGGCTGCGGCCAAACAGGCGGAAGAAGAGAAAAAGGCCAAGGAAGCTCAAGCCAAGGCAGAGGCCCAGAAAAAGGCTGAGCAAGAAAGGCTAGAAGCAGAACGCAAGGCCCAGCAACAAAAAGCTGAACAAGCGGCCAAAGAACAGGCAGCTCGAGAGGCCAAGGCTAAGGCAGAAAAAGAAGCCAAAGAAAAGGCTGAGAGAGAGGCCAAGTTAAAGGCAGAGCGTGAAGCCAAAGCCAAGGCTGAAAAAGAGGCCAAAGAAAAAGCAGAAAGAGAAGCCAAGGCAAAAGCTGAGAGAGAGGCTAAAGCCAAAGCAGAAAAAGAAGCCAAAGAAAAGGCCGCTAAAGCCAAGGCAGAAGCAGACGCTAAGGCCAAGGCAGAGAAAGCCAGAAATCAACAGGCTCTCGATGATTTCTTAAGTGGCGGTAATGTCGGCGGTGGATCAAGCCGTGGCGGCAATGCTAACAGCAAAGGATCGGCAGGTTCTGGCGGTACTCAAGGTGTCGGCCAAGGCGGTGCAGATGGGGATGCTTATGGTCAGCGGATTAAACGCTTGATTCAATCTCGATACCGTGTTGATCCGAGCTTTGCAGGCAAACAATGTGCAGTGAAAATTTTCTTAGAGCGTGATGGTACGATTCGTAATTATCAGGTGATGAATGGTAGCAAGGATGTCTGCGATGCGGCAGTGGCTGCAATCGTGGCAACCAAAAAAGTGCCACCAGCACCTTCTGATGCGGTTTACTCACGTTTTAAATCGCCAGTATTAGACTTTAGCTTAAAAGTTAAATAATGGTTTATTATTCATCCTTTTCAAAGAGGTAAACAATGAAATTATTTTCTCGCTTGGCAGGTTTATTGGGGGCCTTAACCCTCTTTTCTGCCAGTGTCTCTGCTGAGTCAGATGTCCGTATTTCCATTGACCAAGGTGTCGATATGGCCCAGCCGATTGCAGTTGTGCCTTTCCGTGCCAATGGGGTATCAGCAGATGTAGCACAGATTATTTCTGACGATTTGCGAAATAGTGGCAAATTTAACCCGCTTGCAGCCAATAGAATGCCTGCTCAGCCTGGTTCAGCAGGCGAGGTCAATCCACAACAATGGACGGATATCGGCATCGACAACATTGTGGTTGGACAAGTTTCTCCAGCAGGTGGCGGTTATAATATTGCCTACCAATTGATTGATACCCTGGGTATTTCAGGGGCAGCAGGCAATGTGATTGCCCAAGGTTCTTTTAATGTACCAGCCGCCCAAATCCGTTTAGGGGCGCATACGGTCAGTGACCAGGTTTTTGAAAAATTGACTCAAATTCGTGGTGCCTTTAGAACCAAGATTGCCTATGTGGTACAACGTGGCGTGTCGGCCTATGAAATCCGTGTGTCAGACTACGATGGCCACAACGCCTTTACCGTGGTGAAAAGCAAGGAGCCTTTGATGTCGCCAACCTGGTCACCAGATGGCTCAAAACTGTCTTACACCACCTTTGAGAACAAAAAATCCCAGTTAGTGGTGCATGATTTGCGTTCAGGCTCTCGTAAGATCCTGTCTGCTGCCAAGGGCCACAACGGTGCACCAGCCTTCTCGCCAGACGGTTCTCGCATTGCCTTTGCTTCAAACAGAGATGGCGTGTTAAATATTTATGTTGTGGGCGTGGGTGGTGGAAACCCAAGCCAATTAACCAGCAACGCTGGCAATAATACCGAGCCAAGCTGGTCACCAGATGGCCGCACCATCTACTTTACCTCAGACAGAGGGGGCAGACCTGCGGTTTATCAAATGAGTTCAGCAGGCGGCGGGGCATCAGCAATCGGTGGTAGCGGCAGCTACAACCCGAAAGTGTCGGCTGATGGCAAATATCTAATTATGATTTCAGGTGATAGAGTGGTTAGACGTGACTTAGCTTCAGGTAGCACGGAAGTCCTAAGCTCCACGTTCTTAGACGAAAGTCCGAGCATTTCACCAAATGGCATCATGGTTATTTATAGCTCTACCAAAGGTGTGAGTAAAGTGCTACAATTAGTATCCGCAGATGGTCGCTTCAAAGCAAATCTGCCGGGAGCAGGTGGGCAATTTAAGTTTCCTGCTTGGTCACCATTCTTAACAAAATAATGTTTCCTTAGGAGCAACAAATGAAAAAATTCGCTAAAGTATTAATGGTTGCAGCACCTGCTTTCGTATTAGCAGCTTGCAGCAGCTCTGCTGACAACGCAGATGCCAACGCAAACGCTAATGCAAACGCTGCTGGCCAATTCGGCGGTATGTCTGTTCAAGACCTACAAACCCGTTACAACACTGTATACTTCGGTTTTGACAGCTACAATGTTGAAGGTGAGTACCAACAACTTTTAGATGCACACGCTGCATACTTAACTTCAGCAAACGGCAAAGTGACTGTTGAAGGTCACGCTGACGAACGTGGTACCCCAGAGTACAACATCGCCTTAGGCCAACGTCGTGCCAACGCAGTTGAAGGCTACTTAAACGCTAAAGGCGTTCAAGCAGGTCAAGTTTCAACTGTTTCATACGGTGAAGAAAAACCAGCTGTATTAGGTCACACAGAAGCTGACTACGCTAAAAACCGTCGTGCGGTCTTAGCCTACTAATTCATCTTTGAAGATGTCAAAACCTCGGCCTTGGTCGAGGTTTTTTATTGGTATTTGCCCAAAAGAAAACCCTGCTGGGCAGGGCTTTCGCTTTTTTCCTTAGAAAGGAATATCATCATCAAAATTATCTGCTGGCGGCGGAGCCGTTGGCTTGGCTGCTTGTGGTTGAGCAGCAGGTTGTGAGTAGCTATTGTTATTGCCATAGCTGTTGCCGCCACCGTAGCTGTTATTTTGCGGCGCAGGTGCAGAGTTGCCCCAGCCACCACCGTTACCGCCAAAATCCCCACCTTGAGAATTGCGGCTATCTAACATTTGTAGCACATCGCCCTGGATTTCAGTTGTGTAGCGATCTTGGCCATTTTGGTCCTGCCATTTACGGGTGCGGATACGGCCTTCCACATAAACCTTTGAACCCTTACGCAGGTACTGACCTGCCACTTCGGCCTGGCGGCGATAGAAAACAATTCTGTGCCATTCAGTAATTTCACGGCGTTCGCCGGTCATCTTGTCTGTCCAAGATTCGGAGGTGGCTACGCTAATATTGGCCACCGCTTCACCGTTTTGCATGGTACGCACTTCAGGATCGTTGCCCAAGTTGCCCACGATAATAACTTTATTTACACCTGCCATAGATTTTCCTCTTATCAATATAGTGTGTCTTAAGATGGCGGCTATTTTGCCTGAAAATAAAAAAAAAATCACGCTTTTAAACTGATTTTTTGTACAGTCTTATAAATTATGCGATAATGATCGAGAAATTAACTTAAATTGCTTTACTTTTGAGCGAGATTTGATTATGCAGTATATCGATATTCGTGGGGCCAGAACCCATAACCTGAAAAATATTAACCTCACCCTGCCACGTGACAAGCTGATTGTGATTACTGGCCTGTCTGGTTCGGGCAAGTCCTCACTTGCCTTCGACACCCTCTATGCCGAGGGTCAACGCCGTTATGTGGAATCGCTGTCTGCCTATGCTCGCCAGTTCTTATCCCTGATGGAAAAGCCGGATGTGGATCACATCGAGGGCCTGTCGCCGGCCATTTCTATTGAGCAAAAATCCACCTCCCACAACCCTCGTTCTACGGTGGGTACCATTACCGAAATCCACGACTATCTGCGTTTACTCTTTGCTCGTGTGGGGGAGCCACGCTGCCCTGATCACGATGTACCTCTCCAAGCCCAAACCATTTCACAGATGGTGGACAGGGTGCTGGAAGAGCCTGAGGGCAAACGGCTGATGTTGTTAGCCCCAGTTGTTAAGGAACGCAAGGGTGAACATACCAAATTACTGGAAAATCTGACTGCCCAAGGCTATATTCGGGCCAGAATTGACGGTGAAATTTGTGACCTGTCCGATCCACCAAAATTAGAGCTACAGAAAAAACACACCATTGAAGTAGTGATTGACCGCTTCAAGGTGCGGCCTGATATCAGCACCCGTTTGGCTGAATCCTTTGAAACTGCCTTAGAACTGTCAGGTTCCACCGCTATTATTGCTGATATGGACGACCCGAAAGCAGAAGAACTGGTCTTTTCCTCCAGCTTTGCCTGCCCGCATTGTGGTTGTTCTTTAACCGAATTAGAACCCCGCCTCTTCTCCTTTAATAACCCAGCAGGGGCTTGTCCAACCTGTGATGGCTTGGGGATTCAGCAGTATTTTGACGAGAAAAAGGTGGTGCAAAATGGTGAGGTATCGCTGGCCAGCGGAGCTATTAAGGGCTGGGACAGACGTAGCCTCTACTATTTCGGCCTGCTAAAATCCCTGGCTCGCCACTATGATTTCGACATTGAAAAGCCCTTTAATGAATTGCCCAAGAAGATCCGTGACATTATCCTCAACGGATCTAAGGACGAAATTGAATTTCACTATGTGAATGATCGGGGTGATACGGTCAAACGCACCCACACCTTTGAAGGCGTGCTCAACAATATGGCCCGCCGCTACAAGGAAACCGAATCTAATTCTGTGCGGGAAGACTTGGCCAAATACATCAACAACCGCCCTTGCACCGACTGCTGCGGCTCCCGCCTACGGCGTGAAGCCCGTTATGTCTTTATCGACAAAACCAACCTGCCAGCCGTATCGGAAAAGAGCATTGGCGAAGCCCTAACCTTCTTTGAAGAACTGGCCTTAACCGGCCAGCGGGCCACCATTGCCGAAAAAATCCTCAAGGAGATTCGGGAACGGCTTTCCTTCCTGGTTAATGTGGGGCTGAATTACCTTTCCCTTTCTCGTTCAGCCGAAACCCTTTCAGGCGGCGAAGCCCAACGGATTCGCTTGGCCAGTCAGATTGGGGCTGGCTTAGTGGGGGTTATGTATGTACTAGATGAGCCTTCAATCGGCCTGCACCAGCGGGACAATGAACGCCTGCTTAACACCCTCTTACATTTGCGAAACCTGGGTAATACGGTGATTGTGGTTGAGCATGATGAAGATGCCATTATGGCTGCCGATCATATTATCGACATCGGCCCGGGAGCAGGCGTACACGGCGGCAGCGTGATTGCCCAAGGCACGGCCCAAGAAATCATGGATAATCCAGCCTCCATTACCGGCAAATTCCTGTCAGGCAAGGAAAAGATTGAAGTGCCCAAATCTCGCACGCCTCGTGATCCAGCACGCATTTTAAGCCTCTATGGGGCCTGCGGTAATAACCTGAAAAATGTCGATCTGCATATTCCAGTTGGGCTTTTGACCTGCATTACAGGCGTATCGGGCTCGGGCAAATCTACCCTAATTAACGACACCCTCTTCCCGCTGGCCCAAAATGCCCTCAACCGGGCAGAAAATACCGATGTTGCTCCTTATAAGAACATTGAGGGCCTGGCTCATTTTGATAAGGTTATCGACATCGACCAAAGCCCAATCGGCCGGACACCACGTTCCAACCCAGCCACCTACACCGGCCTCTTCACGCCGATTCGTGAACTCTTTGCCGGCGTGCCTGAATCCCGGGCTCGTGGCTACAATGTAGGACGCTTTAGCTTTAACGTGCGGGGTGGCCGCTGCGAGGCCTGTCAGGGCGATGGCGTGTTGAAAGTAGAAATGCACTTCCTGCCTGATGTTTACGTGCCTTGCGACCAGTGTAAGGGCAAACGCTACAACCGTGAAACCCTGGAAATCCGCTACAAGGGCAAGAGCATTCATCAAGTGCTGGATATGACCGTGGAAGAGGCTCGGGAATTTTTCGATGCCGTGCCCATGATTGCCCGTAAGCTACAAACCCTGATGGATGTGGGGCTTTCCTATATTCGCCTAGGTCAATCCTCCACTACCCTTTCAGGCGGGGAGGCCCAGCGGGTCAAGCTGGCAACCGAACTCTCCAAGCGGGATACGGGCAAGACCCTCTATATCCTTGATGAGCCAACCACCGGCCTGCACTTTGCCGACATCAAGCAGCTCTTAACCGTGCTTCATAGATTGCGGGATCAGGGCAATACCATTGTGGTGATTGAGCATAATTTAGATGTGATCAAAACCGCCGACTGGATTGTCGATTTAGGCCCAGAGGGGGGTAGCGGCGGTGGCCAGATTATCGCTCAAGGCAGGCCTGAAGAGGTGGCTAAGGACAAAAAATCCCATACGGCCAGGTTCTTAAAGGCTATTTTAGCCAAGAAATAGGGATGCAAGCGGGGCAAAATAGCGGAAATTTTGCAAAATTCTGCTAAACTTGTCCCGCTTGTTCTCTCAATGAGGTACCTATGTCTGAATCTGAAAACCGTCGTCCGCTGACCTCCCGTGATAATAAAGTCTTGGCAGGCTTTGCGGCGTGGCTGGCTAAACAGCCCTTCCCAACCCCCAATCAAATTTCCTGCCTTAGTGTGGTCTTTGCTCTTTTAGGTTCGGCTGCCTTGTTTTATAGCCAGTCCCTTTTTGCCCTGATTTTTTGTGCCCTGATGGTTCAGCTGCGCTTGCTCTGCAATCTCTTTGATGGCATGGTGGCGGTGGAAGGCGGTAAGAAAACGGCCAATGGGGCGATTTTTAATGAATTTCCCGACAGGATTGCCGACAGCTTCTTTTTAATTGCCTTGGGCTATGCCACAGGCCTAGATTGGCTGGGTTGGCTGGCTGCACTCTTGGCGGCCTTGACGGCCTATATTCGGGTTTTTGGCGGATCTTTAGGCTTTAGCCAAAGTTTTATGGGGCCCATGGCCAAGCAGCAAAGAATGGCGGTGGTAACCGCTTCCTGCTTGCTGACAGCCCTTGAGCAGGCCTTCTTTCAAAGCCAACATCTGCTTGTCGCAGGCCTGATTGTCATCACCTTGGGTTCGGCTTATACCTGTGTAACCCGCACTCAAGACCTTATGCAAAAACTCGCACGCTCGGAGGCTCGCGATGAAGATGCTGATCGCTAAACTGATTGACCACCTTATCTGTTTTTTCACTGCCTTTATCACGGGTGTTCGGCCACAAAATTTGCCTGAAAACAGCCAGCCCACCGTCTATTATGCCAACCACAACAGCCACGGCGACTTTATTTTGGTTTGGATCTCCCTGCCCCAAGAACAGCGTATGCAGACCCGGCCTGTGGCAGGAGCAGATTACTGGAACAAGGGCAAACTGCGGCCCTTTATTGCCAACTCGGTCTTTAATGTGCTTTTGATTGAACGTAATAGCGATGACCCCAAAAAGGCCATTGAATGCATGGCAGAACAGCTAGAGCAGGGCAAGCACCTCATCATCTTCCCTGAAGGCACCCGCAATTTAAGCGAAGAGCGCCTACAGCCCTTTAAGAGCGGGCTTTACCATCTGGCCTGTCAGCGGCCCGATACCCAATTTGTGCCGGTTTGGATTGAAAACATGAACCATGTTCTGCCCAAGGGGGCCTTTTTGCCTGTGCCGCTTATGTGCCAGGTTAAGATTGGCGAGCCTGTTTGTCTGGCAGAACAGGAAGGCAAGGAAGCCTTCCTTGCCCGCACCCGCCAAGCCCTGCTGGATCTTGCCCCCAATAAGGAGACCCTATGACCGTTAGCCACATTTTTATCAGCTTTTTTGCCATCTTAATTGTCGCCAGCCTGATTGGCTACCTCCTCAAGCAGCGCAAGGGCAACACCAGTGTGATAGAAAACCTCAACGCCCGCATTTATGCCTGGTGGATCATGCTTTTCGTCCTGCTCTTTGCCTCGGTTTTTGGCAGCACAGGCACCATCATTCTCTACTTCCTGATTTCCTTTGCCGGCCTGCGGGAATTTATGACCCTGGTCTATCACGACCGCCACGACTACAAGGCCCTGGTGGTCTGCTTCTATTTCCTCCTGCCCCTGCAATACTATTTTGTTTATACCGAATGGTACGGTATGTTTTCCATTTTTATCCCAGTGTATGGCTTCTTGCTCCTGCCTATTGTGGCAAGCTTAAGTGGCAAAACCCAGGATTTTCTGGAGCGTGCGGCCAAGATCCAATGGGCGGTGATGATCAGCATTTTCTGCATCTCCCACGTTCCTGCCCTCCTAACCCTCAATGTAGAAGGCTTTGACAAGGCACAAAATATCCAGCTCCTTATCTTCCTCGTTGCCATCGTGCAGGTCAGCGATGTGTTGCAATATATCTGGGGCAAATTGCTGGGCAAACGCAAGATTATGCCAAGCCTCTCGCCGTCAAAAACCGTGGCTGGCACAGTAGGCGGCATTGCCTCAGCCACCCTGATTGCTGTGCTATTAGCACCCATTACGCCTTTTACGGCCTTACAGGCTGGCCTTATTGGCTTTGTGATTTGCCTGATGGGCTTTTTCGGCGGGCTGGTGATGTCGGCCATTAAGCGGGATTACGGGGTCAAGGACTGGGGCCGTATGATCAAGGGCCACGGCGGCATGTTAGACAGGGTGGACTCCATCTGCTTCTCCGCCCCAATTTTCTTCCACATTGTGCGGTATTTTTGGGCCTAGGTGGGCAGGTTTGCAAATTTTTGCTAAAATCCCCCCGCTTGTAACCTATGAGAACTCTTATGAATTTTAAAAGTATCAGTAAATTATCCCTTTTAGGCGGCTTGCTTATCTTGGCGGGCTGTCAATCAATCTTGGACGAAAACACCCAGGTCAGCCAGCCTCAGGTGCAGATCCCACACAACGATCCTCAATGGCAAAACCACTTAAAGCAGCTTGAACAGATCAAACGCTACAGCGCCCGTGGCCAGTTTGGCTATATTTCCAAAGAACCTAAAGAGCGTTTTTCCTCCAATTTTGATTGGAGCTACCAGTCTGCCAATCAGTTTGGCTTGGAATTTACCTCCAACTTGTCCAGTAAATCCCTCAAATTACAACGCACGGCCCGTGGCCTAACGGTGTCAGACAACAAGGGCAATTCCCGCACCGAAGCGGACATCAACAGCCTGATGGAAGAAATTGTCGGCCTGGCCTTTCCTATCGATCAGTTCGGTGATTGGCTCAAAGGTTTGCCGAAAAATAACGATCAATATATCGTGAACGAGCAACGCCAGCTGGCCCAATTTACCTACCCCATTAACGGCCAACTCTGGCAGGCCACCTATGTGGAATATCATGCAGGCCAACCTGCTTTGCCCAAGCTAATTCAACTAGAAAACGGCAACCAAACCCTGAAAATTCGGGTGGATGAGTGGAAGTATTAAAATAAGCTCCCCTATGAAAGATACCTCTGATGGCGCAAGCGTCCACGCTTGTGCCTTTGTATAGCTATATCAGCACCAGCCTGGAGGCTGGCGCTATCAGAGATATAAATGGAAAATGAAATGAATACCCTTTTAAACCAACCCCTAACCCTCCCCAGCCCGGCCAAGCTCAATCTCTTTCTCTACATCAACGGCAAGCGGGCGGACGGCTACCACGAATTGCAAACCCTCTTTCAATTTTTGGATTTTGGCGATGAGATCGAATTAACTTCCACTGAAAACGGGCAGATCGAACTGCTTAACCAGCTTGAAGGTGTAAAAGCCGAAGATAACCTCATCTATCGGGCTGCAAAATTATTACAAAATCATACCGCTTGTAAGCTGGGGGCGAAAATTGCTATTACTAAACGCCTGCCCATGGGGGGGGGTGTGGGCGGTGGATCGTCCAATGCAGCGACGGTATTGGTCGGCTTAAATCATCTCTGGCAAACAGGGCTTAGCCTGGAAGCGCTTGCTGATTTAGGCTTGCAACTTGGGGCGGATGTGCCGATTTTTGTGCGAGGCCAAGCTGCCTTTGCTGAAGGCGTGGGCGAGAAATTGACCCCTTGCCAGCCGCCTGAAAAATGGTTTGTGGTGCTCAAGCCTGAAGTGGCCATTTCCACGGCAGCCATCTTTCAACACCCAGATCTGCCCCGTAACAGCCCCAAAGCTGATCTGGATCAACTCATGTGCGATCCCTTCGCAAACGATTGCGAAAAAATCGTCAGAAAACTTTATCCAGAGGTTGAAGATCTTATCTGTTGGTTGCTACAATATGCACCTGCACGGCTGACGGGCACGGGTGCCTGTGTCTTTGCCGAATTTGATGATCAAGCAGCTGCCCAAGCTGTTTTTGCACAAAAACCAAGCCATCTTGCCGGTTTTGTTGCCCAAGGGCAGAATATTTCGCCCCTACATCAATGCTTAAACCTAATTCCTAATCAAACTGAGGTCCTCTAACCATGCCTGATATTAAACTCTTCGCAGGAAACGCCACCCCTGAACTCGCAAAACGAATTGCAGAACGCCTTTACATCTCACTCGGTGATGCGACAGTCGGTCGTTTTAGCGATGGTGAGATCCAAGTACAGATCAACGAAAATGTACGTGGCGGAGATATTTTTATTGTGCAATCCACCTGCGCACCAACCAACGACAACCTAATGGAATTGATCGTTATCGTTGATGCCCTACGCCGTGCCTCAGCAGGCCGTATTACTGCCGTCATCCCTTACTTTGGCTATGCCCGCCAAGACCGCCGTGTGCGTTCTGCCCGTGTGCCAATCACGGCCAAAGTGGTGGCCGACTTCCTCTCCAGCGTGGGTGTGGATCGTGTTTTAACCTGCGATCTTCACGCCGAGCAGATCCAAGGCTTCTTTGATGTGCCAGTGGACAACGTCTTTGGTTCGCCTGTCTTAATTGATGATATCTTAAAGAAAACTGACCTGGTGAACCCAATCGTTGTCTCGCCAGACATCGGTGGTGTGGTGCGTGCCCGTGCCATTGCTAAATTGCTTAACGACAGCGATATGGCCATTATCGACAAACGCCGCCCGAAAGCCAATGTGGCCCAAGTGATGCACATTATCGGTGATGTGGCTGATCGTGACTGTATCTTGGTGGACGATATGATCGACACAGGCGGCACCTTGGTGAAAGCAGCCGAAGCCCTTAAAGAACGTGGTGCCCGCCGAGTATTCGCCTATGCTACCCACGCCGTATTCTCTGGCACTGCCGCCAAGAACTTGGCCAATGCAGCCTTGGATGAAGTGATCGTGACCGATACCATCCCACTTTCTGCTGAAATCCGCGCCCTTAACAAGGTGCGTGTGCTGACCCTATCAGGCATGCTGTCGGAAGCCATCCGCCGTATCAGCAATGAAGAGTCCATCTCTGCCATGTTCAGCGATTAATGTTATAGGCCCCGAAAGGGGCTTTTTTGTATCGGATTTTGATGGCGCCAGCCTCCAGGCTGGTGCCTTATAATATTAAGCACCAGCCTGGAGGCTGGCGCTATCATGAATTTAACGACAGCAAAAAATGTATTCTCTCATCAAACAATTCCTCTTTGCCATGGACGCCGAAAACGCCCATCAGTTTTCCATTCAAGCCCTGAGACATGCGGGCAAACTTCCGCTTCATTTTGCAAATTTGCCCGACAATCCTGTGCAAGTGATGGGCTTGACCTTTAAAAACCCTATCGGCCTGGCCGCAGGGGCAGACAAAAATGGCGAGGCCATTGATGGTTTTGCCAAATTAGGTTTTGGCTTTATTGAGGTCGGCACCGTGACCCCGCTGGCCCAAGATGGCAACCCCCGCCCTCGTCAGTTTCGCCTCTTGGAGGCCGAGGGCATTATCAACCGCAATGGCTTTAATAACCTGGGCGTGGATGTGCTGGTTGAGAACGTCAAAAGGGCAAAATATGATGGCATTTTAGGCATCAATATCGGTAAGAATGCCGTGACGCCGATTGAAAATAGCCTGGATGATTATTTGATTTGCCTGCGTAAGGTCTATGAGCATGCCTCTTATGTTACGGTTAATATTTCCTCGCCCAACACCAAGAACCTGCGCTCCCTCCAATATGGCGAGGCCTTGGACGACCTGCTCCAATCCCTCAAGGCCGAGCAGGCCAGACTTTTGCAGAAATTTGGCAGTTACAAACCGCTGGTGCTTAAAATTGCCCCTGATCTTAGCCCTGAAGAGATTGCCTCGGTGGCTGATAGTTTGGTAAGACATCAGATTGACGGGGTGATTGCCGGGAATACCACCCTTTCCCGAGAGCCAGTCCAGGGGATGAAATATGCAGAAGAGCAAGGGGGCTTAAGTGGCAAACCGCTCAATGCACTTAGCACTCGGGTGATTAAGGCCTTAGCCCAGGAATTGCAGGGCAGGGTGCCCATTATTGGCAGCGGGGGGATCCATTCGGTGCAATCAGGCCAGGAAAAAATAGATGCAGGGGCAAGTCTCTTGCAGCTTTATTCGGCCATGGTCTATCAGGGGCCCAAATTGATTGCGGATTTGGTTAAAGGCATTCGCCTTTAAGAAAAACAAAGCCCAGTTTCCACTGGGCTTTTGTCTGTGTGCAGTTTAGAAAATATTGTAAGCAAACGCCACAATCATTCCCAATGCACCAGCAACCGTTAGCATAGCATAACCAAAAGTACCCATAGTGTAATCCTCTTAATGTGTGAATAAAACATAGCTATTCTAAAAGGATTGGCTCAAAAAGCAATGCAAGCGGGGCATTTTTTGAGAATTTTTGCAAAAGTTTCGCTATAATAGACGCCG
The DNA here is from genome assembly GCA_012221805.1 of Pasteurellaceae bacterium RH1A. Classification (NCBI taxonomy): domain Bacteria; kingdom Pseudomonadati; phylum Pseudomonadota; class Gammaproteobacteria; order Pasteurellales; family Pasteurellaceae; species Pasteurellaceae bacterium RH1A. The sequence goes on along the minus strand of CP015195.1, from coordinate 1,854,317 downwards.
TTTTTTCTTGATAAGGGGCAGATATGGCAACCATTAAAGATGTCGCCAAACTCGCAGGGGTTTCCACCACCACGGTTTCCCATGTGATCAACAAAACCCGCTTCGTGGCCGAAGACACCACCAAGGCGGTTTGGGAAGCGGTGCAGGCCTTAAATTATTCTCCCAGTGCCGTGGCCAGAAGCCTGAAAATTAATACTACCAAATCCATTGGCATGATTGTGACCACCAGCGAAGCGCCGTTTTTTGCGGAAGTGATTTTAGCCGCCGAGGAGTTTTGCTATCGCCAGGGTTATTCGCTTTTTTTATGCAACACGCAAAATGAAGAAGACAAGATCCAAAACCATTTGGATATGTTGATTAAAAAGCGGGTGGATGGGATTTTGGTTATGTGTTCGGAATATACCCGCAATTCCTTGGAACTCTTTAACGGCACCAACGTGCCCATGGTGGTCATGGATTGGGGTAAGAGTGACGGCAAGAGCGACCGTATTTTAGACAACAGCTACGCAGGTGGCCAGTTGGCGGCCCGCTATTTGATGGACAATGGCCACCGTGATATTGCAGTGATTGCGGGCAACCTGGAAAAAACCACGGTTAAAACCCGCTTTGATGGCTTTGTCGATGCCCTACAAGAGGCGGGCTTGAGCCTTAAAGCAGACTGGATCTGTGAGGGTGACTTCGAGCCAGAGGGCGGCTTTGAGTGCATGAACAACCTGCTCAAGCAAGACAGCCTGCCGACAGCCGTATTTTGCTTTAATGATGTGATGGCCCTGGGTGCCATTTCTGCCATCAATGCCAAGGGCTTGAGTGTGCCGCAGGATATTTCGGTTATGGGCTATGATAACATTCACAGCTCCCGCTTTTATGCCCCGGCTCTAACCACGGTGCATCAATCTAAATCCCGCTTGGCGGTCAAGGCCTTAGAGGTCTTGTTGGAGCGGATTCAAAACCAAGAAAATGCAGAGGCACCAAGAAGCCTAGAATTTTTCCCTGAACTGGTGGTGCGCCACTCAGTACGCAATTTAAAAGGATAAGAGAGCATGGAAATCCTAATTGAATTTTTTAGCAGCTATGGCTACTGGGCCGTCTTTTTGGTTTTATTAGCCTGTGGTTTCGGCCTGCCCATTCCTGAAGATGTGACCTTGGTGTCAGGCGGCGTGATTGCCGGCCTGGGCTATGCCAACGTGCATTGGATGTTGGTGGTCAGTATGATTGGTGTGCTGGTTGGTGACAGTATTATGTACTGGCTGGGGCGGATTTATGGAGAAAAAATCCTCCAATTCCGTTTAATCCGCAAGATTGTCACGCCTGAACGCTTTGACTACATCCAAGGCCAGTTTGAAAAGAACGGTAACCGTGTTCTCTTTACCGCCCGCTTCCTGCCAGGCTTGCGTGCAGCGGTTTATATGGTCTCAGGCATTACCCGCCGTGTTAGCTACACCCGCTTTGTGCTGGTGGACTTCTTTGCCGCCATCATTTCGGTGCCAATTTGGGTTTATTTAGGCGATTTTGGTGCTTCAAACCTAGACTGGCTCCACCGTCAGCTTAAACACGGCCAACATATTATTTTTGCCCTCCTAGCTGTCTTGGCCATTTTCCTCATTTGGAAGTGGAAGCGTGCTAAAAAGGCTAAGCAAGCGGTCAAATGAAGCTAGTTGAGATTTTTACTGACGGCTCTTGCCTAGGCAACCCAGGCAAGGGCGGGATTGGCATTTTGCTGCGTTATAAGGGCCTGGAAAAAACCAAGAGCCAGGGTTATTTCCAAACCACCAATAACCGCATGGAACTGCGGGCGGTGATTGAGGCCTTAAATATGCTCAAAGAGCCTTGCCAGGTCAGGCTCCACAGCGACAGCCAGTATATGCAAAACGGCATTCAGAAGTGGATCTTCAACTGGCGGAAAAATAACTGGAAGACGGCCAACAAACAGCCCGTCAAAAACCAAGATTTATGGATAGCCCTAGATGAGGCCATCAGCCGCCATCAGGTAGAATGGACTTGGGTCAAGGGTCATTCAGGCCATCGTGAAAATGAGTTGTGCGATGAGCTGGCCAAGGCGGGGGCCAATAATCCTACTTTGGATGATGTGGGGTATGAAAAGTAGCTCGTAACCCCCTCCCCCGCTTGCGGGGGAGGGCGGGGGTGGGGGATTGAGCGAAGCTCAAGATAAAAGCGGAGCAAAAATCCTAAAATTTTGCAAAATTTGCTTAATTTAATACTGCTTGTTGCCTTAGGGCAACTCCCCCCTCCCTAACCCTCCCCAGTAAACGGGGGAGGGGATTTTCTTTTGAAGATAGCCTTTCTGGTTATCGCACATACAAGCGGCCAAGATTTGCAACTTTTTTGCAAAATTCAACCGCTTGTTGTTTTTTAGGCATGTTTAGCACTACGCAAACGTTTTCTTTTTTGTAAAATACACAGGCTTTTGCCTTTTGAGGTTTTTATGATTGATTATATCATTCTCGGCATTATCGTTTTTTCTGTTTTGGTTAGCCTTTGGCGTGGTTTTGTGCGTGAGGTCATGTCCTTGGTGGGCTGGGTGGCGGCCTTTTTGATTGCTAACGCCTTCTATCCTTATCTGAGCGGCTACCTGACCCAAATCAACTCGGCCTACCTGCAAAATGAATATATCCGCAACGCCATTGCAGCGGGCATTCTCTTTATTGCGGTGCTGATTGTGGCAGGCATTATCAATGCCTTAATTGGGCAGTTGGTGGACAAAACCGGCCTAAGTGGCACAGACCGTGTGCTGGGTGCAGCCTTTGGTGGCCTGCGTGGCGTGCTGATTGTGGCCGCAGCCCTGTTTTTCTTCGACAGCTTTACCCAGGCCAGCCAAAGCGAATGGTGGAAGGAATCGCAGCTGATTCCCCACTTTGATTTTATCGTCAAATGGTTTTTCGAGCAGCTTCAGGCAAACTCCAGTTTCCTAAATTCTAAATAGCAAAGAGGTTTTTTATGTGCGGCATTGTCGGCATTATTGGCAATTCGCCTGTTAATCAGGCGATTTTTGATGGTTTAACCCTATTACAACATCGGGGGCAAGATGCCGCAGGCATTGTGACCATAGACGCAGAAAATCGCTTCCGCCTGCGTAAGGCCAATGGCCTGGTCAGCGATGTCTTCCGCCAAGAGCATATGTTACGTTTGCAAGGCAATGTGGGCATCGGCCATGTTCGCTATCCAACTGCGGGCAGCTCCAGCGTATCGGAAGCCCAGCCCTTTTATGTGAACTCGCCTTACGGCCTGACCCTGGTGCATAACGGCAACCTGACCAACAGTGGGGAACTCAAAGCCCTCTTGTTTAACCTGGCCAAACGCCATGTTAATACCAATTCCGACTCCGAAGCCCTGCTCAACATCTTCGCCCACTATCTAGATCAATACCCAACCACCCCGCTAACCCCTGAAAACATTTTTGAAACCGTGCGTAAAACCAATGATGTTATCCGTGGGGCCTATGCCTGTATCGCTATGATCATCGGCCACGGCATGGTGGCCTTCCGAGATCCTTTCGGCATTCGTCCCCTGGTCTTGGGCAAGCGGGAAGTGGAGGGCAGAACCGAATATATGTTCGCCTCGGAAAGTGTGGCTCTAGATGTGGTCGGCTTTGACTTTGTGCGTGATGTTCTGCCGGGCGAAGCAGTTTACATCACCTTTGACGGCCAGCTCCATTCTGCCATTTGTGCTGATAAGCCTAAACTCAACCCTTGTATTTTTGAATATGTCTATTTTGCCCGCCCAGATTCCGTGATTGACGGCGTGTCGGTTTATGGGGCACGGGTTCACATGGGCAAATTCTTGGGTGAAAAAATCGCCCGTGACTGGGGCGATATTCTGGCCGACATTGATGTGGTTATCCCTGTGCCAGAAACCTCCAACGACATTGCCCTGCAAATCGCCAATATTCTCAATAAGCCTTACCGCCAGGGCTTTGTGAAAAACCGCTATGTGGCCCGCACCTTTATTATGCCTGGCCAGGCCCAGCGTAAGAGTTCGGTGCGCCGTAAACTCAACGCCATTTCGGCCGAATTTAAGGGTAAGAATGTGCTGCTGGTGGACGACTCCATCGTGCGGGGCACCACTTCTGAACAGATTGTGGATATGGCCCGCCATGCAGGGGCCAAAAAAGTCTATTTTGCTTCAGCTGCCCCTGAAATCCGCTACCCCAATGTCTATGGCATTGATATGCCAACCTGCCAAGAGCTGGTGGCCTATGATCGCACAGTGGAAGAAGTGGCTGACATGATTGGGGTGGATCGCTTAATCTTCCAAGATCTGAACGACCTCTTTAAATCTGTTCAAATTGAAAACCCGGCCATTCACAACTTTGATGCCTCGGTCTTTACGGGCGAGTACATCACAGGCGATGTGAGTGCTGAATATCTGGATGCCATTGCCAATGCCCGCAACGACAAGGCCAAGGCCAAACAGGCCCAGCAGGCCACCAATCTTGAAATTCATAATGAGCGTTAGGGCTTGATGGAGACTTGTAAAAAAACAGCCAAAACCGACCGCTTGATCGTGGCCATCACGGGCGCAAGCGGGGCGGTTTATGCCCTTCGCTTGCTAGAAGTGCTCAAGAGCACGGCGGTTGAAACTCATCTCATCATCAGCCAGGCCGCCAAGCAGACCATCACGGCCGAAACCGATTATTCGCTATCTGATGTCAGGGCCCTGGCGGATGTGGTGCACGATGTGCGGGATATTGGCGCAAGCATTTCATCAGGTTCCTTCCGCACCCTGGGCATGGTTGTCTTGCCTTGTTCGATGAAGACCTTATCGGGCATTGCCCACAGTTATACGGACGACCTCATTACCCGTGCAGCCGATGTGGTGCTGAAAGAACGCAAGCCCCTGGTCTTGTGCGTGCGGGAAACCCCCTTGCATTTGGGCCACCTACGCCTGATGACAATGGTTGCCGAAATTGGCGGCCAAATCGTCCCCTTAATGCCCGCCTTTTACCACCGCCCGCAAAGCATTGCGGACATTGTCGATCAGAGTGTTAATCGCTTGTTAGACCAGTTGGGCATTGCCTTGGAAGAGGATTTATTTGAACGCTGGGGCAGCTAATCAAATAGCAATTTCCTCCAAAAGGCGTATAATGCCCCATATTATTAAGGATTTTCTGCATATTTATTCGGAGGCATTATGGTCGCAATTCGCCGTGCACACCTACTCGACTCAAACGATTTTGAGTTAGCCAGCTGGAGTGCGACCCTGCAAATGTCGCCCATTACCTTTGAACAGCTCCTCATCGCCTGGCGTTATGCCCACGAAAAGCTCGACACCGAACAATACCCGCTTATGTGGTTTGGGGTCGAGATGGTGGAAATCCTCCACAGCCTCAACATGGATGACGACAGCCTGGTCGCCGCCCTCCTTTTCCCCCTCGTTAAGCACAATATTATCGATCTGGCCCAGGTGAAAGAAGACTTTAGCAATGAAGTCAAAAACTTGGTTAAGGGCGTGATCGAGATGGATAATATCCGCCAGCTCAGTTCAAATGGAGCGTCTGACCTGCAAATCGACAATATCCGCCGTATGCTCCTGGCCATGGTGGACGATTTCCGCTGCGTGGTTATCAAGCTGGCAGAAAGAATTGCTTACCTGCGGGACAAGGAACGGACTGAGGAAGATTTGGTCTTAGCTGCCAAGGAATGTTCGCATATTTATGCCCCCCTGGCCAACCGCCTGGGTATCGGCCAGCTCAAATGGGAGCTGGAAGACTACTGCTTCCGCGCCCTCCACCCCAACGAATACCGCCAAATCGCCAAGTACAACCTGCGGGAAAAACGCCTAGACCGTGAAAAATATATTGCAGATTTTGTCACCCATTTGACCGCTTGCTTGCAGGAGCAAATCTCTGATTTAGAGGTTTACGGCCGCCCAAAACACATTTACAGCATTTGGAAGAAAATGCAGAAGAAGAACCTGCGTTTTGAGCAGCTCTTCGACATTCGGGCAGTCAGGATTATTGTGCCAACTCTGCAAGACTGCTACACGGCCCTGGGCATTGTCCACACCCACTACAAGCACCTGCCTGAACACTTTGACGACTACATCGCCAACCCTAAGCCCAATGGCTACCAGTCCATCCACACCGTGGTGCTGGGCCGGGGGGACAAGGCCATTGAAGTGCAGATCCGTACCCGAAAAATGCACGATGATGCCGAATTAGGCGTGGCCGCCCACTGGAAATACAAGGAAGGGGCCGGGGCAGGCCGGGCAGGCTATGAAGAGAAAATCGTCTGGTTGCGTAAGCTCTTGGCCTGGCAGAATGATATTGCCGATTCGGGCGATGTGGTGGCCGAAATGCGTAGCCAGGTTTTTGACGACCGAGTTTACGTCTTTACCCCCAAGGGCGAGGTGATTGACCTGCCTAAAAATGCCACCCCGCTGGATTTTGCCTATGCTATTCACAGCGAAGTGGGCCACCGCTGCATTGGGGCCAAGGTAGCAGGCAGAATTGTACCCTTTACCTACCTTCTGCAAATGGGCGATCAGGTCGAAATCATCACCCAAAAGACCCCAAACCCAAGCCGGGACTGGCTCAACCCCAACACAGGCTTTGTCAATACCCCACGGGCCCGAGCCAAGATCATCGCCTGGTTTAAGAAGCTGGACAGGGACAAAAATATCCCCCTAGGAAAGGAAGCCCTGGAGGCCGAAATGGCCAAGTTTGGCTTCAACCTCAAGCAGATTGAGCAATACGCCCTGCCTCGCTACAACCTCAAGCAGCTAGACGATCTCTATGCGGCCATCGGCGGTGGGGATATTCGCCTCTACCAACTAAGCAACTACCTCCAGGGCAAACTGATCAAACCGACTGCCGAGCAGGAAGATGAGGCGGTGCTCAAGCACCTGGCCAACCGCCACCAGGCCCCGAAGAACCCTAAAAATGGCCATATTATCATTGAAGGGGTAGGCAACCTTATGCATAGCATCGCCCGCTGCTGCCAGCCTATTCCAGGCGATGAAATTGTGGGCTACATCACCCAGGGCCGGGGGATTTCTATCCACCGGGCCGACTGCGAACAGCTCTTTGAATTGCAAAGCATCAACCCCGAACGAGTGGTGGATGCCCAGTGGGGGGCTTCGTACTCCAAGGGCTTTAGCCTGACCATTCGGGTAATCGCCAACGACCGCAACGGCCTCCTGCGTGATGTCAGCGGCCTGATGGCCAATGAAAAGGTCAATGTACTCAGTATGTCCAGCCGCCTAGACCCAAAACGCAATTCAGCCATGATGGACATTGAGATCGAGCTGGTCAATATTGAGATGCTCAACAAGCTCCTAGCCCGCCTGCGCCAGTTAGATGATGTGGTGGAGGCTAAACGACTGGGGGATAGGCCTTTTTTAAAATGGTTGTTCTTAGCTGTGATGGTATCAGCTTTCAAGCTGGTGCCTTAAGCTCTTAATCAAAATGACACCAGCGAGGGCATTAGCACAATCGGGGAATTGATATGCTAAAGATAAAGAAACATGGTAGTACTTTGAATATATCGGTATATGAATACCGATATATTAATATATTTTATTGATGCCTTGCTGAATCTTGTATGAAAAATAAAATACCACCAATTACTCCAGCGCCAAACGAGTAATCAGGTAAAATAAAACTACAAATCCATGAGAATAGGCAAAAACCAAAAGCTGCTGCCCCGATAACAGGAATGAATATCCAAGAAACAAAGCTAATGACAACAGCAGTAAATGAAATCATAAAAATCTCCTTATAAAAAATTGAGCGATAAATTTTAGGTATGATATACTCTAGCCGTTTTATGTACCACAAACAAAAAATGAGAATTTCGCACTTATCGTGTTTTAAACTAACCAAAAAGTAGGTAATTATGGAAATTCATGAAAAAATCAGGGTTTTTAGAGAAATCTATCAATTATCCCAAGAAGATATGGCAGAGAAGATGGATATGTCTGCAAATGGATATGCCAAAATAGAGAGAGGTCAGACAAAGTTGAATGTAGAAAAGTTGCAACAGATCGCAAATATCTTTCAAATTGAACTAACAGATCTTATTAGTGATAAAAGTAAGCCTTCATTTTGGTTAATTGGGGATAATAGTAACAATTATAGTGCAAACTATATTGGTATAGAGCAAGAGTTTGTATTTGAAATGGAAAAGCTAAAGTTACAGCTTACCCATAAAGATGAAGTCATTACAAAACTCAATGAACAAATTAGTTCTTTAAGAGAAATCATCTCTTTGTTAAAAGGTAATCAGGAAGATTAAATTAGGCTAGAACAAACATTATCGATAACTTTTCTAAACCAACCCACACTTCTTCTTCGTTAAACTCCTGCTTCACTAAGCGTTCTAAATCTGCCAGCTTTTGAATAAGCTGGTAGAGCTTATGGTAGGTCAGTCTATTAATTGCTTGTTGATAGAGCCCCCGCCGGTTCTGCCAAACCTTCAAGCGGTCAAATTCAGCCCGTAAATTGCCAGCATAGAGAGGCTGGTGGCTGTTTAAAATCGGGTTAGGTGAGCGGGTGAGTTCTAGCAGCGTAATAAGCTCTTTTTGCAGGATACGCAGGAGCACCACAGTTTGCACTTCTTCAGCCCTGAGATGATTTAAGATCCGTTGGGCCCGGGCGGGCTTGCCTTCCAAAAGAGCATCAATCCATTGAAAAGGCGTAAATTGGGCCGATTGTTCCACCACCTCTTTAGCCCTTTGTAGCCCAATGGCTTCTTGGCTAAATTGCAGTTGCAACATCTGCATGGCCTGTTTAAGGGCCAGTAAATTGCCCTCGTAGCTATAGGCCAAGAGCTGAATGGCTTCCCGATCCAGATTAAGCTGCATGGCCTTGGCCCGGTGCTGGATCCAGTTGGGCAGTTTGGTCATATCTGGCGTTTGGCAGTTTATTTGTATCGTTTGAGCCTCAATCTGGGTGAGCCAGCCCTGCTTTTCTACCGCCTTGCTAAATTTAGGCAAGTGGAAGATAAAGAGCAGATCGGGGTGGATGAGGGCGGTCAGTTCTGCCAGCCATTTTTGTTGAGCCACCGTCAGGCTTTCAGGCAGGTTGAGAATCAGGATTTGACGGCTGAAAAAGAGCCCATTGGACTGGGCCTGTTCGATCAGATCTTCCCATTTGGTATCACTTGCTACCGTAACTTCAGATTTTTCATCGAAGTCCTGCTGGCGGGCAGCCTTGACAATAGCATCCTTGGCCTCATTAACCAAGAGCAGATCTTGGCCGGTGAGGAGGTAAAAGGGGGATAGCCCCCGTTCCAAATTGGGAGCCAAAGCTTCTGGGAAAATCCTTTGCATCTTATTTTGTTGTAGCCTTGTTAAGTGCAACCATCTTCACAATGAGCTGACGGGCAGCGTGTTCATACATATCCTGCATGATCATTTCACGTTCAGCCGATTTAGCTAGAGCTGCACGAGAGTCGTCAAAGAAGGTGCGGTGGATAGTCGCATCAATTGGGTATTGGCCCTTGTTGGGAATGGTTACAATGGCTTCCACTTTAACACTTAAGATTTTTTCCGCCTCACGGCCCTGTTTGAAAACAGAAGCCACTTTTGAATCGCTTGTGGTTGAGGTCAAACGTAAGACCGCTACATCGGCCTGCCTAGGAACCAGTTTTACGTTGTTGAGCAAAAGTTGGCTACGCATGGTGCGGGACATATCACTGTACTCATCGCTGCTTTCCAAGGTCAGGGTTTGCAGCTCTTGAGGCAGGAGTTGGTTGTTGGCGAAATGCCAGCCGCAGGCGGTCAGCAGGGTTGAAAGGAGTAGCACAAGGCTGAGGTTGAGTTTTTTTAGCATAGTATTAAGTCCTATGAATAAGCTAACTTCGCCGATCTGATCCCCCTCTTTAGCAAAGAGGGGTTAGGGGAGATTTGACAGAAGTTATTTTCAGAGTGAGAGGTTAAAGAGCCAAATACAAGCGGTTATAAATAGATAATAATTTGCAAAATGGCAGTGAGCTACCGTTTTCAAGTCTGCCAAATCTCCCCTAACCCCTCTTTGCTAAAGAGGGGAACCGATCGGCGAGTTGGCAAGATCTTTGCAAAAAAATGCTATCTTTGACCCGCTTGTAAGGCTTAGGCTTTCACCACCACATTCAACAACTTACCCTGCACATAGATCACTTTCACGATCTCTATGCCATCGGTAAATTTCTTCACATTTTCATCAGCAAAGGCAACGGCTTTCACAGTATCTTCATCAGCATCCGCAGCTACAGTCACCTTGCCACGCACCTTGCCATTTACCTGCACTACGATGAGTTTTTCATCTTCCACCATGGCCGCTTCATCGGCTTTCACCCATTCGGCGTTGTCAATGCTACTTTCATTGCCCAGTGCCTTCCACAACTCGAAACAGATGTGTGGGGTGATTGGGTAGAGCATGCGCACCACCGCAGACAAGGCTTCTGCCATTACGGCACGGTCTTGTTCGCCATCAAGTGGGGCTTTGGTCAGCTTGTTCATTAGTTCCATCACCGCGGCAATCGCTGTGTTGAAGGTTTGGCGGCGACCAATATCATCGCTCACTTTAGCAATGGTTTTATGCACATCACGGCGAAGGGCTTTCTGGTTTGCAGAAAGTTCGGCTGGATTAACCGCTTGTGTAGCTGGATTTTGCTGGTATTCATAGACCAAATTCCACACACGGCCCAAGAAACGTTTTGCCCCTTCCACGCCAGATTCTTGCCATTCAAGGGTCATTTCCGCAGGCGATGCAAACATCATAAATAGACGCACTGTGTCTGCCCCGTATTTTTCCACCATTTCTTGTGGGTCGATACCATTGTTTTTGGACTTGGACATCTTGGTCATACCGGTATGCACCAATTCACGACCTTCAGGGTCGGTGGCTTTGACAATCCGCCCTTTTTCATCACGCTCAAGGGTGACTTGCGTTGGGCTCACCCAAATCCGCTCGTTGGTTGGGCTGGTGTAGTAGAAGGCATCGGCTAACACCATACCTTGACAGAGCAATTTCTCTGCGGGTTCATCACTGGTCACAAAGCCTGCATCACGCAGTAATTTGTGGAAGAAACGGAAGTAGAGCAGGTGCATAGTAGCGTGCTCAATCCCACCGATATATTGATCCACAGGCAGCCAGTAATTGGCTTCGTCCTTGTCTAACATCCCTTCGGCAAAGGTTGGTGACGTATAACGAGCATAGTACCAAGACGATTCCATAAAGGTGTCGAAGGTGTCGGTTTCTTTGCTGGCTGGTTTGCCCTGATAGGTGGTTTTTGCCCAGTTTGGATCCGCCTTGATCGGGCTTTTCACCCCGTCCATCACCACATCTTCAGGCAGGATAATCGGCAAATCTTCCAGTGGAGCTGGTACGGTTTCGCCGTTTTCAAGCGTAATCATCGGGATCGGCGCCCCCCAGTAACGTTGGCGAGACACGCCCCAGTCACGCAGGCGGTAATTGACCTGACGTTTACCCACGCCAAGGCTTTCTAATTTATCGGCAATGCCCTTGAAAGCACCGTCAAAATCCAAGCCATTAAATTCGCCTGAATTGATAAGTTTGCCGTGTTCCACAAAGGCTTGTTTGTTTAAGTCGATTTCTTCGTCTGCAAGCGGTGCGATTACCTGCTTAATTTGCAAACCGTATTTTTGGGCGAACTCAAAGTCACGTTGGTCGTGGGCTGGCACCGCCATCACCGCCCCAGTGCCGTAGTGCATTAGCACAAAGTTGGCCACCCAAACTGGCACGCTTTCGCCTGTCAGTGGATGAATAGCGAACAAGCCCGTTGCCATCCCTTTCTTTTCCATTGTGGCAAGATCAGCTTCGGCAACTTTAGCGTTCTTCGCTTCCGCAATAAAGGCGGCTAATTCTGGATTATTTTCTGCGGCAAGGGTTGCCAATGGGTGAGCGGCAGCCACCGCCACATAACTTACGCCGTAGAAAGTGTCTGGGCGAGTGGTGTAAACCGCTAATTTTTGGTCGGTGTCCTTGATGTCGAAGGTGATTTCCACCCCTTCAGAACGGCCGATCCAGTTGCGTTGCATGGTTTTGACCATATCAGGCCATTGCGGCAAGGTATCCAATCCGCCTAAAAGTTGTTCGGCATAATCGGTGATCTTGATAAACCACTGTGGAATTTCTTTTTGCTCCACAGGGGTGTCGCAACGCCAGCAGCAGCCTTCGTGCACTTGCTCGTTGGCGAGTACGGTTTCATCGTTCGGACACCAGTTTACGGTGGAAGTCTTTTTATAGACTAAACCTTTTTTGTAGAGCTCAGTGAAGAACCATTGTTCCCACTTGTAGTATTCTGGGCGGCAGGTGGCGATTTCTCTGTCCCAGTCGTAACCAAAGCCCAACATTTTGAGCTGGTTTTTCATATATTCAATGTTTTCGTAGGTCCACTTGGCAGGTGCGGTCTTGTTCTTAATCGCCGCCCCTTCTGCTGGCAAACCGAAAGCGTCCCAACCGATAGGTTGAAGCACGTTTTTGCCGTTCATCCGTTGGTAGCGAGACACCACATCACCGATGGTGTAGTTACGCACGTGCCCCATATGCAGGCGGCCTGACGGGTAAGGGAACATAGACAAGCAGTAATATTTCTCACGAGTTTCGTCTTTAATGGCTTTGAAAACCTTGTTTTCAGCCCAGTATTGTTGAACGGCAGGTTCAATCATATCGGGGCGGTATTGTTGTTGCATCATATCTACCTTAAATATAGCGAAAAAATTGTTGATAAGTATACCGTAAAAACGGCCTTTTTTGAATGTTTTTGGCAGGAAAGCGGTGGGAATTTAGCGATTTTTTGCAAATCCCTGAGGAGAAAACCATCAGCCCCAAATCTGGTGGGATTTGAGGGCTGATATGGATTGGCCTGATTTAGAATTGATAGGCCAGTTTAGCACCAAAATGGGTTTGTTTTAGCTTGGCCTGAGAAACCGCATGGCGGTGCTCTGCTTCTAATCCAAGGCTTAATTGAGGCGAGATCTGAATATCTGCCTGGGCCTTGAACAAGACCGCATTGCCTAAACGGCCGTTGTCAAAGGAAACCCTATTGGCCTTGGTGCGAATGCTGAGTTGGCCGTGTTTTTCTTGGTTATGCTCGTAGAAAGCACCCACTTTCACGCTAACCAGTCCATTATCCCAACCCAAGTAAGTCCCTGCTTTTTGGGTAAAGACGCCATAAGGTTTGTTATCCACATACCAATTTTGGGCAATCTTATCTTTCACATCAAGATCAAGATAATGGTAGTTTAGGCCGGCAAGAGGGGTAATGCTGAAGTTGCCCAACTTCATCTGATAACCCAATTCCAATCCTGTCTGTACTTGATGGCCCTTAACCTTAGCAGCCCTAGCCTGGTATAAGGTTGATACCGTACCATCATGCCAGTGGGCGCCTAATTGGGCATTTAAAATAAGGCCATCCCATTGATTTTGCAGGGCAAGCAAGAGGGAGGCCGTTTTATAGCGGGCTGTGCTATAACCATCTGCTTTGGCATCAGGTGTTACTTTTTGTTGGCTATAGGCCAAAGCAGTATGCAGGTTGGTATGCTCAGAAAGCGGCACATAACCGCCCAAGAGGGTGGTATGTTGTTTACCTTCATAATCATAGCCATGGTTTAAGTAGCTCAGATCAGAGCGATAATCGCTCTTGCTATAGTTTTGCACCACATAGAAAGACTGCTTATGATTAGCCCATAAGTTATTGTTAAACAAGTTACTGACTGTTTTAGCCTGGTTATAAACAGCACGATTGGCCACCAGATAAGACGGAATACGGCTATTCACAGCTGGGCGTGTATTTGGTGATACTTTAGGTGCCTCAGTCTTAGGCTGTTCAGCTTGAGGCTCTTCAGTCTTAGGTTCTTCAGTCTTAGGTTCTTCAGCCTTAGGTTCTTCAGCCTTAGGTTCTTCAGCCTTAGGTTCTTCAGCCTTAGGCGGTTCAGACTTAGGTGGTTCAGACTTAGGCGGTTCAGCCTTAGGTGGTTCAGCCTTAGGTGGTTCAGACTTAGGTGGTTCAGACTTAGGCGGTTCAGCCTTAGGTGGTTCAGCCTTAGGTGGTTCAGCCTTAGGTGGTTCAGCCTTAGGTGGTTCAGCCTTAGGTGGTTCAGCCTTAGGTGGTTCAGCCTTAGGTGGTTCAGCCTTAGGTGGTTCAGTCTTAGGCGGTTCAGCCTTAGGTGGTTCAACCTTAGGCGGTTCAGTCTTAGGTGGCTCAGGCTTGTATTCTGGTAGCTTATGTTCAGGTGGCTGGCCGACCCTGGTGATATATTCAACCTTAGGATTAACTGCTGTACCATCAGCCTTAACTAATTTAGTATGTAGCTGGTAATCATAGTAGTCCTCGCTGGCTAAGCCCTTATTAAAGCTGACCAATTCTAATGTGTGAATAGATGCGCCATTAATAGCTTCAATAGCTGCTCGGAGATTGAAAAGATCAAATCCGCCTTGCTTAATTTCTTTAACTTGGATTAAAGACAAACCCTCATCAGGATCGTATTTACCGTCTTTGTTTTTATCAGAAGAAATGGTGGTGTTTTCGCCAGTTAGGAGCAAATTGACAGGAATTTTAACTTTACTCTCTAATTCATTAATATGAATATGCTCGGATTTCCATTTGGTGATATCATCATCTTGTCGATGAACCCGCAAGGCAATAGTTGCACCAGTATCTCTATTGTCCACCTTATCAAAAGACAGGGTATTTTCTGAAACCTGATCTATAGTTGTATTACGTCCAGGTTGAATATAGCTTTGTGGAAACCAGAGTGCTTCGGACGAAATAGTACCATGCCCACTTAAGGAAGTATGAGGGCGGAGTACCAATTGCCCCTTGAGGAGCTTGGCACCATTTAATTCTAGGTTGCCTCCCTGAACATCCGTGCCACCTTCTTGGGCAAATTCGCCAGTTAAAATTAAGCTACCTTTGTCTGCCTTGAGTAAGCTCCCTTCGCCTGTCACCTTACCCACATTTAAGTTACTCTTAGCAGAGGCAACATAGGCCCGAATAAATCCTTTTTCATCAATAGAGACTTGACCTAAATCAACAGTGACATTATCTCTAATAAATAGCGTCGCATTCGGAGCTATAGTGACTTCTTTGGCCTTATGCTGGGTATTTGCCTCTAGATTGATTAAGCCGTTTTCGCCGATGTTTAATTTATTGAGGTAACTGCCTTGCTTGAGGGTAAGTACGCCATTTTCGGTTGGTCGATAAGTTAGATTGACCTCACCAAGTCTTTCATTCTTATTACCTACCTTGCCTGCCAAAGTTTTTTTGCCGTTTAATTCATAAACCAACTCTCCCTCACCATTGGTGCTGATAATGTCAGCGTGAATGGTGTGGCTACGCAAGCCTGTATTAGAGTTGGGTTCATTTTTTTCTGAGATTTTAATTGTTTGTCCATTGATATCCAGCTCGCTGTCTGGATCCATATAGACCTCACTATAGTCCACCTGCTTATCATTGGCTAAACGAAGGCGGGTGTTAGGTTTAGCTGATACACGGGCAAAGACTTGGCTTTTCCCGTCAGCATCGGGTTCTTGTTGTAATACAGCAGATCCTTCTTCAAGTTCAAGGGTGGATGGATTGATTCCCTTTCCTCCTTGAGCTAATTCTCCCTCCCCCTTTTTAATAATACGCTCAACAACTGAATCACCATTATAAAAATGAGCTTCTGAATTACCTTTTGTGACAGTGATGGTCTGTGTAATTTGAGCATAAGCCGAGGTCAGCGTGGCTGAAATGAGCAAAGAAAGGGCGGTTCTTTTTAAAATCGTATTCGATTTCATATTGTCTCCTAATCATATATTTATTATGTCTTAAATCCTCTTTTCTTAAATAAGTTAAGCAAGGGATTTATATTTTGTTTATTTCTCTTAAGCCAAATAGGAATGGCTCGCAACTACAGAGGTGGGCTATTCTTACTCTTTTTTAAAATTAGAACAAATATTAAAAAACTGGTCGGATGAGTGTAAAAAAATGTAAGATTTTGGTAAGTTAATATATGTCTATAATATAGACTGATTTTGTATCTTAAGCCGCCAAAATGCTATTTTGTAAACTATATGCTATTTATTTGTAACAAAGTTTTGGGTGCTTGATCTTATTGAGAGATGCTTGCTATACATCAAGAAGCTGCTGTAAGCGGCAGGGTTAGGCGAGTGTGAATAAGGTGATTTAAGGAGGATATATTAAATGGATTTTAAATGATATGTTTAAATGTAAGGGGTTGGTATTTAATTAAAATAAATGGATAATGAATTTTTATAAAGTAAATAATATTGTTAAAAGCTTGTTGAGTAGATATTAAAGTTCTATCCCAAGATAATATGCTTAAGCGGCATATCCCAACTTTCAATCGGCAGGCTTTCAACCTGTTGGCAGGTATGGGCTAGGCCAACACTGATTAAATGCGGAGCCTGGGCCAGGGTTCTATCATAAAAGCCGCCCCCCATGCCCATGCGGTTGCCTGCTTTATCGCAGGCAACAAGCGGGGTAAAAATCAGGTCTAATTTGCAAAGGGGCAGGACTTGCCTGACATCCAGTTTAGGCTCTTGAATGCCAAAGCGGTTGAGTTCAAGTTGGCTTTCATCATGGTAATGCAGAAAAAGCAGGTTGCCTGGGGAGAAGGGGTGTAAGACAGGCAGATAAAGGGATTTTCCCGCCGCTTGTAAACGCTTCATCAAGGCAAGGGGAGAGATTTCACCCTTAAAGGGCAGGTAGAATGCGATGTTTTGGGCTTGGTATTGATGAATTAGTTCGAGAGCTGGCTCAATAATATTCTGTTCAGCTTGTTTTTGTTCAATGGGGGAAAGCTTAAGGCGTGCGGCCTGCATTTGTTTACGCAGGGCTTGGCGTTGATCTTGGATTGACATGAGAGTACCCGAAGTGCCGTTATCCGTAATGGTCCTTGAACCAAAAGGTTCAAGGCAGTCGAACATAACCATTTTTAGGCTTCTCGCAAGCGAGCCTGCTCACCAACAGTTTGAAAGTCCAACTTAAGGAGTTTAAATATCGGCTCAGGGACGTAACGAACAACGCACACCTCAGGCGAAGTAAATATTAACGGAATTTGACAGATTTTCCTAGTTAAAAATGGCCGAATTGATGATTTTTAACCGATTTGGAGCGAATCATTGTTGGCTTGCAATTTTCCCAGCGAACTGTCCAGCTTTTGAATGCAGGAAAGCAGCACATCTTTATTCTCGGCATTTTTCTGCTTTTCCAGCTCTAATTCATAATTGAGATTAAGGGCCACAATGGCCAGCACTTTTTCAAGTTGAATAATGCCAGACTGCTCCTTTAAAAGGGTGACCCGTTCTTCCAAACGTTCGGCAGAGGCCAGCAGGGCGGTTTGTTGTTCCTCTGGACAATAAAGGCGTAAAGACTGTCCGAAAATCTGCAATTCGATATTATTTTTTGACATAAATAGGGAAAATCTCACTTAAAATCATAAATTTTTGCTATTATGCCATTCTTTGAACGAATTACCAATAAGCAATCAACAAATGCCAATCACACAAGTTTCTGACTTTAAAAACCTGATTTCCAGCCTCCAAATTGACTATTCTGCCGCCGAATTCCACGGCTTTTTAAGCGGCCTGGTGGCAGGCGGGGTGCAGGATGAATCCTGGAAAACCTTAACCTACCAATTCACCAACGATGGCCATGCCTTCTCCCAAGCCCCTTTGGCTTCTTTAAGCGAATTTTACCAGCAATTAAGCCAAAGTTATTTAGACACCAATCCACTTTTCAGTCTTTGGTTGCCAGAGGAAGAAGACGGCTTTGCCTTGGCCGACAGCCTGGCTGAGTGGACAAACCACTTTTTATTGGGCCTAGGCCTGGCTCAACCTAAATTGCAAAGCGAAACCGATGAAGTGGGCGAGGCTATTGATGACTTAGACGAAATCGCTAAACTGGGCTATGAGGAAGATGAAGACCCTGAAGCCCTACTAGAAGCGGGTGAGGAAGTGGTGGAATACCTGCGAGTGGTGGCACTTTTCTTGCATAGCTATTTTGTCTTGGATAAGCAGCCTGCTTCAAACCAGGTCCACTAACAAGCGGTTTAAAATCAGCTATTTTTTACAAATTCAAGTATAAGGATACGATATGACAACCAAACATACCAAACTCTTAATCCTAGGCTCTGGCCCAGCTGGCTACACAGCGGCCGTTTATGCTGCCCGGGCCAACCTTAACCCTGTACTGGTCACAGGCCTGCAACAGGGCGGCCAGCTCACCACCACCTCAGAAATCGAAAACTGGCCAGGTGAGGCTGGCGATATTACTGGCACAGAATTGATGATGAAAATGCAGCAGCACGCTGAAAAATTTAACACTGAAATCATCTTTGACCATATCCATACGGTTGATCTGTCCAAACGCCCTTTCACCCTAACCGGCGACAGCCATACATTTACCTGCGATGCCTTGATTATCGCAACAGGGGCTTCGGCCAAATACTTGGGCCTAGCTTCCGAAGAAGCCTACAAGGGCCGAGGCGTGTCTGCCTGTGCCACCTGTGATGGTTTTTTCTACCGCAATAAGCCCGTGGCTGTGATTGGTGGTGGCAATACGGCGGTGGAAGAGGCTCTTTACCTGTCTAATCTGGCCTCAACTGTTCACCTAATCCACCGCCGAGACAGCTTCCGTAGCGAAAAGATCTTAATTGATCGCCTCATGAAAAAGGTGGGAGAGGGCAAGATCGTACTTCACACCCACCGTGTGCTGGAAGAAGTTATCGGCGATAATATGGGCGTAACCGGCTTAAAAATTAAGTCTACCCAAGACGGCAGCTTGGAAGATTTAGCTATTGACGGCCTCTTTGTAGCCATCGGCCATGCTCCAAACACAGGCATTTTTGAAGGCCAGTTGGAACTCAATAATGGCTATATTGTGGTTAAATCAGGCTTGGAAGGCAATGCTACGGCCACCAGCGTACCGGGTGTCTTTGCCGCAGGTGATGTGATGGATCATAACTACCGCCAGGCCATCACCTCCGCTGGCACAGGCTGTATGGCCGCGCTTGATGCGGAACGTTTCTTAGAAGCTCAAGAGGGATAAGCAATGACCTTAAAAAATGATCGTTATCTTCGTGCACTTTTACGTGAACCTGTGGATTGCACCCCAGTTTGGATGATGCGTCAGGCCGGCCGTTACCTGCCAGAATACAAGGCCACCCGAGCGGAAGCGGGCGATTTTATGTCCCTCTGCCACAATGCCGATTTGGCCTGCGAAGTGACCTTACAGCCCCTTCGCCGTTATGAGCTGGATGCAGCTATCTTATTCTCCGACATTTTGACCATTCCAGATGCCATGGGCCTGGGCCTCAGTTTTGGGGCCGGCGAGGGGCCAAAATTTGCCCGCCCGATTAGCTCTAAGGCGGACGTAACCAATCTGCCTATTCCTGATCCTGAGGGGGAATTGCAGTATGTGATGAATGCGGTACGCACCATTCGCCGTGAGCTCAAGGGGGAAGTGCCTCTTATCGGTTTCTCCGGTAGCCCTTGGACCTTGGCCACCTATATGGTGGAGGGCGGTTCCAGCAAGGCCTTTACCAAGATCAAGAAAATGATGTATGCCGAGCCAGAAACCCTGCATGCCTTACTTGACAAGCTGGCCGACAGCGTGATTCTCTACCTCAACGCCCAAATCAAGGCGGGGGCCCAGGCGGTTATGGTCTTTGACACCTGGGGCGGCGTGCTGGCCCACCGTGAATACTTGGACTTCTCACTTCGCTATATGCACAAGATCGTGGATGGTCTTATTCGTGAAAACGAGGGCAGAAAAGTACCTGTTACCCTCTTTACCAAGGGCGGTGGTTTGTGGCTGGAAGCCATTGCTGACACAGGCTGCGATGCAGTCGGCCTAGACTGGACCGTCAATCTAGCCGATGCCCGCAAGCGGGTGGGGCATAAGGTGGCTCTTCAAGGCAATCTCGATCCAAGCGTGCTCTATGCATCACCTGAGCGGATCCAACAAGAGGTCAAAACCATCTTGAGCGATTTCGGCAACGGTTCTGGCCATGTCTTTAACCTGGGCCACGGCATTCATTTGGATGTGCCAACCGAAAGCCCGAAGGTGCTGGTGGATTCAGTGCATGAGTTCTCCAAGCCTTACCACCAATCATAGGACCAGCGATGCGTAACCCAATCCACAAACGTATGGAACGTTTTGAGTCCTGGCAGCACCTGACCTTTATGGCCTGCCTGACCGAGCGTATGTTGCCTAATTTCCAGCTCTTTTGTGAGGTAACAGATCAGGCTGAGCAGGCTAAGGTCTTTCAAAATATCCTCAACCTGGTCTGGGAAAGCCTGACGGTTAAGGGGGCCAAGATCAACTTTGAAAATCAGCTGGAAAAACTGGAGACCATTATTCCAGATGTAAACAGCTATGATTTTTACGGGGTTTTCCCGGCAGAAGATGCCTGCGAGGCCCTGTCTGAAGTCCTACATAGTATTATTGCTGGCTCAACACTGGAGCAATCCATCAAGCTCAGCCAGCTTTCCCTCAAGACGGTTGCCACCTATTTGGAAACCCAGCTTGATCGAGAGCTAAAGGAGCAGGAGCTAAAAAATGCCGATGAAATCCAGGAAGAATTGGATGTGCAATGGCAGATCTACCGCCTGCTCAATGAGTGCGAAGAACGGGATACAGACCTGATTCTGGGCCTGAAAAACGAGCTAAGGCAGGCGGGAATCAGTAATATTGGATTAAAATTTGAGCAAGAAGTGTGATCTAGGTTGCATTTTCAACATTATTTGCTTTGCTTATGCCTCATATTCTATTAAGCTAGCGGGGCATTCTTGCAACAAATAAAAAGCCCTTGAAAATAGGGTGTTCAATCTAATTAAGAGGATAAACTTATGAACAAAACTGAGTTAATCGATGCCATCGCAGCCAGCGCTGAGTTAAACAAAAAACAAGCAAAAGCTGCTTTAGAAGCAACATTAGAAGCCATCTCTGGCAGCCTCAAAAAAGGTGATGCTGTTCAACTTATCGGTTTCGGTACTTTCAAAGTGAACCACCGTAAAGCCCGCACAGGCCGTAACCCGAAAACCAAAGAAGAGATCCAAATCCCAGCTTCTAACGTACCAGCCTTTGTTGCAGGTAAAGCCTTAAAAGATTTAGTCAAATAAGTTTGTCAAAATCGATAAAAGAACCCGCTTAAATTTGATTTAAGCGGGTTAATTTTTTTGTAAAATAAGGTAAACTACAAGCGGTGTATTTTTCTGCATTTTTTGCAAAGGAGCAAACAATGGCAATTTTAGTAACAGGCGGAGCCGGCTATATTGGCTCGCATACCGTAGTTGAACTGGTGAGTGCTGGGCGTGAGGTTGTAGTGTTAGATAATTTGTCTAACTCATCTGAGGTTTCACTTAAGCGGGTTGAGCAAATCACAGGCAAGGCTGTGCCTTTTTACCAGGGCGATATTTTAGACCGTGCCTTATTAGCCCAAATCTTTGCCCAGCATAAGATTGAGGCGGTAATTCATTTTGCCGGCCTCAAGGCCGTGGGCGAAAGCGTGAGGGAGCCGTTACGTTACTATCAAAATAATGTAACAGGCTCGATTGTCTTGGTGGAAGAAATGCTCAAGGCTGGCGTGCATAACATCGTTTTCAGCTCATCGGCCACGGTTTATGGCGACCCAAAAATCATTCCAATCACCGAAGACTGCGAAGTGGGCGGGACAACCAACCCTTACGGCACCTCTAAATATATGGTAGAGCGGATTTTAGAAGATACAGTCAAGGCCTTCCCGAAACTTAGTGCGGTAGTGCTGCGTTATTTCAACCCAGTGGGCGCCCACATCAGCGGCCTGATTGGGGAAGATCCAAACGGCATTCCAAATAACCTCCTGCCTTACATCAGCCAAGTGGCCGTGGGTAAACTAAAAGAGCTTTCAGTTTTCGGCAGCGATTATAATACGCCAGACGGCACGGGCGTGCGGGATTATATCCATGTAGTCGATTTGGCTCTGGGCCACCTCAAGGCGCTAAACCGCCACCAAGACGATGCCGGCTTCCACATCTATAACCTAGGCACAGGCACAGGCTATTCAGTCTTAGATATGGTTAAGGCCTTTGAAGAAGCCAACGGTATTGAAGTGCCTTATAAGCTGGTGGAACGCCGCCCAGGCGATATTGCCACCTGCTATTCCAATCCTGAAAAGGCGCTTAGAGAGCTGGGCTGGAAAACTGAGCGTGATCTGACCCAAATGATGAAGGACACCTGGAACTGGCAGAAGAATAACCCGAATGGGTATAAAGCCTAAGTTAAGCATCTAGCTTATGGATGGCGCCAGCGTCCTCGCTGGTGCCTTTGTTACCGAGAGTTATCAGCACCAGCCTAGAGGCTGGCGCTATCAACTTATTGAGGATCTGATATGTCCCAACCCCAACCCACCCTCTGGCAGCAAATCTTCACCAAGAATATGTTGCTCTGTATTTTTACAGGCTTTAGCTCAGGCTTGCCGCTCTATGTGCTCTTCCAACTTGTGCCAGCCTGGCTGACCGACACAGAAGTGGATATTAAAACCATCGGCTTCTTTACCCTGGTCGGCTTCCCCTACACTTGGAAGTTTATCATCGCTCCCTTGCTAGACCGCTATTACCCCAACTTCCTGGGCCGCCGTCGCAGTTGGATGTTTATCACCCAAATCGGCCTCCTGGCAGCCCTCGCTCTCTTGGGTCAGTTTGATCCTAAAACCCAAATCCAAACTGTTGCGGTGATTTCAACCATCATTGCCATTCTTTCGGCCGTCCAAGACATCGTCATTGATGCCTACCGCCGGGAAATCTTAAGCGATGAAGAGTTAGGCCTGGGCAACTCGGTACACGTTAATGCCTACCGCATTGCTGGCCTAATCCCTGGCGGTCTATCCCTCATCTTAGCCGACAGCTACCCTTGGGATACGGTCTTTATCTTCACCGCCCTCTTTATGATTCCTGGTCTTTGTCTCTCCCTCTTCTTGGGCCGTGAACCAAAAGTGCCTGAAATCGACCGCTCCATGCCCTTCTACCGTGCCTTTGCTGTGCCCTTCCAAGAGTTCTTCTCCCGTAAAGGCTTGGCAGCAGGCTTAGGGCTCATTCTCTTTATCTTCCTCTACAAATTCGGTGATTCCTTGGCGACCTCGCTTCAAACCAAATTTGTGCTGGATATGGGCTTTACCAAAACAGACGTGGGCACGGTGGTCAAACTCAACTCCCTTTGGGCTTCAATTATTTCGGGTATGATTGGGGGGATTTTGATGATTCGCCTAGGCATTAACCGTGCCTTGTGGCTCTTCGGTGCCGTTCAGCTCATCACCATCCTCTGCTTTGTTTGGATGGCCAGCTATGGCAAGTTTGAAACCATTGGCTCTTACGAATATTTCGTACTAACCACAGTGATGATTGCGGAATATATCGGCGTGGGCTTAGGTACAGCCGCCTTTGTGGCCTTTATGGCCCGGGAAACCAACCCGCTTTACACGGCCACCCAGCTGGCTATTTTCACCAGTTTATCAGCCATTCCGAGTAAGCTGTTTGGTTCCTTCTCTGGGGTCTTGGTAGAAAATTATGGCTATTATAACTTCTTTTGGATCTGCTTTGCTGTGGGTATTCCAGGTATGCTGGCGCTGTTCTGGGTTGCACCTTGGAATGAGAAAAAAGCAGCTTAATTCTATAAAAGATTTCGCCTCACATTGTGAGGCGATTTTTTATAACTTATCAAAATACTCCTGTCCCCAGGTTTCTTCCGCTAATTTGAGCAAATTTGCAAAATCTTGGAAACTTGGTACCGCTTGTTCGGCTACTTTCACATTTTCCTCCTTGAGTTTGGTGCATAGCTCCTCATACCATTTTAAAAGCGAGAGGGTTAAGGGAGATTTGGCCCGCCTGCCAAGCCAAAAAAGGCCTTGCACGGGAATGCTCAGGGCAAAAAGGGCGGTTAGGATGGCGTTGGCCAGCACAGACTGCTCAGGGTCAAAAAAGAAATACTGCCAAACCACGGCAAAACAAGCGAAAGCAGGCATAAAACGGTTGGACAGTTTCACCAAACGAATAAGGCGGTAGTCTGGCATAAAAAGGGCCAGTTTTTTTTGGTTGGGGTAGGTATCTAAATACCGTTGCCCGGCTTGTAGGGTGTTGTACATAGCTTCCAAGAAGAAAATCAAAGGATAAGGCATTGTATAGCACTGACAGAAATCTACAATAGGGCGTGTCCTCAATTTGAAAACGAGTCGGTTTTTCGAGCAAAAAACGACAGATACAAGGAAAAAACGCAGCCAACATTGAAATGTTAGCCAGTATTTTTGACGAAGTAGATGGCGAGTTTTTGCCGAAAATACCGCCGTGAGCAAATTGAGGGCACGCCCTAGCCTAATGCAGAAACTATTGCTATACTTTGCCCTGTTTTTTGATGTTTCTTTGAGGATCTTATGCCCATCAATTTTGCTCAATTATTCCAAGATAGCTGGAATTTTATGCGTAATCAGTCGCACTTTTCCCTCTTTGCCCTAGGCTTGGTCTTACTGGCTCAAATTGGCCATTTTTTTGCCACACCTCAACTTAGCTTAAGTTCTACAGAAGCCGATTTTGCAGGCCAAGGCCAGGATTTACCGACTATCTTGCCCACCCTCCTATTTGGTGTGCTCAATCTTTTAATCACCATTCTGATTATTTTAAATATCCGCCAGATCAATCAGGGCCAATTTAAGTCCTTCTTTGCCCCACTGGGCCAAAGTTTGGCGGCCTTTTTCCCTGTAGTGGTTATTACCATTGTCAGTGCCATTCCCCTTTCCATCGGCTTTGCCATGCTCTTAACCAGCCGAGATCTGGCCATTCTTGCCCTGCCAGTCTTGATTACGGGTGTTTTTGTTTTTATTAAATTTAGCCTGGCTCACTATGTTTACCTGCTAGAAAGCCCGCAAAGAGGCATTGGCCAAACCCTTAAAGAAACCTGGGGGCTTAGCCGGGGCAAGATGTTTCCGCTTATTCTCTTTTGCGTGATTAACTATATGTTGCCAAGCATTTTGCTCAATCTCTTAACCGCCTCAGGCAACCAAGTGGTGGATATGTTGGCCCTGCTAGTCAATGCCTTTATCAGCGTCTTTACCCTGATTTTTAGCTTCCGTTTTTACCAGGTCTATCGCCAAGGAGCCTAAGTGAAACAGTTACTGGAATTTATTCCCCTCATTCTCTTTTTTCTGGTCTACAAGTTTTATGGCGTGCAGGAAGCCGCTCTGGTTCTTGTGGTAGCAACCCTGATTCAACTGGTTTTGCTCAAGGTCTTGTACAAGAAAATTGAAAAATCCCAATGGATTATGGGCGCTGCCGTGGTCTTTTTTGGCCTTCTGACCGCCTATTTTAACGACCTGGCCTTCCTCAAATGGAAGGTGACCATCGTCAATCTAATCTTTGCTGCCGCCCTCTTGATCAGCCAATATGGCTTTAACAAGCCCCTTATCCAGCTGCTCTTGGGCAAGGAAGTCAAGTTACCAGAAGCTGCTTGGCGCACGCTCAATCTAGGCTGGGCCGGCTTTTTTGTTATCTGTGCCATCATTAATGTTATCATCAGCGAGTTTTTCTCGGATGATGCCTGGGCCACCTTCAAGGTTTTCGGCCTAACAGGCTTGAGCCTGGCAGCTGTGATCGGCACGGGCTTTTTTGTTTACCCCTACTTAAAAAATACTGAGGAATCGAATGGAAAATAATCAACGCCAACCTGAAGGCACCCTTATTTTACGCACCCTGGCCATGCCGTCTGACACCAATGCCAATGGCGATATTTTCGGCGGCTGGATCATGTCCCAAATGGATATGGGCGGGGCAATTCTTGCCAAGGAACTGGCCAAGGGCCGAGTGGTGACCGTGGCCGTGGACAGCATGAGCTTCCTCCTGCCGGTGGCTGTGGGGATGTGGTGTGCTGCTACGGCAAATGCACCAAGGTGGGCAGAACCTCGCTTCAGGTTAAGGTCGAGGTTTGGATCAAAAAGGTTTACGAAGGCATCCGTGATCGCCAATGTGTGACCGAGGCCATGTTCAGTTTTGTAGCCGTGGACAGCAATGGCCGCCCACGTCCAATTCCTCGTGAAGACAACCCAGAATTAGCCCAAACCCTGGCACAGATTGAACAAGAAAATCAAGCTAACTAAAACCAAGATAAGGAGCGACCATGTACTATGTGATTTTTGCCCAAGACTTACCCAATACGCTGGAAAAACGCCTGGCCGTGCGTGAAAAGCACCTTGAGCGTTTAAAAGCCCTCCAGGCTCAAGACCGCTTGCTGACCGCAGGCCCCAACCCAGCCATTGACGATGAAAATCCAGGCCAGGCCGGCTTTACAGGCTCAACCGTTATTGCCCAATTTGACTCTTTAGAAGCGGCCAAAGACTGGGCCAGCCTTGATCCTTATGTGGAAGCAGGGGTTTATGGTGAAGTGGTGGTCAAGCCTTTTAAAAAGGTTTTCTAAGGCTGACTGACCAAGATAAGACAGACAAGCGGGGCGATTTGTGAAAAAAAAGGCATATAGGACAAAATAGTTGGTAAAAAGTGGCTTAAAGCCTTATAGTACAAGGCTTTAAGCCCTCTTTTTGAAATATGCACAAAAAACTGTCCTTTCTGCCAACATTCCCCGATCCAGAAGTATGGCAAACAAAATAATGTACAGCGTTACAAATGTCTTAGCTGTAATAAAACATTTACCTTTAAGAATAAATTAGATCCTGAAAAAATTTGGCTTGATTATTCATCTGGAAAACAAACACAAGTACAGTTAGCAGAAAAATATTCTTGCTCTTCTCGAACTATTCGAAGATATTTAGAGAAGCACCCTAAATCCTCCTTAAATAAACCTCAAAATACATACTTGAACTTAATTATTGATACAACATTCTTTCACCGAGATTTTGGTGTAATGGTGTTTATTGATAGCTCTACAAAAAAGGTGGTTTATCACCAAATAGTCAAAACAGAAAAAGATATCTATTACAAGAAGGCCATGAACCGTTTAAGGGAAAGAAATTATATTATTCAATCAGTTACCTGTGATGGGCGTAGAGGCCTCTTAAAAGATTTGTTCAATACACCAACACAGATGTGTCAGTTTCATCTTGTAGCAATCGTAATGAGGGCATTGAGAAAGAAACATCAATCACATGCAGGAAGAGAATTAAAAAGTATTATTAAGACGCTTAAAACCAGCTCTAAAAATGAATTTTATTTAAAAATATATGAATGGAAGAGAAAACACCAGGAGTTTTTAAGTGAACGGTCAGATAAACCAAATGAAAAAGGGAAATACCCTTATAAACATCGAAGTGTAAGAAGTGCTGCTGCGAGTATTAAGCGTTATTATGAATATATTTTTACTTATGAGAAATATCCTGAATTAAATATTGAAAAGACAACAAATAGGATTGAAGGTTTATTTAAGGAACTAAAAGACAAATTACGTCCGCACAGCGGTTTAACAAGAAAGCATAAGATCTTGTTTATACAGGACTTTTTGAACAAAAAGAGTTGGTAAGGATCTGTTAAAATAATCTTTACCAACTTTTTTGTCCTATAGAGGCATAAAGTGCAAAAAGACCAACTATTTTGTCCTATATGCCAAAAAAAACACAAATCGCCCCGCTTGTATATTGGTTAAGGGTTCGAGGGTTTAAGCCTTTTCCGCCTCAAAGCGTTCAAAGGACAGAACCTTGCTCTCTACACGGCGTAGGATAACCGTCATAATCCCAGTAATAACCAGGTAAATCACACCCGCCATGCCGTAGATGGAAAGGGCGTCGTATTCGGTGCCGTAGAGCTGTCTAGCATAGCCCATGATATCCATAATGGTGATGGTTGAAGCCAGCGATGTGCCCTTGAAGACCAAGATAATCTCATTGCTGTAAGAAGGCAAGGCTCGTCTTAGGGCATAAGGAATCAGGATCTTAAGGGTTTGAATGCGGCTTAAGCCTAGGGCAGCACAGCTTTCCCACTGGCCTTTTGGAATGGCCTTAACCGCCCCGTGAAAGAGCAGGGTGGAGTAGGCTGCACTGTTGAGCGCTAGGGCCAACATGGCACAGAACCAGGCATCAGAAAAAAGCACCCAAAGGGGGCTGTCAATCAGCCATTGGAACTGGCCTGGGCCGCTGTAGATCAAGAAGAACTGGATCAAAAGCGGCGTGCCTGTAAAGAGGGTGATAAAGCCATTGACCAAGGCCTTGCCCAGGCTGGAATTGCTGGACAGCACAAAGGTAAAGCCCACAGCCATCACAAAGGCGATGAGTAAGGAGACAAAGGTCAGTTGCAAACTGGTGCCAATGCCCTGTGAAATGGTGACTAAATATTCCCACAACATTAGGTAACTCCTCGCTCAAAACGGGTAACGTGTTTTTCCAGCAGATTGATAATCCGTTGGCTAACCAGGGTAATGGCCAGGTAAATCAAGGCTGCAATCCCAAACCAGGTAAAGGGCTGGTGGGTGGTGGCGTTGATAAGTTCAGACTGACGCATGATGTCGTCCACGCCGATGAGGGAAACCAGGGCCGTATCTTTGAGTAGAACCAGCCACTGGTTACTGAGACCCGGCAGGGCATGGCGCCAAACCTGGGGCATAATAATCCGCACAAAAACCTGCGAACGGCTTAAACCTAAGGCTGCACCTGACTCCCACTGGCCCAGCGGAATGGCCTTAATGGCTCCCCGTAAAGACTGGGAAGCATAGGCGGCAAAGATAATGGCCAGGGCAACCGAGCCACACCAGAAGGCGTTGAGTTCGACAAAATCATCTGTAACCAGGAAAACGACCTGGGTAAGACCAAAAAAGACCAAGAAGACCACCAGAATTTCAGGCAGCCCCCGTAAGAGTGTTAAACAAGCGGTGGTAATTTGGCGAATAATTGCAATTTTACTGGTTTCCAGCACCACAAAGAGCATGGACAAGACCAGCCCAATCACCAAACTTGCCAGCGCAAGCCCCAAGGTCATCAGGGTTGCGCTGGCCAGTAATTCAAGATAAGAAGACATTATTTGCCTGCCATCCAAGTGTTATAAATTTGCTCTAGCTTGCCGTTGCTTTTCACGGTAGCAAGTGCGCCGTTTAATTTGTCTAATAAGTCTTTATTAGACTGGTTTACTGCAATGCCGTAGCCATTGCCAAAGAATTCTTGGTTGGTGACTTTTTCACCCACAAAGGCAAGGCCTTTTTCGGTTTTTAACCATTCAGCTAAAACAGGGGTGTCGCCAAAGACCATATCAATCCGACCATTTTTCAGATCTAAAACCGCAGCCTGCAAGGTGGCATAAGGCTTGAGGTTATATTGCTTGCCGTATTTGGCCAGGTATTGCTGGAAGGTTGAACCATTTTGTACCCCAACATTTTTGGCGGTTTCTGGTGTGGCCTTGCCATCTACAGCTAAAAAGCTAGCAGAATTATCCAAGTAGGCATGGGTGAAGCTAACCTGTTTTTGGCGGGCTTCGGTGATGTCCATGCCAGAAATAATGGCATCAAATTGCTTGAACTTGAGGCCTTGAATGAGGCTGTCGAAAGACTGGGTCTTGAATTTACAGGTCACCTTGAGTTCTTCACACAGGGCATTGGCCAGGTCAATATCAAAACCGACTAATTCGCCCTTTTCATTGGTGGTTTCAAACGGTGCGTAGGTTGGCTCCATGGCAAAGGTGATGGAATCCTGTGCCTGGGCGGATAGGGCAGTTGCGGCTAAAAGGCTTGCAAGCAGTAATTTTTTCATGGTTGTGTCCTCTTTTTTATTAGTGTGAGTGTGAAAGATAGTTGGCAAACTGGGCCGTTTTCGGCTGTGCAAAGCAATCAGCACCGCCTTGTTCAATAATTTTACCTTGTTCCATATAAACCACCTTGGTGGCTACCTTCATGGCAACCGAGACCTCGTGGGTCACGATAACCTGGGTAATGCCGGTGCTTTGTAATTCCTTGATAATATCCACCACTTGGGCGGTGATCTCTGGGTCTAGGGCCGCCGTTGGTTCATCAAAGAGCAGGACTTCAGGGTTCATCATTAAGGCCCTGGCAATGGCCACCCGCTGCTGCTGGCCGCCTGAAAGCTGGAGGGGAAAACGCTCTGCAAAAGGGCTGAGTTTCAAGCGTTCCAGCAAGCCCTTGGCCCGTTCAATAGCTTCTTCCTTGCTTAGGCCTAGCACCTTCATGGGCGCTTCAATCAGGTTTTGCAGGACGGTAAAGTGATTCCACAAGTGGTATTGCTGGAAAACCATGCCCACATTTTTGCGTAGGGCCTGGATTTGCTTGGCATCGGTTTTGGCAGACAGATCGAACTTTTGATCTGCCACTTCTAGGCTGCCAGATTGCGGCACTTCAATAAGGTTGAGGGTACGAATCAGGGTACTCTTACCCGCCCCACTGGGGCCAAGCAAGACCACGGTATCGCCCTTTTCAATATTGAGATTGATGTCGAACAGGGCTTGGCTGGAGCCGTAAAAAAAATTGACATTGCTAATGCGAATGGCCATTTGAGCGTGTCCTATAGGGTTAAATCGTTAAACTGAATTTATAGTATTTTTTATTGCATAATTATGCAAGTGATTTTATGTAAAGAATTGTGTGTTATTTCAGCTTTTCTGCAAGAAATAGGCTATTTTATACCGCTTGTGGGTAAAATAAACCTAGGTTTTGTTGATCATTGATAAATTTGCGGTTGTCGTGATCTTAGATAACCTAGAAATGTGGTTCCCCTCTTTAGAAAAGAGGGGTAGGGGAGATTTGACAGTATCTTTTTTGCTCATAAATCATGAGCCAATATGTGGTAAGAGTGCTATTCATTCCCTCTCTTCCGTTTTCATTTCTGCCAAATCTCCCCAGCCCCTCTTTGCTAAAGAGGGGAGACACTCATAGGATCAGCTCTCAATCCCCTTCTGATAACTCAACATCAAAAAGCTCCGCCACTTGTCCCTGCCTTGCTCGTCCTTGCCCATATTGGCGATATTGGGGAATCTGCCCCACACCTCAAAGCCGTGTTTTTTCATGAGGTTTTGGCTGACCTGGTTGAGTTCAAAAACATAGGCCATAAGCGTATGGATTTGGTGATTGAGCATTTGATCCTGCATAAACTGGATGATTTTTGAACCATAACCCTTGCCCTTGGCTGATTCATCTAGGTAGATGCTGATTTCTGCCGT
Source organism: Pasteurellaceae bacterium RH1A (assembly GCA_012221805.1). Classification (NCBI taxonomy): domain Bacteria; kingdom Pseudomonadati; phylum Pseudomonadota; class Gammaproteobacteria; order Pasteurellales; family Pasteurellaceae; species Pasteurellaceae bacterium RH1A. The sequence goes on along the minus strand of CP015195.1, from coordinate 1,823,224 downwards.
ATGCACAAAAGCTGGCCGCTCGTAAAAGGGGGAGAAGCTAAACCAGCCGGCAATGCCCTGTTCATCTTCCACTGTCCAAAGGGGATATTGCTGGGAGCTAAGGTGAAAATCAAACCAGGCCCGGCGGTTTTCTGGCGTGGCAGGGTAGAGATCGGCCGTGATTTGGTGGGTGGGAATGGCCTGGTTGTAGATGGCCAAAATGCTTAAAAAGTCCCTTTCTTCTGATTTGCGAATACGCATAGATCCCCTATCGTTTAATCATCATGTTAGGCAGCAGCACTCGCACTTCCGTGCCGCCTTCTGCCCGTTTGTAAATGGCAAATTCGCCCTGAAGTTGGGCGGTGCGTTCTTTCATAATAGTCAGGCCATAGTGGCCGTCTGGCTCAATGTCGCTTTGTAGGCCAATGCCGTTATCCCGAATAAGCAAGCAATGCTCGCCATCTTCGTTGGTGTTGGCAAGCACCTCAATTTCACTGGCCTGGGCGTGTTTGATGGCGTTAATCACGGCCTCTCGCACAATTTGTAGCATGTGAACCTGCTGCTGGGCATTAAACATATGCGAAGGCAGCTTGCATTGCAGGCGGATTTGGGCAGTAGTTTGGGGCTGGAGGGAGGCCAGCACATGTTCTAGGGCCTGAGCTAAATTGGCTTCTTGAATGGTCAGGCGGAAGGTGGCCAAAAGCTCCCGCAGCTGGCTGTAGGCCTCGTTGAGGGCCTGTTCAAAGTCGCTCAAAATCTGCTGCTGTTTGGCTGGGTCTTGGCTGCGTTTGAGCAGATTGACCTGAATCTTAAAGAAGGTCAGGGACTGGGCCAGGGAGTCGTGTAACTCTCGGGCGATAATGGCCCGTTCTTCCATCAGAACCAGTTGCTGCTGCTGCTTTTGGGTTTGCAGCACATAGAGGCTGCGGCCAATCATTTCCGACACACTTTGAATCAGGCGTTCATCGGGGCAGACCAGGGAGGATTTCCAACGCAATTCGGCCAGTTTTTCATTTTCAATGGCGATAATGAGGCTTTTCCAGGCCTGGGGTGACACCTGATGAACCAGGCTTACGTTCCAGTAATCTGCCCCGTAGATTTCAATTTCAATGGCATTGAGGCATTCGTTATCCATCACATTACGCAGAACCTGTTCCAGCAACTCTTGGCTGATGGGCTTGGAGGTCAGGAGTTGGGAACATTGGTACATCACCAAAAGGGAGCGATTAACCGCAATCAGGCGGCGGGTCTTGTTTTCTACTTCTTGTTCCAGTGAGGTATAAAGTTTGGCCAGCTCCCGTGCCATTTGGGTAAAGGCAGTGGAGAGTTCGCCCAGCTCGTTGGGTTCATTGACATTGAGCTGGATATGGTCGAAGTCCTCATTTTTGACCTGCTGGCTGGCGGTCATCAGCTGGCTAAGCGGGAAAATAATCCGCTTGCGGGTGTACCAAATGCCGAAATAGGCCAAAAGCATAATGAGCAGCATGGAGGCAGTGATAACCCCAATGGCCAGCTTGAGTTTGAGTTCGGCAAAGGCCTGGAGGGAGAAGACGAAGCTATTAACCTGGCTGGCGTAGGATTCCAGATTTGCAAGATAGGGCTGTTTTTGGCCCGCTTGTATGTAACCTTCCATCACCTGCCAGATGGCCTTGAGCCGTTGGTAGTCCTCCTTGACGGGCTGGGTCACAAAGAGGGAATGCTCCAAGCCCAAGAGTTCAGGTGAGTTGAGGCTGGCCTGGTATTCGGCCAGGCGCTGGTCAATCTTGTCTGGGTGGTGTTCCAGCTCATACAGCAGGCGATAGCTTTGCATCCGCAGGGAGCCAGCGATGTTGATCATGCTGGCGTCCGAGCGGTTGCTCCACATAATGCCTAAGGAAATACTACTGATAAGGCTTGCCGAGGCAATCATGATCAGGAAGTAAAAGCCAATGCGGCGGGTGATGGAATGTTTGGTACGCATCTTAGGCCAGAAGTTGCTTGAGGGCTTGGGCAATGCTGTCCTCATTGTTGGAGCCGATAACCAGATTGGCTGCCGCCTGCACCTCTGGCTCGGCCTCTGCCATGGCAATGCCCATGCCAGCCAATTTGAGCATACTGATATCGTTGAAGTTATCCCCAAAGGCGATTACGTTTTTTGGCTCGATGTATTCTAATTCAAGCAATTTTGCCAGGCAAGCCCCCTTGCTGTTGCCGACAGCGGTAATATCCACCCTGTCCACCCAAGACCATTCTGGGCTGAACTCATCAAGCGGTAGGTTTTCCACAAATTTTTGCATTTTTGCCAGATCTGGGTCGCTGATCAAGACCTTCCAAATGGTGATGCCTTGGTCAATGAAATCCTGGTAGTTTTCCACCTTATGGACATCGGGGCGGACGCTTTCATCACAAGCATTAACCCATTTGAGGAACTTGGTGAAGTGGGCATTGAGGCTTTCATAGGTCATGGCATCCCGTACATAAACGGAAACGTGGATATTTTCTGCCTTGGCAGCCTTGATCAGCCTTTCCGCCTGCGGGCCCGTTAAAGGATTACCCCACAGCACCTGATCATTTTTGAAATCATAAAGGTAGGTGCCGTTACAGCAGATAACAGGCGTATCTAGGCCTAATTCTGCATAATAAGGGCGAACCGCAGTGTGGTGGCGGCCAGTAACAATAAAGACCTTCAGCCCCTTGGCTTGGGCTGCTTTAATGGCTTCTTTGCTGGATTCAAGAATGGTGGCTGAGCTGGAAAGTAGGGTGCCGTCTAGATCGAAGGCCAGGGCTTGGTAGGACATAGAAAACTCCAGAGACAAAAAAAGAAAGGGCTATTATAGCCCTTTCTTTTCATTACTTAAAGATTAACGGTTTAAACCATCTTTGTAAGCTGGAGTTTGGTAGAGTGGAGCTGGGCCGATTGGACCTGCAACTTTCTCACTGCCGCCAGCCGCTTGTTTTAATACTGCACCGTTGGCAGTAATCACAACACGACGGTTAGGACGTAAGCAGTCTTTGAGTGCTTGGCCAGTTTCGCCGTCACAAGCCTTAACTTGGTTAGCTTTACCGTAACCAACAGCTTCGATGTTAGCTGTCACGCCTTGTTGGATTAAGCGAGCTTTAACCATGTTTGCACGACGTTGTGAAAGATTTAAGTTGTAGTTTACTGAACCTAGACGGTCTGTGTAACCTGCTACTTTCACGTTTTGTGCGCCAGAGGCTTTAAGTTGGGCAGCTACGCTATCAACCACTTCGTTACCTTGTGTTTTGAGGTTGTCTTTGTCGAAGTCGAAGAGGAAGTCGCCGCTGAGGTTGAATTCAGTTGCTTGTTCGCTGTTACAGCCGTTTGGATACCATAAGAAGGTTTGGGCATTCATGTTTGTGTCAAATAAAACCTTGTATTGACATACCTTGTGTACGCCATTTTCACGGTAGTTAAACACATAGTCCCATTCACGTACGCTGTAGAGGCCTTCAGCAAAGTGTGGACGGCCAAGAAGGTAGTAAAGTTGATCCTTGTTCATACCTTTTTCAACTTGACGTACATTTTCCCAGTTTACCCAAGTACCGAAGGCAGAACCGTCGTGGTTGTAAAGAGATTTAGAAATATCAGGGAATACTGGATTGTCAGTAGTGCCTTCTTTTGAAACGTTGCTTAGGTTACCACAAGCGGCTACTGCTAGAGCAACGCCTGATAATAACAAGCCACGAAAAACAGTTGTTTTTTTCATCGTAGGTTGTCCTTAATTAAAACAATAATTTTTTAACATGTTCAGTTTGCCAATACAAAAAGGGCAAAAAGACAGCGAATTCTACAATACAAAAGCAATAATTTCCATACCTTTGCAACAATTTACACAAGCAGGTGTTTTACCAGTAATTGTAGATTGGTATTGCCCCGAAATTCATTGACCTCAAGGCTAAAAACAAATCTAGCCTGCTTGATAGATAAATCAGGAAAACGCCTTAAATCGGCATTAAACATAATGGCATCAAAGAGCTGGTTATGGGCCTCAATCATCATTTTCAGGTGCTTGCCGCCTAAAAGACGTTGCTGCAAGATCTTAAATTCGCCCTCAAACAGCGGTTCGGGAAAGTGTTGGCCCCAGGGGCCGGCCTGTTTGAGCAAGCAAGCGGTGTCTAAATTAAATTCTTTTGCAAGCAGCTCTCCATCGGTATAAATAATGCCTTGTAGCTGCGAGGGATCCAGCATTTCGTTGATGGTTTGGTCAAAAATGTCTTGAAAGGCCAAGAACTTATCCTGATGAATGGTCAAACCTGCTGCCATGGCATGGCCGCCGAATTTAAGGAGCAAATTGGGCGCTTTTTGGTCAATCCGTTCCAGTAAATCCCGCATATGTAGGCCTTCAATGGAACGGGCAGAACCCTTGATTAGGTCGCTATCTTCATTTTCTTGGGCAAAGGCCACTACAGGCCGGTGGAACTGATCCTTAATGCGGGAGGCCAGAATCCCAATCACGCCCTGGTGCCAGTCGGGCTGATAAAGCACAATCCCGTGGGCTGTTTCTTTTTGGCTTAAACTCGGGAGCTTGGCACAAATGGCCAGGGCCTCGGTTTTCATCTCTTCTTCAAATTCCTTGCGGGCCTGGTTGAGGCTGTCCAGCTCCAAGGCAAATTGGCGGGCTAGATCCATATTTTCACAAATAAGCAGCTCCACACCTAGCGACATATTTTCCAAGCGGCCAGCCGCATTCAGCCTTGGGGCAATCGCAAAGCCCAGGTCACTGGCCTGGAGTTTGGTCAAATCCCGCTTGGCCACCTCACACAAGGCACGGATGCCGGCCCGGCAATGGCCTGATCGCATACGGTTGAGGCCTTGGTGAACTAAAATTCGATTGTTTTGATCCAGCGGCACCACATCAGCCACCGTGCCCAAGGCCACCAAATCCAGCAGTTCTGCCAGGTTAGGTTCCTTGCCTACAAAGGCCTGCATCTCCCGCAGGCGGCTACGCAGGGCCATCATGGTGTAGAAGGTGACCCCCACGCCGGCCAGATTTTTAGAAGGGAAGGGGCAGTTGGCCAGGTTGGGATTGACCATGGCATCGGCTTCAGGCAATTCATCAGGTGGCAAGTGGTGGTCGGTTACTAGCACCTTGATGCCTTGTGCTTTCAACAAGGCAATGCCTTCAAGAGAGGAAATGCCGTTATCCACAGTCATCACCAAATCCGCTCCCTTGGCCAGCACCATTTCGGCTACATTGAGGCTGAGGCCATAGCCCTGGGTAAAGCGGTCTGGAATGAGGTAGTCCACCTGACTAAAGCCAAACTGGCGTAAGGCTAAGAGGGCTAGGGCAGTACTGGTGGCGCCGTCCGCATCAAAATCGCCCACAATCATAATACGAGACTGGTTTTGATAGGCTTCCACCAAGAGATCGACAGCCTGGCTCATATTGGCCAGTTGATCGGGGCGGTGGAGCTGTTTGAGTGAATGCTCCAGCTCTTGGGGAGATTTGACCCCTCGGGCTTGATAGAGGCGGTTGAGGAGCGGGTGATCAGACAGGGTTTGGTGGCTTACAAGCGGTCGTTTTTGAATGATTTTTTGCACGGTGAATTATTATTCTTAGGTTTTGTTGATAATCCCCCCTCAGCCCGTCGGGCAGCTCCCCCGCAAGCGGAGGGAGCGAAGTTTATAGAGATCTTGATAAACACTTCCCTCCACCCGCTTGCGGGGGAGGTGCCACAGGCGGAGGGGGGGATAACAGATCTTAATTTTCAAGCATTTCCAACAAGGCCTTCGGCTCGACATACCCCCCAATCAACTCACCTGTTTCGGTGATCATATTGGGCGTGCCATTAACCCCAAATTTTAGGCCTAGCTCATAGTGTTTTTTCACAATATTAGGCGTTTTTTGCTGGTTTGGGAGCTTGCCATTTTCGGCATCGTTGAGGGCTTGCACCTTGTCTGTAGAAGTCCAAATGGCTTCCATCTGCTTGGCAGTTTGAGTGTCCATGCCGCCACGAGGGAAGGCCAAATAACGGATGGTAATCCCCAGATCGTTATATTCCTTAATACGCTCGTGGAGCAGGTGGCAGTAGTGGCAGGTGATGTCCATAAAGACCGTGACCACATGCTTTTGGTTTTTGGCTGGGTAAACAATCATTTCAGGTTCAAAAGCCTTGAGATCCGCCAAGAGGGCGTGGTTGGTGATGTCCACTGCCTTGCCATTTTTGATTTCCAGAATTTGGCCTTGGATTACAAAACGGCCGTCCTGGCTAATGTGTAAGACGCCTTGATCAGCAATGGCCGTCTTAAAGTTTGGCAGGGCAGAGTCGCTGATTTTCACATTGCTTGCCCCCATTTTTTCCAGTTGGGTTTTGAGATTGGTATCGTTGGCCATGAGGCTGGCACTCATCAGGGCCAGGCTTAAGAGGGTTAATTTTTTCATAGGGTTCCTTTTAGAGTTTAAGTCTTGCTTCAATATTTTTAGCCTTGGCTAAGAAGGCCTTACGTTCTTTGTCTGGCATACTGGCGCCCGTGCCAGGCAGTTTCACGGTCATCGGATTGACAGGATAGCCGTTGATGTGGAATTCATAATGCAGATGTGGGCCAGTTGAGCCACCTGTGTTGCCAGACAGGGCAATCCGCTGGCCTTTTTTCACCTGCTGGCCCACTTTGACCAGTGAACGGCTGAGGTGCATATAAACCGTGGCATATTGGGAGCCGTGTTGTAGCTTAATATAGCGGCCAGCCCCACGGGCCTGGTAGGACACGGCCACCACCTTGCCATCGGCAGGGGCAATAATCGGTGTGCCGATTTTCACTGCAAAATCTACCCCCTTATGTGGGCGTAGGCGGCGGGTGATGGGGTGAACCCGACGTGGGTTAAAGTGCGATGAAACCCTGGCTCCACCCAAGAGAGGAATACGGGCAAAGCCCTTGCCCAGGGTTTCGCCATGGCGGTTATAAAAACGTCCGTTATCAGCCAAAATGGCATAGTAACTCTTGCCCCCGCTGACCACATGAATGGCCTCCACATTGCCCAGTTCGGTCACCTTGCCGTTGATGTATTCTCGGCGAACCAGTACGGCAAACTTATCGCCCTTCTTGAGCTTGTTGGTGGCAATTTGCCACTGTAGGCCGCTGATAAGCGAGTTGATTTGCCGCTGGGATAGGCCTATGGCCTTGAGGCTGTTGGCCAGCCCATTTTGAATAGTGCCCTTAACCACATCTTGCTTCCATTCGCCCTTTTTGGCAATGATCTTGCGGGTGTACTGGTTTTTGCCTGTGCGTTGGAAGATCTGTTCTTCTTTTTCAGACACCAACCAGTTGAGATAGTCCAGCTCGCCGTTGGCATCTAAGGTCCAATAAAATTGTTGGCCCACAGCCAAGTTGGCCAGGCCTGGGGATTGTTTGATCAAGCCCTGGGCGACACGGTTGTCTAGGCCTGAATGTTCAAGCACGTCTTTTAGCTTATCGCCACGGGCCACGGTATGGCTGAACTGGTTTTTGATCCGCTGGGCCTGGCTGGCAATCTCCAGCAATTCTTCTAGTACGTTTTTGGCCTCAGGGGTCAAGTCAGGGTGGGCATTATCGGCAATGGCGTCTTCATCACCATCGGCGGAAATGACATCATCATGCTGTTGATCGCTGCCTGCGGCAGGATCATCACTGTGGGCCAGGGCATCGCCATCATCGCCTGAAAAGCCATCGGCCTGCTCGCCCTCTTGGGCCAGTTGCAGGGCTTGTTCGGCAATGGCCTTGGCAAAGTCAATACTGTCGAAAAGTGGGTTTTCCTCAATTTCATCAATGGTAAAGGTAAAATCTTGCGGAAAAGGCGAGCGAGAATTGGCCTTTTGGTGGTCTTGCAGAACCAGCAAGATCCCCACGCCCAGGGAGCAGAGGGCTAGGAAGAATAAAATCAGCTTTATCCTGGCCTTCTTTTTCCGTCTATCTCGGGCAAATACAATCTTTTGCAAAATATCATCCTGTTCTTTCAGGCCGCCCTTGGGGCAACCTGTTTAAATCTTTTAAATCATCAAAAATCGACAGCCTAGGCTCTCGAAAGTTCGTCACAAGCGGTCAGATTTGCAAGTTTTTTTACAAATTCGACCGCTTGTTATTGTCAGGCCAAATAAAATCGGGTAAGTTGCAGGCCAAATCAATTCCCTAAAATTTTTATGTTATGCAGATCCATCGTTTAAGTGCGGTTAATAAATCCCCCGCCCTGGTTTCGCTTGAAGGTATTCAAGTGGAATTCGACGGCCAAACCGCCCTGCAAAATATCAATTTAACTCTCTACCCCAACTCCATTACCACCATTGTGGGGCCGAATGGCGGGGGAAAATCCACCCTGCTTAAGGTGCTTTTAAAGTTGCTCAAACCCAGCCAGGGCAAGGTTACCCACCGCAAGGGCTTAAAAATCGGTTATGTGCCGCAAAAGCTGCATCTTGACCCCTCAATGCCCATGACCGTTGTTAAGTTTCTGAGCCTGAAACCCAAGGTCAAACCCGCGGCCATTGATGAGGCCTTGAGCCTCTTTTCCATTGTACATTTAAGGCAAAACAGTATGCAGAAGCTCTCGGGCGGCGAACTACAACGGGTCTTACTGGCTCGGGCAATTTTAGACAAGCCCCAGCTCTTGGTTTTGGATGAACCCATGCAGGGAGTGGATATTACAGGGCAAACGGAACTCTATCAACTACTAAATCGCACCCGCAGCTGGCTAAATTGTGCCATTTTGATGGTTTCCCACGATTTAAACATCGTGATGGCCAATACGGACGAGGTTTTATGCGTTAATAAGCATATCTGCTGTGCTGGCACGCCCGAAACCATTACCAATGAACCCAGTTTTATCCACTTTTTCGGCGACCAATTCGCCCAAAACGTGGCCTTTTACAGCCACCGCCATAATCATCACCATAATTTGCATGGGGATGTGTGTAATGGCGAGTGCCATTGTAAGTAAAAAAATTTCCTCAAGAAAAGATAGCGCCAGCCTCCAGGCTGGTGCTTATAAATGAGAATACAGGGGGCACAAGCGAGGACGCTTGCGCCATCTTGCAAAGCGAAAGATATATAAAGGAAACCATGCTAGAAATCCTCCTCCCCGCCTGGCTGGCAGGCATACTCTTAACCTTTATCACCGCCCCCTTGGGCGCCTTTGTGGTCTGGCGGAAGATGGCCTATTTTGGAGACACGCTTTCCCATTCCGCCCTCCTAGGCGTGGCCCTGGGCATTTTTCTCCAGCTGGACCCTTATCTGGCTGTGATCGGCATGACCGTCCTTCTAGCCCTGCTTCTGGTCTGGCTGGAACAACGCACCAGCTTCTCGGTGGATACCATGCTGGGCATTATCGCCCATTCCAGCCTGTCTTTGGGGGTGATTACTATCAGCCTCTTGGACAATGTGCGGGTTGATCTTATGTCCTATCTCTTTGGTGATCTGCTGGCCATAAATCTAAATGATGTAGCCTTTATCGGCGTGGGCGTTATTATCATTGCCTCCCTCCTAGGCTTTTTCTGGAAGCAGCTCTTGTCCATTACCATCAGCCCTGAACTGGCCCAAATTGAGGGCTTGAATGTGGCTCGCCTGCGTCTGTTGCTTATGTTGCTAACTGCACTCACCATTGCCTTGAGTATGAAGTTTGTGGGGGCGCTCATTATTACCTCGCTCCTGATCATTCCCTCAGCCACGGCCAGACGCTTTGCCAAAACCCCCGAAGGCATGGTTTTGGGGGCTATTTTGCTGAGTATGGTGGCTATTACTTTAGGCCTGGGCTTATCGGCCTGGAAGGACACGCCAGCAGGCCCATCGGTGGTGGTGGCCAGCGGTTTACTCTTTTTGTTGTCCCTTATGCGAAAATCGTCTAACTAATGCAAAAATATTGATCTGCCCCTATTGAATTCTTTGCAAATTTGGGCTTAAATCACACCGCTTACACCGCATAAAGAGAGCGTGCTGGTAGGTAGGATTTTTCAGTTTCAACATATGCAAAAAGAATAAAATATTATGTGCCAATTATTAGGAATGAATTGTAATACCCCAACGGATATTACCTTCTCTTTTGAAGGTTTCCGACGGCGGGCTGGCTTAACCGATCAACATACAGACGGGTTTGGTATCGCTTTTTTTGAAGGCAAGGGTGTGCGTATCTTTCGGGATAACCGCCCAGGTGCCTCTTCCCCAATGGCCGATTTGGTCAGCCAGTACCGCATCAAGTCCCTTAACGTTATTGCCCATATCCGCAAGGCCACCAAGGGCGATGTGAACCTCGAAAACACCCACCCTTTTATTCGGGAAATCTGGGGCGAAAACTGGGTTTTTGCCCACAACGGCACGGTGGACGTACAAGTTTGCCCCAACAGCCACTATCAACCTATTGGAACAACCGATTCGGAAGCCGCCTTCTGCTGCCTCTTGGCTCGCCTAAAAGAACGCTTTCCACAGGAGCCAACAGAGAAAGAAATCTTTGATGCCGTGGTGGAAATCACCTCTGAAATCGCCCAGCACGGGGTCTTGAATTTTATCCTCTCTAACGGCCACTGGATGATCGCCCGTTGTGCAACCAACCTTCACTATGTTTGCCGCCGAGCGCCTTTTGGCAAGGCCCTGCGGGATGATGATGTGTTGATTGACTTTAGCCAATACACCACAGCCAATGATAAGGTAACGGTGATTACCACCCAGCCTTTAACCAAGAATGAAAACTGGACTAAGATGAAAAATGGCGGCTATGTTTTCTTCAAGAATGGTGATGCCATTTATGAAATTGAAGGCAACCTGGTTGAGAATTTAAATCACGTTTAAGATCTTATTTGACAAGCACCGCTTGAATACCTAATATTCAAGCGGTTATTTTTTGTAGATCATACGAGCCGTATGATCTTACCTAGGATAGCGCCAGCGTCCACGCTGGTGCTGAAAAATCAATCTTCGCCATAATCATGATGGCACAAGCGAGGACGCTTGCGCCATCCATATTTGTTATATACAAGCGGTAATTTTTCCCCAAAAATTTACAAGGAGAACACCCATGACCACCGTCATCCACACCGAAAAAGCCCCGGCCGCCATCGGCCCTTATGTTCAAGCCATGGACTTGGGCAATTTGGTTTTCACCTCAGGCCAAATCCCGGTCGTGCCTGCCACGGGCGAAATTCCGTCTGACATCGTGGCCCAAACCCGTCAATCGCTAGAAAATGTTAAGGCCATTATTGAACAGGCCGGTCTCTTAGTGACTGACATTGTCAAAACCACCGTTTTTGTTAAAGATCTCAACGACTTCGCTCGGGTCAATGCCGAATACGAAGCCTTCTTCCGTGAAAACAACCACCACGCCTTCCCAGCTCGCTCTTGTGTAGAAGTAGCTCGTCTGCCGAAAGATGTCGGCATTGAAATCGAAGCCATTGCGGTACGTAAATAATGCTTGAGCTCATTAAACCCAATTGGAATGTGCCTGGCCACGTTCATGCCCTGACCACCACCCGCTTGGGCGGGGTCAGCCTATCGCCTTTTGACAGCCTGAATCTAGGCAATCATGTGGGGGACGCCCCTGAAGCAGTTGCAAAAAATCGGGAAATCTTGACCGCTTGTCTGAAACTGCCCCAAGTGCCTCTTTACCTAGATCAGAGCCATACTACCAAGGTATTGCACTTGCCTTATACGGGAACTGATCTCAATGCTGATGCCGCCTACACTAAACAAGCCAAGCAGGTTTGCCTGGTGATGACCGCCGACTGCCAGCCTGTACTGTTCTGCAATAAGGAAGGCAACCAAGTGGCCGCTGCCCATGCCGGCTGGCGGGGCCTCTGTGATGGGGTTCTGGAAGAGACCGCCAAGGCCTTTGACTGCCCTATGGAAGAGATCATTGTTTGGGTTGGCCCGGCCATTGGCGAAAATGCCTTCCAGGTGGGGCAGGAAGTGGTCGAACAGTTCTGTGCAGTTGATCCAGAAGCCATCAAGGCCTTTCGCCCAGACCCAAGAGCAAGCGGTAAGTTTTTAGGCAATCTTTACCAAATTGCCCAACAACGCCTCAACAAGCTAGGGATCCAGCAGATTTCAGGCGGCGATTACTGCACCTACACTGACACCCAGCGCTTCTTTTCCTACCGTAAGGAAGGCAAAACGGGGCGGATGGCCACCCTAATTTGGTTTGAAGATCATGCCTAGCCTTAATCAATCCCTCTTGGTGGCCTACAGTGCTGAGCAAATGTACCGCCTAGTCAATGACTACGAGGCCTACCCCCAATTTATCTCTGGCTGTGTTGGGGCCAAGACTCTGGTTCAAGGCCAGGATGAGCTGGAGGCTGAGCTGCACATTCAGAAACTGGGCATTAGCCAACGCTTTACCACCCACAATACCATGATTGCCAACCGGGAAATCAAGATGGAACTGGTGCGGGGGCCCTTTAAAAACCTATCAGGATCCTGGCGCTTTGAGCCCTTTGATGAACAAACCTGTCGGATTTCTCTGCAACTGGATTTTGAGTTTGAAAGCCCTATGGTGGCCTTGGTCTTTGGCAAGATTTTTAACGAGCTTATTCAAAAGATGATTCAGGCCTTCAAACAAAGAGCCAAGGAGGTTTATGGTGGCTGAATTAAGCGTAGAAGTGGCCTATGCCTATCCTGAAAAATACTTCCTCAAGAAGGTGATGTTGGAAGAGCCGGCCAGCATTCAGAACGTGATTTTGAAATCGGGCGTCCTGCAAAAGTACACGGAAATCGACCTACGAACCAGTAAGGTAGGGATTTTCAGCCGGCCGGCCAAACTAACTGATTTGGTAGAAGATGGCGACAGAATTGAAATCTACCGCCCCCTTTTGGCTGACCCAAAAGAAATTCGCCGCAAGCGGGCAGAGCAGCAGAAAGAGAAAAAAGAGTAGAAAACAAGCTACAAAGCTAAAAAACGATTGGTGAGCTTGTCGAACCATGAGTTTTTTAGCCTATCTTGCACAAAACTAATGCTTCGACAGGCTCAGCAACCGTTTTGTGCAAGTGAGTGCATCATTCCAGAAAAAAAGCCAAAACATGTGTTTTGGCTTTTTTGTTTCTTATCTCGCTCGGAAGGTAATGCGTGCCTTGTTGAGGTCGTAAGGGGTCATTTCAACGGTGACCTTATCGCCGGTTAAAATACGGATGTAGTTTTTACGCATTTTGCCAGAAATGTGGGCGGTGACCACATGGCCGTTTTCCAGTTCCACACGGAACATGGTATTAGGTAGGGTTTCTAAAATTGTGCCTTGCATTTCAATGCAATCTTCTTTAGCCATTTATTCCTCTTTGTATTGTTTGGTTGGTTTGTAAAAGGCGTTGGGCAAGCCCAACAAAACTGCGCTATTATACGCCAATAGGGCCGAATTTCAATCTCTTAGGCAGAAAAGCGTCTGCGGCGGGCGTGAAAACGCTGGCTCTGGCCCTTGGGCTTGGCCACCCTGTTTTTGGGGCTGGCCTGCACAGGTGGGGCTTTTTTGCGAAAGAGGTAGAAGCAGCTGACGAAAAGCCCGCCTGCTAGAAAGAGAATAAGCAGCTCGCCATAGAGATTGCGAAAGAGCTGATCAACCCGGGTTTTGGTGGTTTGGCCGTATTGGGCATCAAAGGTGACCCGAATAAAACCTTGCAAGTTCTGCTGGATAATAATGGGCTCGACAATCTGCTGGGTGTTGGTGGCAGCCCCTTCTGGTGGATTGAGTAGGCTTTTAAGCGGGGCGGCCTGGTGGCTTTGGGCAATCAGCTTGCCTGAAGCCGAATAGAGGCTGGCATCCAGTACAAATTCCTCTCGGGAGAGGTTATCCAGGGCCTCGATCAGCTCATCTTGTTTGGCCTTGCCATCCAACAAAATACCAAATAAATTGGCCTGCTGACGGACCAGTAAGTGGGACAGATTAGACACCTGATTTACGCTGGCCAGCTGTGAACCCAGCTTAAATTGATTGATGCCGCTCAGAATCACCCCGACCACGGCGGCACAGAGCAGGATAATCACGATGAGAGCGCCGCTTTTTATGAGCTTGTCACGGCTAAGATTGATATACATAAAAACCTCACAAATAAGGGTGCTATTGTAGCCTACAAGCGGTAAAATATCCGCAAAATTTTACAAATCAGGACAAACCATGCAAAACATCATCTTTCTTTACGCCAAGCATCTTAGCCAGGCCCATATTGAACAATTTGCCCAAAAGACCAGCTCTCACCTGCTCAAACAGGCCCAATACTTGGGCTACCGACTGGCCTTTTTTGAAAGTCAGGCGGAGAATCTGCGAGAGGTTGCCCAGCAGCTAGGCTGTGATGTGGCCCATCTCAACATCACCCCCAACCTGGCCCAGCCTGGCCTTCTGCTCATGGATATGGACTCCACCGCCATTAAAATTGAGTGCATTGATGAAATCGCCAAGCTGGCCGGCACAGGCCAGGTGGTGTCTGCCATCACGGCCAGTGCCATGCGGGGGGAGCTGGATTTTGAACAAAGCCTACGCAAGCGGGTGGGCACCCTCCAAGGCGCTCCTGAAAGCATTTTACAAGAAGTACGGGAAAATCTACCGCTTATGGAAGGGTTTGAAGACATGGTTAAAACCCTCAAGCAAGCAGGCTGGAAGCTGGCCATTGCCTCGGGCGGTTTTGACTATTTTGCCGACTACCTAAAAGACACCTATGGCCTGGATTTTGCCGTGTCTAACCAGCTAGAAATTGTGGACGGCAAATTAACCGGCCAAGTCTTAGACCGTGTGGTTGATGCTCAATATAAGGCCGAAACCTTAGAGGCCTTGGGGCAAAGATTCGCTATTCCACAAACCCAATGGGTGGCTGTGGGCGATGGAGCCAACGATCTGCCCATGCTTAAAACCGCCAGCTTAGGCCTTGCCCTCCATGCCAAACCAAAAGTGCAAGAAGAGGCCAAATTTGTGGTAAACTTTGGCGACTTAACCGCCTTGGTGGTCTTACTCCATGCCAAGGCTCTTTTTAACCAAGCATAAGAGGATTTGATCATGCCATCATTTGATATTGTTTCAGAAGTGACCATGCACGAGGTGCGTAATGCGGTGGAAAACGCCAACCGTGACCTAACTAACCGCTACGATTTCCGCAATGTTCATGCTGAAATTGAACTCAACGAAAGCAAGGAAACCATCAAGCTGACCACAGAATCTGACTTTCAGTTGGAGCAGCTTATTGACATCCTACGCAATGCCATGATCAAGCGTAGTATCGAATCTAACTCGCTGGATATTCCTGATAACTACGAACACCACGGCAAGCTCTACAGCAAGGAAGTTAAGGTCAAACAGGGGATTGAAACCGACATGGCCAAGAAGATCACTAAATTGATCAAGGACTCCAAGCTCAAGGTGCAAACCCAGATCCAGGGGGATCAGGTTCGAGTAACGGGTAAATCCCGTGATGATCTACAAAGTGTGATTCAGCTGGTCAAAGGGGCAGAACTCGGCCAGCCTTTCCAGTTTAATAATTTCCGAGATTAATTCTAAGGTTCGGTCAGTGAGCTTGTCGAACTGTACCGCACCGTTTTAAGTCTAGATAAGTCTAGATAACAAGCGGTCATATTTTGCAGCTTTTTTGCAAATTCCAACCGCTTGTAAGCGAGGTAAAGAATGGCAGAAGAAAAAAGCTGGTTTAAAAAAATGCTGGAAAAATACGACGACCTATGCAAAGACCTAGGCGTAGAGCAGGGCGGCTGCCGAGGCTGCGTGCCAGTGGTTAAGTTCGATGAAGATAAGACCCCTGAAGAAAACCAACTACAAGGCGAGAGCAAATAACCATGCAGAACCCAGTTATTGCCCTGGTGGCAGGTGAAATTTCAGGTGATATTTTGGGCGCTGGCCTTATCAAGGCCTTGAAAAGGCATTACCCTCATGCCCGTTTTATCGGCGTGGCAGGCCCCCGTATGTTGGCCGAGGGCTGTGAAAGCCTCTTTGATATGGAAGAGCTGTCTGTTATGGGCTTGGCCGAGGTGGTCAAGCACCTGCCCCGCCTGCTCAAACGCCGCAAGCAGGTGATTGACACCATGTTGGCCCTCAAGCCTGATGTTTTTATCGGCATTGATGCTCCAGATTTTAACCTGGGCGTAGAGGAAAAACTCAAGGCCCAAGGCATCAAAACCATTCACTATGTTAGCCCCTCTGTTTGGGCCTGGCGGCAAAATCGAGTACATAAGATTGCCCGTGCCACCAATCTGGTGCTGGCCTTCCTGCCCTTTGAAAAGGCCTTTTACGACCGCTTCAATGTCCCTTGCCGCTTTATTGGCCACACCATGGCTGATGCCATTGCCCTTGAGCCTAGCCGAGAAGAAGCCTGCCAAAGCCTAGGTCTCGATCCTGCCAAACGCTATCTGGCCATTTTGGTCGGCAGCCGTGGCAGTGAGGTAGGCTTTTTAACCGAGCCTTTTCTCAAAACCGCCCAGCTCCTCAAGGTTCAACATCCTGATTTGGTATTTTTGGTGCCCCTGGTCAATCAAAAACGGGTTGAGCAATTTGAGGCCATCAAGGCCCAGGTTGCTCCTGATTTAGAGGTGAAGATCTTAGATGGCAAGGCTCGGGCCGCCATGATGGCAGCCGAAGCCACCTTACTGGCCTCAGGCACAGCAGCCTTGGAGGCCATGCTCTGCAAATCGCCTATGGTGGTGGGCTATAAGATGAAACCGCTGACCTATTGGCTGGCTAAAAAATTGGTTAAAACTGATTATATTTCCCTGCCCAACCTGCTGGCACAGCAAGGCTTGGTGGCGGAATTGGTGCAGGAGGATTGCAACCCTGAAAACCTGGCGGCCCACCTCCTGCCTTTCTTGTCTAACAAGCCAGACGATCTAGCCCAAAAGGCCCAGCTCAAGGCTCGCTTTAAGGATCTGCACCAGCAAATTCAATGCGGGGCAGACGAACAGGCGGCTCAAGCGGTGGTGGATGTGTTGAACCTTGGCCGTGGGTAATTTTTACCCACGGTTAAACATAAACATTCCCCTTTGGGGAAGCAGAACTACCAAGTTCTCGTGAAGGAGAAAGATCCCCTCCCCCGTTTACGGGGGAGGGTTAGGGTGGGGGGATTTGCCGAAAGG
This sequence comes from Pasteurellaceae bacterium RH1A, assembly GCA_012221805.1. Classification (NCBI taxonomy): domain Bacteria; kingdom Pseudomonadati; phylum Pseudomonadota; class Gammaproteobacteria; order Pasteurellales; family Pasteurellaceae; species Pasteurellaceae bacterium RH1A. Next base: position 1,806,242 of record CP015195.1, on the reverse strand, counting down.
CAAAGTGCTATAAATTTTCACAAAATTTGCAAATATTCCTAGATTTTGTCCCGCTTGTATCTTGAGCTTCGCTCAATCCCCCACCCCAGCCCTCCCCGCAAGCGGGGGAGGGAGTTAAAATAATAACTGCACAGTTCTGCTTTGTGGGAGAGTGGTTACTCTTTGCCCCAAAGGGGCAAGTTTATATTTAACCTAGGGTAACTCGTTACCCTAGGACATGGCTTTCTGTGTTCAGCCTTTACTGAATTTAAATTATTGTAAAAAATGAATGATCGTTCATTTCCAACCTAGCGAATTAGGGTGTATTTGGTTAGAATACGCCCTAAATTTTTCTCTCTACCAAGGAAAGCAGCATGCAACTTTCAAAAATCACCCTTACGGTCTTATTGGGCCTGGCCATTACAGGCTGTGCCAATAGAATGAGCCAAGATGGCTCGCTTGAACAAGCCCAACAGGACTACCAACAATACCAAGACCTGACCAGCCAATACCAAATCAACGAACAATGGTGGCAGGGCTATAACGACCGTGAACTCAACCGCCTAGTAGAAATGGCCCTTCGCAATAACGTAGATTTAGCCAAGGCCGCTATCAGCGTTAATCAAGCCCTTTATAATGCCAACCTAGTTGGGGCAGATTTAGTGCCAGGTTTTAGTGGTTCAGGCTCGGCCGGCCTTTCCAAAGGCGTGGGCGACCCAAGCCACAATGCCGTTTCAACTGGCACCTCCACCCGCACCAATAGCCTAGGCCTCAATGTCAGCTACACCATCGATCTCTGGAAGCGTTTAGCCGATACGGCCTCCGCTGCCGAGTGGACCCACAAGGCCAGCCAAGAAGATTTAGCGGCGGCTCGTTTAGCCTTGATCAACTCCACCATCAATGCCTATTACAACCTAGCCTACCTCAAAGAAGCCATTGCCGTGACCCAGCAAAGTATTCGCTACTATGAGCAAATTCAAGGCATTCTCAACAACAAACTCAAGGCCGGCGCCATTGATGGTTTAAGTGTAGAACAGGCCAACCAAGCTGTCTTAACGGCCAAGAATACCTTAATCAGCCTCCGTTCTAGCCAAAAAACAACCGAGCAAACCCTGCGTAATTTGCTAAATTTAGGCCCAAATGACCCGCTTGCTATCAATTCTGCCAGCCTGTCTAAGGTTAAAGTACAAGGTGTGAACCTCAATGTGCCAGTTTCAACCATTGCCAACCGCCCAGATGTCAAGGCCAGCCTAGCCCGCCTGCAAAGCAGCTTTAACAGCCTAAGTGCCATGGAAAAAAGCTGGTTCCCAACGGTGACCATCGGTGCTAACTTGACTGGCAGTGGCAGCAGTGTGCAAGCCGTTGGCCAAAACACCGTATTAGGCGGCACACTGGGCATCAGCCTGCCTTTCCTAGACTGGAACCGTGTTAAATGGAACGTGAAAATCAGCGAAGCCAGCTATGAAACGGCTAAACTGAATTACCAACAATCAGTCACCACGGCCCTCAACGAAATTGACACCTACTACTACACCTACGGTCAATATCGCAGCAACCTGGCCAACTTGCAAAAGACCCTTGAGCACAACCGCAAGATCAGCCAATACTACAAAAACCGCTACGATCAGGGCGTATCCGAATTCCGTGAGTGGATCAACGCCGTCAATACCGAGAAAAACTCCCAGCTTTCAGTCCTCCAGGCCAAATACAGCCTGATCCAAGCTGAAAACGCCGTTTACCAAGCCATGGCCGGGAAATATCGTCCATAGGCAACAAGGCCTTTCAATACAGCCAGCAGATGCTGGCTGTTTTTTTAGCTGTTTTTGTTAAATATTTGTTAAATCCCTCTTGTGGTGTGCCTGATTTTGTGGTTTATTAGCAACCAATTCTCACCATAAAAGGAGCTTCCCATGAGCGGTATCAGTCTGATTATTTGCTTTGTGATCGCCATTGCCTTGATGATTTGGATGATTGCAAAACTTAAAGTCCATCCCTTCCTTGCCCTAATGTCTATTTCTTTAACCCTGGCCTTGGTGGTCGGTATCGATCTGAATAAGATTCCGGCCATCTTGGGTGAGGGTTTTAGTGGTATCTTTAAAAGTATCGGGATTGTGATTATCTTTGGGGCCATTATTGGCACCATTCTAGAAAAAACAGGTGCTGCCTTGAAATTGGCTGATATGGTGGTCAAGCGTGTCGGGCAAAAACGTCCTGAGCTGGCCATGCTCATCATGGGCTGGGTTGTCGGCATTCCCGTCTTTTGCGACAGTGGCTTTGTGGTGCTCAACCCCATTCGGGAAGCCATTCGCAAGAAAATTGCTGCCAATGCCGTGGGCATGTCTGTCGCCCTCAGTGCAGGCCTTTATGCCTCCCACGTCTTTATTCCGCCTACACCAGGGCCGATTGCCGTAGCTGGCGGTTTGGGCTTGGGCCATAATCTGCTTTTGGTGATTGGCATCGGTTTTGTGGTCTCTATTCCTGTTCTCTTGGCCAGCTATGCCTTTGCTAAATATATCGGCAAGAAGGTCGCCGTTAATGATGAGGGAACTGATCCGCTGATTGCACAAGGTTATGATGAACTGCTTAAGCATTATGGCAAACTGCCAAGCGGCTTTCTCAGCCTTGCCCCGATTGTTAGCCCGATTTTGCTTATGGCCCTGGGGTCGATTGCCAAGATCTTGGGCCTAACCGGCGGATTTGCGCAACTGATTTTATTCTTGGGTAACCCCATTATTGCCTTGGCGATTGGGGTGATTTTTGCTGTACTCCTCTTGGTAAGCAGCCAAAAAATGGCAGAGTTTGATAGCCTTACTAACGAAACCCTGAAAATTGTTGGCCCGATTCTATTTATTACCGCAGCGGGCGGCGTGCTGGGTAAGGTTATTACAGAGGCAGGCTTTGTGGAATACATCAAGCAAAATGCCCATGTTATCAGTGCTGCTGGTATTTTCTTCCCCTTCCTGATTTCCGCTATTCTCAAAACGGCTCAAGGCAGCTCAACCGTGGCCATGATTACCACAGCAGCCATTATGGGCATGTTTAATGCCAGTGATTCCTTGATGGCTGCCCTAGGCCTGACCTCTGAAATAGCCGCCGCCTTAACGGTTATGGCCATTGCTGCGGGGGCCATGTGTGTGTCCCATGCCAATGATAGCTACTTCTGGGTGGTCACCAATTTCACCAAGCTCAGCCCACAACAGGGCTATCGTACCCAAACCGCCCTGACTTTTATTATGGGCGTAACGGGTATTATCACGGTTTACCTGCTTTCCCTTGTTCTACTCTAAGGAGATAAGATGAAGATTGTTATTGCCCCAGATAGTTTTAAAGAAAGCCTGACTGCCCTTGAGGTGGCCAGCGCGCTTGAGGAGGGGATTAAAAAGGTTCTGCCAGAGGCTGAATGTATTAAGGTGCCCATGGCTGATGGGGGAGAGGGGACGGTGCAGTCCTTGGTGGATGCCACGGGCGGCCGGTTGATTGAGGTGGAGGTAACGGCTCCCCTGGGCAACAAAACCCTGGCCAGCTTTGGCTTAAGCGGGGATGGCCAAACAGCCATTATCGAAATGGCAGCCGCTTCAGGCCTGCACTTGGTGCCCATGGCAGAGCGAAACCCGCTTAAGACCACCAGTTTTGGCACGGGCCAGTTGATTCAAGCCGCCCTAGATTTAGGCGTGAAAAAATGCCTGCTTGGCATTGGGGGCAGTGCTACCAATGATGGAGGGGTTGGTATGCTACAAGCCTTGGGCGCACGGTTTTTAGATGCCCAAGGCCAAGATATCGGCCCAGGCGGCCAGGCCCTTAGCCAAATTCAAAGCCTGGATTTAAGCGGCCTGGATGCAAGATTGGCCCAAGTAGAATTTGAAGTAGCCTGCGATGTGGACAATCCCCTGTGTGGCCCACAGGGGGCTTCGGCGGTATTCGGCCCGCAAAAAGGGGCGAGTGAGGAGATGGTTGAGCAGCTAGACCAAGCCCTCTATCATTTTTCCCAAGTAGTGGAAGCCCAGCTTGGCCTGGCCATTCGAGAGGTGGCCGGCAGTGGGGCGGCAGGTGGTATGGGCGGGGGCTTGCTGCTCCTGCCTCAAGTCCAACTTAAGCCTGGGGTGGAGATTGTCATACAAGCGGTCAAATTAATGGAAATTGTTGCAAAGGCCGACTTGGTCATTACAGGCGAGGGCCGCATGGACAGCCAAACGGCCTCGGGCAAAACCCCTGTGGGCGTGGCACAAGCCGCCAAGTTATTTGGCAAACCCGTGGTGGCCGTGGTAGGTTGCCTAAAAGAGGATTATGAGGTGGTGTACGACAAGGGCATTGATGCCGTTTTCCCCATTATTCGCCACCTGCATTCCTTGGAAGATACCTTGAAAATGGGCAGGGAAAACCTGATTTCCACTGCCCAAAATATTGCTAGGCTTTATCGGTTGGCTAAGTGTTGAACATCTCTTTGATAGCCTTTGATAGCGCCAGCCTCCAGGCTGGTGCTGGGTAGCCATCAAAACGGCACTAGCCTAGAGGCTAGCGCCATCACGGCCTAATTTAGGCTTTAAGCGAAATCCCCAAATACAATTCTTCTTCTGCCTCCATCAGGCTGGAAATTCGTGCGGTTTCCACACACACCATGGTCTTATAACCCACTTGGCTCATTTGGCTGGTTGGCTTATGCCATGGGTTCCAGAGGACAACCTCGCTGGCTTCCTGATGATTGATAAGAATTTGGCGCTGGTTGCCCTTGTCCTCAATGGCTTGTTCCACATCATCTGACAGGGTTTTGTAGATACAGTCCACATTTTCAGCAATGGCCCGTGGCGAAGGCACGTCTTCTTCCTGTTGGGTTAGGCTGTTAAAGCAAGGATTTGGCAGGCCATGCACCAGGGTTTGTTCAATATCAGCCACATTGAAGTAGGTATGCAGGGCGGCTTGGGCCGGTTCTGAGCCTAGGTGGCGGAAGAAAACCTCGCAGTTATTTTCGCTGAACTGAAAGGTTACCTTGGCAAGCGGGCCGTTTTCGCCCTCTTTTTGCAAGAGGAAGGTTAATAGTACGCCGTGTTCATTGACACGGTAGCCCTCAAACTCCCAAAGCTGGATACGGGCAAAGCCGTGGGCAGGGCTTTTCACGCCGCCAAACCAAGGGTAGCAGATGGGAATTCCGCCCCGAATAGCTGTGCCCAGCTCAAAGGGTTCGATTTCGCTCAGCCAAAGTACATCAGCTTGGCCTGCGGGCTGCCACTTAATCAACTGCGCCCCTTGCAGGGCCACCTGGGCCTCAAAAAAGCGGTGTTTTACCACGACAACCGGGATTTGGTTAAACTGTTCAAGGCTGATGCCTTCTGCCACTTGGCGGATAAATTGGGCTTGCATACTTGCTCCTTAAAAAAACAAGCGGTCTGTTTTTTTGCAGATTTTTGCAAGGAACAGACCGCTTGCGGTTAGTCGATATTTTTTAATTCTTCTTCAGACAAGGTTTCTTCTTCAGGCGCACCAGACTTACCATCAGACACCCTGAAGTTGAGGTTTTGGAAGTAGGCTTCACGGAAGGTCACATAAGGGTCTTGGGACTGCTTGAGCAAGGCTTCCTGATCTAGGAGGCTGGCTCGGGTATCAATCGCATCCACAGCCCCTGCTCCCAAGGTTACCGCTGTAGGTAGATCAGCGGCCTGATTGGCTGCCCAGTTGCCGGCTGTCCCCACCAAGCCACGAGGGGTAGTTGGGCCTAGGGCTGGCAGCATAATGTAGGCGCCTGTCGGCACGCCGTAAGCACCCAGGGTATCGCCCAGGCTGCGGTGGCCGTTTTCTAATTTCAAATCAGGCGTTTGGCTGGCCCAGTCAATCAAGCCGCCTAAGCCGAAAGTGGAGTTGATCCAAAAGCGGTTAAAATGCACCATAGCCTTTTGCCCCTCACCCTCAAGCAGGCGGCTGACAAAGCTCATCGGTTCGCTTAGGTTGCTGGCCACATTGGTTAAGCCTGTTTTGATAGGGCTTGGCACATATTCCTTCCAGCCTGTGGCGACTGGCTTGAAGACATAAGGGTCAAGCACATTGTAATTGACCGACCACATGGCCCGGTTAAAGCCCTCAAGCGGGTCGGCACGTTGCCCAGTTTCAGGATCGATAGAAGATGAGCAGGCTGTGACCACAGCCAAACTGGCGATTAAGCCTAGGTGTTTGATTTTTAACATGAGCAATTTCCTGTGTAGGGTGCGTTCAAACGCACCATAAATATTTGGTGCGTTTGAACGCACCCTACGAAAGCCTATATAATAAAAGCAAAAGCCAAAGAAATCTAGACGTCTAGATTGCGAGATGGCTTCATTTTGATTAGAATAACCACAATTTTTTTCTTGGGGAAGCAAGATGGCAAACTGGAACGGCCAATATATTAGTCCTTATGCAGAACATGGCAAAAAAAGCGAGCAGGTTAAAAAAATCACGGTGTCTATTCCGATTAAGGTCTTGGAGATCTTGACCAACGAACGCACCCGCCGCCAAATCAAGAACCTCCGCCATGCCACTAACAGCGAATTGCTCTGTGAAGCCTTCTTACACGCCTTTACCGGCCAGCCCCTGCCGACCGATGAAGACCTAATGAAGGAACGCAGCGACGAAATCCCTGAAGAAGCCAAGCAGAAAATGCGGGAAATGGGCATCGACCCAGACAGTTGGCAATATTAGGTTAAGCCTCGTGAAAGCGAGGTTTTTTGCTATTATCTCGCCCCTCAGCCTTCGGCAGCTCCCCCGCAAGCGGGGGAGCGAAATTATAATTAAGGAGAAAGAATGCACAACACCAACAAACAGCTTAACCGAGAAGCCAAGTGGGCGGTTTTGCTCAGCCTGGGCTATCTGGTTGGCTGGATTATCTTTGCTTATTTGCTGCCTCAAGGCCACGGGCTTTTGGGCTTTCCGCTCTGGTTTGAAATGAGCTGTATCTTCCTGCCTGTTCTCTTTATTCTGGTCGCCCTTTTGGTTATCAAGGGCGTCTATCAGGATATTGACTTGGAGGAGGGCAGCCATGAATAAGGAAATGCTGATCCCGCTGATTATCTACCTGCTCTTTGTCTTTGGCGTGGCCTTTTATGCCTACCGCCAACGTCAGGGGGCCAGCTTCTTATCTGAATACTATGTGGGCGGCCGCTCCATGTCAGGTTTTGTCTTGGCCATGACCACAGCTGCCACCTATGTGGGGGCTAGCTCCTTTATCGGGGGCCAGGGGCGGCCTATAAGTATGGCCTGGGCTGGGTCTTGTTGGCCATGATCCAGGTGCCAGCCGTTCTCTTTTCCCTAGGGGTTTTAGGCAAAAAATTTGCCATGTTGGCCCGCCAAACCAAGAGCTTGACCATCAACGATATGCTCTTGGCCCGCTATCAAAACAAGTGGGTGGTCTGGCTGGCCTGTCTTGCCCTTCTGCTTTCCTTCTTTGCCATGATGACCGTCCAATTTATCGGGGCGGGGCGATTGTTGGAAACCACCTTGGGCATTTCCTACCAAAGTGCTGTGCTGATTTTTGCGGTAACGGTGGGCCTTTATACCTTTATTGGCGGCTTCCGAGCCGTGGTCTTAACCGACACCATTCAAGGCTTGGTCATGATGCTGGGTACGGGCCTGCTCCTGGGCGGGGTGATTTATGCCACAGGTGGCGTGGAAGCGGCCATGAGCCGTTTGGAGGCCATCGACCCTAATCTCCTTAGCCCCTACGGCATTGACCAACGCCCGCTGGATTTCACCTTTATGGCTTCTTTCTGGGTCTTGGTCTGCTTCGGCTTGGTCGGTCTGCCTCATTTGGCCGTTCGCAGTATGGCCTATCGGGACAGCAAGGCCCTCCACCAAGCCATGATTATCGGCACGGTTGTGGTGGCCTTTTTGATGTTGGGTATGCACTTAACGGGCGTGCTGGGCCGGGCCTTGATACCAGATTTGAAAATCCCCGATCAGGTTATTCCAACCCTGATGATTCAGGTGCTACCACCGATTGTGGCCGGTATTTTCCTAGCCGCCCCCATGGCAGCCATTATGTCCTCGATTGACTCTATGCTCATTCAATCTTCATCGACCCTAATCAAGGACTTATACTTGGCCATTAAACCCAATGCCATTGAAAACGAGGCCAAGATTAAACGCTTTTCTACCCTAACAACCCTAGGCTTTACAGTACTGCTCATCTTCGCAGCCCTCAACCCGCCTGATATGCTGATCTGGCTCAACCTGCTTTCTCTGGGTGGGCTAGAGGCTACCTTTATCTGGGTCTTTGTTTTAGGGCTTTTCTGGAAAAAGGCCAATGCCATGGGGGCCATTTGCTCCATGCTGGCCGGCCTAAGTTCTTATGTGGTGATAGCGACTTTTAAGCTACAAATCTTCAGCTTCCATGCCATTGTGCCGGCCACTCTTATTGGCTTGCTTGCCTTTTTGGTGGGTAATCAGTTTTCGGCCAAGAAAGAAGGCTAGGGGCAAAGACATTTGCCCCTAACATGCGGTTAAATTTGTGAAAAAACCTGCAAATTTAACCGCTTGCTTTGATGGCGCCAGCCTCCAGGCTGGTGTCTTATCTATCAAAGAATTACCAGCACCAGCGAGGACGCTGGCGCTATCTTTTATGATTTTGCTAACAAGTCTTTTACTACTCTCAGCACCCCCACCCCCGCCTTCTCCGCAATTACTTTAGCTCGACTGCCCGTGTTTTGCGGGTGAGGGTCGATAAAATAAATCTCTGCCCTTGGGCGGGCATATTGGATCAGGGTATTGGCCGGGTAAACCTGCATAGAGGTGCCGATAATAATCAGCACATCCGCTTCAGCTACCCAATCAATGGCCGTGTCTAAGAGCGGCACACTTTCCCCGAAAAAAACAATATGCGGCCGCATGGGGTGGCCTTGCGGGTCACATAGATCAAGGGGCTGATCGCCCTGCCAGTCAATCACATAGTCCTCATCAAAGGAAGATCGTAGCTTATTAAGCTGGCCGTGCAGGTGCAAAACGGTGGAAGAACCGGCCTTTTCGTGCAAGTTATCCACATTTTGCGTGACGATCTTGACCTCATACCTTTCTTCCAACTCCACCAAAGCCAAATGCCCAGCATTAGGTTGGGCTTTTTCAGCCTCCTGCCTGCGGTAGTTATAAAACTCAATCACTTTTTGAGGGTTGCGGGCCAAGGCCTCAGGCGTGCAAACCTCCTCAATCCGATAGTTAGCCCACAGCCCATCATTATCCCGAAAGGTGGAAAGCCCACTTTCTGCACTGATGCCTGCGCCTGTGAGTACCACACATTTTGCTTTTGTTTTCATATTTTTTCCTTTTTTGACTTTTAAGTTATGACTAAAACCTGTTTTCAATAAGAAATAGGCTTCCAGTGAAAAACAAGCTTATTATCTTATTTAATGCGACGTATTTTGTCGTTTCGATTTATATACTGATTTTATCAAGATAAAGCATATAGGAGCAGCTTATGAGTTATCCATTCTTCCCTCATCTTAATCTTCATTCTTCAAAAAAATCAAGTGAAAACAAGGAGAAATTATCCTCTCATCTGATTTTCTGGCAGTCTGAACGCTCTTTGGAAAGGGCCAATAAGCGGGGCAAGTTTTGCAAAAATTTGCAAAAATCTTACCGCTTGCAGGCTTAAATCACTGAATGATGTCGCATGTTTTTTCTTTATTAGAAGAGGTTACTATGTCTGAATTACAACTTAATCCACCTAAAGTTTCGCCTTATGCTGAATATATTATACTTGCCCTCTTATTTGAACATAAGGGACAAGAATTTTGGTTTTATCAAGATGAAGAAAATAACTGGCGAGATGATGATCTTGCTCTAGCCCTAGGTGTTCCCAAAGAGCTTTTCAAAAATAATAGTAAAGAAGCCTTTCAACTAACGATTGAAGGCTTAAAAGCGCGTTATCAAGTTTATTTAGATAATCCTGATTTGGTAAAAGTAACAAATGAGCGTATTGAGCAAAATCTTCAACATTTGGCTAAAGTACTTAATTTATCAGCATTTGAAATAGCCATACTTCGCCTAGCAGTATATATCGCTTCTGAGAGAACTTTGAAAGATAGCCTAAATTATATTAAGGCCAATTTAAAGTCTCTTGCCCAGTTTTTAGAGAAAATATTTCATTTCCCTTTTAGAGAAATTTATTTATCTTTTAAGCAGAAGGGAAAACTAGCCAGTTATGGTTTAATTGAAAAGAAAAGTTATCATGATGATTTTGGTGATTATCTTGAAGTGGGGGATATTTTAGATATTGATGAATTTAGCACACTACCTTTTAATGCAGAAATGCTTTTGCAGCGTTGTGTTAAACTTGCGTCCTCTCCTCATCTGAAATTTTCAGATTTTGAGCATATTCAAGAAATGGTTGATTTGCTACAAATCCACTTGGAAATGGCGGCATTACATGAGAAAAAAGGGGTAAATATCCTTATCTATGGTGAACCAGGTACAGGAAAAACAGAATTGGCTTTGTTACTTTCCCAAACCTGCTACCAAAATACCTATCTGCTCAATTATGAAGATGAAGATGGTGATCTGCTTTGTGCAGAACGTCGATTAGAGCGTTGCCGCTTGGCTCAAACACTCTTAAAAGGCCAGCAAAATGGATTAATTTTTGATGAAATAGAGGATGTATTTAGAGCCGGTTTGTTTGAACAATCGGTTGCTCAAAGTCATAAGGCTTGGGTGAATCAATTTTTAGAAGAAAATCCTGTGCCCATGATTTGGCTATCTAATAATATCAGTTCTATGGACAATGCTTTTCTTCGCCGTTTCGATTTTATTTTTGAAATGCCTAACTTACCTTTAGCGAAGAAAGAAGAAATGATCAAGGCCAAATGCCAAGGCAAATTATCGCCTGCTTATATTCATCATTTTGCCCAACACGAGGGAGTAACTCCTGCTCTAATTAGCAAGGGTTTTGAAGTGCTCAATCAGTTTGAAAGCAGCGATTTTACGGAGCGTACCTTAAACTGGTTCAACCAAACCTTGCAGGCCCAAGGCTATAAAAAATTGGAAAAACTTAACGAATATCAGGCCGCTTATAACCTAAATTGGGTGAATTGTTCAGATAACATTCATAAGATCAGTGAGGGCTTAAAGGCTACCAAGCAGGGGCGAATCTGTTGCTACGGCCCAGCAGGCACGGGCAAGACCGAATGGGCCAGATGGCTGGCCAGTGAGCTAGATATGCCTCTCTTGGTCTTGCGGGGTTCTGATCTGCGAGATAAATATGTGGGTGAAACTGAAAAACGTATCGCCTCAGCCTTTCGCCAAGCCAGTGAAAATAATATGTTACTGGTGATGGATGAGGTGGACAGCTTCCTCTTTGCTCGAGATAACCAAAATCGTTCTTGGGAAAATTCCATGGTCAATGAAATGCTGACCCAGCTTGAGCGGTTTGAAGGGCTGATGGTGGTTTCCACCAACCTTATGGACAATCTCGATCCTGCCGTTCTTCGCCGTTTTGACCTAAAGATGAAGTTCGATTTTCTCAAACCTGAACAGGTTTGCGACATCGCCCAAGAGCAAGCGGTTAAATTAGGCTTAAATTTAACAGAATTTGACTTTATGAACCTAGCCAAAATTAAGTTCTTAACCATGGGTGATTTTGCTTCCCTGGCTCGCCGTCATCGCTTTAGACCCTTTGAGTTGGGGAGTGAGTGGGTCAAGGCCTTGGAGGAAGAAGTGGGTTTGAAGCGGTTGGAGAGAAGGGGGAGTAAGATAGGGTTTTGTTAGACATTTTTGTGTAGGGGCAGGTTTTATACCTGCCCTATATTTTGGGCTATTTAAATAAACATATCCTTTATTGCAATAGCTCTTTCAATTTCTTAGCAAGTAGTTCCTTGCGACGTTCATAAAATTCACCAAAATTCTCAATAGAATAATCTTCCAAGTTAGGGATTAAATGGCGTTCTAAGAATGCATCTCTATCTTTATTTTGGGTTGATTTTTCAATCCAATCTGCAAGGCTAGAGGCATTTTTAGAAGAGTTTTCATTACCTTCTAATAATTGAAGATTACAAATGGAATTGTAAGATTCCCATTTATATTTGTTTTTATCTTCATCGTTTAAGTTATTAAAATCTGCTTTAGGATGAAGATGATCTTGATGGAAATTGTTTCTATAATCTAAGTTTGGGTAAAGGAGCGATAAAATTGAGAAGGCATATTTGCTTCCCATCTGAGTAGAAAGTAAATCATCAATAAAATCATCATTAGCACTAAAGCTTCTTATTTTCTTAAATTCTCTTGGAAAATAAGAAATAGCATCTTTTAATGGTTTGTTTATAACATCATCCGTGAACTCTTGACGGAATTGAATAAGAACTGTGTCGCTACTTGAAGCAAAAACTTGTTTAAGTAGAATGGTATGAAACCATTTTCTAATAAACTCTCTCTCTTCTTTAAATTTTATAGAAGAACTATATCCTTCATAAACATCTTTGTGATATAAATAATAAATGACAGGAATGACTGCGTTTTTAGAAGTAAGATTATAGTCATTAAACCCAAATGTTTTTAATAATTCAAATGTTTCGAGAATTGTTGCTCTGATTTTACTCCATTTTTCTTTAAGCTCTTCTGCATTTTCGCTAGAAAAGTTTGTAACCTTATATTTTATGTCAGCACTATGTAGATATAAGAATGATTTTAAAACAAGATCCTTTGAAATATAAAACCCTTTTCTGACCACTTCATCAACCAGCTGATTAATTTCTTCTCTAGCATCACTCCAGTTTGCAATTGCAACAGACATAACTAAATCTGAAAAACTTAATGGTTGTCCGCCACTATTAACACGAATAAAAATATTTAATGCTTTGTTGAGGTCTTGTTCTTCTTCTAAAAAATAGTTAATGATCGGTTTTTCAAAAACCACGCGCCTTAATTGTCTAAGTGATTTTCTTGAAAAAGCTAATTCAAAATTATCTATTAATTCGTCAAAACTTTCTTCATTTCTATAATTTAGGATTGAGCCGACTTTAAACCACATTTGATCATTGGAGTCTATATATATGTCATCTTCTTTAGTATTTTCTTTTTTGAGGAAAGAAAATTCATATTCTTTATCATCCTCTTCGTTTTCTAAAGGTCTAGTAATGTTTAGGTAAAGATGACGAGTAGGAATGCTGTATTCATTATCTTCCCATCTTTTTCTATACTCTTTATAAGCATAGCTTCCTCTTAACCCAATATATAACGCTGTTAATCGCTGTTGCCCATCTAATATTGCAGTAAAACTAGGTATCCCATCAGTTGAAATTGGTTCATTGTGAGTTTTATACCATTGTCTATATTTGTCTATAAATTTATAGAATGTGTAATTCTGAGCTGTTTTTTCATTAACTTTCCAAAATAAAAAGGAACTGATGGGATATCCTTTCATTAAAGAATCAAAAAGCCACTCTATTTTATTAGCTGGCCAGACAAATTCACGTTGAATAGCAGGTAATAAATATTCATTAGAGTAAATTTTATCCATTGCTTGAGCAATGGTTATAGGGGTTTGAAAAGACATAATTTTCTCCTGGTTGTGATAAAAGTTTTATGATGATGGCAAAAAAGAATTATATTTAGCTAAAATACGACTAACAAAGCCCATCCCCTCTTCAACTAAACAATCCTCAGGCATAGGATAACAAACATTCACATCAAGATAATCATCCTCTATAATTGCCCATAATAAATTATCGTTAAAGGTTTCAAGTGTTACACTCTCTATAGGGTACCGCTTTAGTTTATATTTCATTGACTATATTACTCCCTTTCAAGCAATAATTCATCCAGTTTCTTCAAGGCTTCCAAGCCCTTCATTTCCAAACTTAAAAAGTGCATTTTAGGTACACCAGCATCTAGTGGGTTGATACGAATAAAGCCTGCTTTTTTGGCCTTGGCGGTGCGTTCGGAAAAATATCGGACGGTTGGGACGGCCTTGCCTGCACCAATTTCAATAACGACCAGATTTTCTACCTGCTTTAACCATTGATGGAGGGCTGCCTCCTTGGGTTCAAAAAAGCTTGGGCAGAAGAACCAATCATCAAACATAAGGACATTTTGCCGAGCCAGACCACCGCAGAAGGGGCAGCGGGGCTTGGGGCTGGTCATCAGGTATTTTTCCTCGTCCACAGTGGGCTGAAAGGCATGAGCAGGCCAGCTTAGATCAGAACAATTTTCCATACATTGCAGACGGTGCAGAGTGCCGTGGACTTCATAAACCCGCTCATCAGCAAAGCCGGCCTTTTGAAAATGCCCATCGACATTGCTGGTAAAAACGAAATAACCGTGTTTTTTCTTGTTTGCCCAACCTTTGAGGATCTGATAGCCCTCGTGGGGTGGGGTTTGGCGGTAGGTATTGAGGCGGTGGGCGTAGAACCAGTAGGCTTGTTCGGGGTGATTTAGGTAAAAAGTTGGGTTGGCAGCGGCATTAAATTGCAGGCCTAGAGCTTCAAAAGGTGGATAGGCATTCCAAAATCCACCCACGGAGCGGAAATCCAGCAGGCCACTGTCCACACTCATGCCTGCTCCAGCGGTAATCAAAATGCCGTCAGCCTTTTGAATAAGCTGGACGGCATAGTTTAGATCGTTTTTCATATTTTCTCCCTATATTTAGTTCTTTGGCTAAGTATAGGGATTAATGCGACAGATTATGGCGTAGGGTTGAGATTGACTAACGCTGTAGTCAAAGTTTCAAGCTCCTGCCAAATCTCGTCGGCTAATTGACCTGTTGGAATCCTTGCCCAGGTTTCATTAGTCCAATCTCTTACATCGCCATCAAAGTATTTCCAATATAGCCAATGTTTATCAGCTTGGTTTCTATCTTTTCCATATTTTTTCTCTAAAAAAGTAGTAAGTTTTTCTTTAATAAACTCATTTTCAGTATTTACTAAAGAAAGGGTAAAGAAACAACCTCTAAAGTTAGGATTATTAAATTCAACTGCCAAATAAAAATTTTTACATGGGGATGTAAATCGAATTGGTTGATAGTACTGAGCATTAGGTTTTTTATCTGTTTCTTTTGTTACCTTCCAATTTTCATGATTTTCTAGGCTACGGAATTTGTCCTCTAAATCCTCAAATAATTTATCAAGCAATTTTTGATAAAGTTCATCTTGAAGATTCATAATATCTAAGGCTGTTTTTACATAAGCTGAATCTTTTGCAATTTCTTCTGTTAGTGGGTTAACTTGTTGAGAAGCTAGGTTCATAGATAAAATCTCCGTTTGGATAAAGGTTTGGAATTGTTGGACAAAAAATTGTATTTTAGGAGCTTTGACTTCGACTGATGCTAGCCATTGACAAAGTTCTTGAGCAGACATTAAAGAGATCTCTTTTTCTGCCTTTTGGTAATCATCTTCTTCAATAGAAGTTGGTTTTTTACCGTTAATGGTTAAATAAACCAAATGATGATTTTCTTGATTGACTTTTCTTAAATCTTCCAAATAGCTGATAACTTGCCTATCCTGATCTCTTGCTCCTCTGAGTTTATTTTCAATGGAAAATGCCCATACAGACTTATTATTCAAAAATCCTTCAATAAAAATATCGTGTTTACCTGTTGAGGCTAGGGTTTGATCGGTTTTAATATAGACCCTATCGTAGTTTAAAAAATGCTGTAAGTTAAAATGCTTTAAAAGGCTATCAAGAAATAAATTTTTTGTCCGTGACTTTCTTTAGGGTTCAATAAGAACTTGAGAATATAGGATAAACCAACTTCATTGGTTGGGATAAAGTGAAAAATATTAAAATAGTTAGCTTGATAAGCTTCGATTAGCTCCTCTTCCTTTTGCCATAGCTGATTTTTTTGAGAGAGGTTTTGTAAAATCTGAGAGGTATTTTCCATAGGAACTCCTTAGTTAAAATTAATGAAAGACTACCTGTATTTTTGCTCAAAATACACATTTTTTAAACAAATATTTGATCCTACCCAAACTCCACCGCCACAATACTGACATCATCATGCTGCCTTTGTTGGCTAATGGCTTTGCGAAAAGCGGTGAGGCGTTGGCCAATATCTGTATATTTATGCCAAATGGCTTGCCGTATTTCTTCAGAAAGCCCATTGGTTAGGCCGTCAGAACAGAGCAGGAGGCAGTCGCCTTGTTCTAATTGAATTTGAGCCGAATGAATGCGGAATTGATCTTCCTGCCAATCGGCAATGAGGCAGTCAGAAAGGGCAGCGTAGAGGTTTGCAAATTTTTCAGGATTTTGACCCGCTTGCAGATCATTTAGAACCGTGTGATCCTGGCTAACCTGTTTCCACTCACCAGAGGTGGAAATATGATAGGCTCGACTGTCGCCTACATTGAGGATGTGGCAAATGCCATTGGGGAAAATTTCCGCCCCAACAAAGGTAGTTGCTGTGCCGAAAAGGCTTGAGGCAAAGGCTTGGCAAAAGTGCTGGTGTTGGTTGCGAAGCCAAGTAGGGTTAAGTTTTGGGCAGTTTGCTAGCTGTTCCATCCAGTAGCGGCTGGCCTTTTGGGCTTGAGGGCTATGCGAAACACCGTCTGCCACGCCTAGCAAAAGTTTTTCTCTCTCGAATTGGCAAGTGACAGTATTTTTCAGTTTATACTGAAAAACCTGCTCGCCGTTAAAGAGAGCATCTTGATTGTGTTTTTTGCCTGTGCCGATTTGTTGGCAAAAAGAAATCTTCCACATATATCTTTCCTCTAAGCTTATTTTTTCTTATTCTAAGCCATAATGCGACAGATTGTGTCGTATAATGTAATAAACTTACAAGCGGTTTTATTTTTATTATTTTTTGCAAGGAAAAATCATGTCAGACAGCATTGATCCTCTTATCTATCAAATTAAAGTGCTTAATCTTCTCACCAAAAAATATATTTCCATTCCTGAATTACAAGAACAGATGGAGTATGAGGGAATTGCCAAAAGTAAGCGAACCTTGGAACGCACCTTAGAAAAATTAGCAGATCACTTTGATGATATTGAACGCCGTACCGACAGCAAGCCCCATCAATATCGCTGGAAAGAATATGCCTCGGGATTGAAGCTCTTGAATATGACACCGCAACAGTCGGTGGCCTTGATGTTGGCGGAGGCACAGCTAAAAAATTTATTGCCGCCTAATATTATGGAAACGATGAGGCCTTTTTTTGAGCATGCCCATTACCAAATGAAATTTGCTGCAAGAGATAGGCTGGAACACCAATGGCTGACCAAGAAAGTAGCGGTTGCACCAGCAACGCAACCCCTTGAACCACCTCAAATTGATGAGACTATTTTTAAGGAAGTGACTACCGCACTTTATGAAAACCGCCTGCTCAATGCGGTCTATCAAGCCCAGTGGAACGACCAGCCCTCCCGCTATCAGGTTATGCCTTTGGCCCTTGTGCAACAAAATGTGAGCCATTACTTGGTGGTGAAACGCATTAAAGATGGTCGAGTGATTGGCGAACCTTTCTTTTTAGCCCTGCACCGCTTTTTGGCGGCCGAGGCTTCGACCTTTTATTTTGATTATCCGACAGACTTTAAGCTCAAATCTTTTATTGAAAAAGAAAACCGTTTTGGCTACGGGGAGTGCCGGCCTATTCGTTTGACCTTTTCTATCAGTTGGAATAGCGGTTATCACCTCACTGAAACTCCGCTTTCGCCTGATCAGGTTATTTTGGAAGAGGACGAAAACCACTACCGCTTTCAGGCCAGCGTGATTAAAACCGATATTTTAGAACGTTGGTTAAGGGGCTTTGGGGATGAAGTCTGGGATCTGGAGATGGAATACTTGGATGAATAACTGGCCATTAGATTTAATCCCAATTTTTTGCTAAAATCAGCCACTTTTCTAAATCGAATATATAGGAACTTTTATGAGCATTATCCCTACCGTGATTGAGTCCACCTCCAAGGGTGAGCGTGCCTTTGATATTTACTCCCGCCTGCTGAAAGAACGCATTATTTTCTTGAGCGGTGAAGTGGAAGACAATATGGCCAACTTGATCGTGGCACAACTTCTCTTCTTAGAGTCAGAAGATGCGGAAAAAGACATCAGCATTTACATCAACTCGCCAGGCGGTTCGGTTACGGCGGGTATGGCCATTTTCGACACCATGAACTTTATCAAGCCTGATGTGAGCACGGTTTGCATTGGCCAGGCCTGTTCCATGGGGGCTTTCTTGCTCTCGGCTGGGGCCAAGGGTAAACGCTTTGCCCTGCCACACGCCCGTGTCATGATCCACCAACCGTTGGGTGGTTTCCGTGGGCAGACTTCGGACATTCTCATTCATGCCCGTGAAATCGAAAAAATCCGTCATACCCTCAATGAACGGATGGCAGAGCATACCGGTCAGCCGCTTGAGGTGATTGAGCGTGATACCGACCGTGATAATTTTATGTCAGCCCTTGAAGCCCAGGCCTATGGTTTGGTGGACGAAGTGGTGATGAAACGAGGCGATAAATAATGACTAAGAAATTTGAACAAGAGCCACATTGCAGTTTTTGTGGCAAACGCCGTGCTGAAGTCGATGCCTTGGTGGAAGGCACAGAGGGGCATATCTGTAACGAGTGTATTGAAGAATCCTATGCCCTCTTAAATGGCGATGATGAACCACTCATTGACGAGGCCTATCAAGCGGAGCAAAAAGACGCATTTTTTGCAAACGTGCCAACCCCACACCAAATTCACGCTCACTTAGATGAATATGTGATTGGCCAGGAACACGCTAAAAAAGTGCTTTCTGTGGCGGTTTACAACCACTACAAACGCCTGCGTAATGCTCTATCTGGCCATAAGGAAACCGATGGCGTGGAGCTGGGCAAGAGTAATATTCTGCTTATCGGCCCAACTGGCAGCGGGAAAACCTTGCTGGCTGAAACCCTGGCCCGCCGCCTTAACGTGCCTTTTGCCGTGGCGGATGCAACCACACTGACCCAAGCGGGCTATGTGGGCGAGGACGTGGAAAATGTGATTCAAAAGCTCCTGATGAAGTGCGATTACGATGCCGAACAGGCCGAGCGGGGCATTATCTTTATTGATGAGATCGACAAGATCACCCGTAAGTCTGAAAACCCATCCCTGACCCGTGATGTATCGGGCGAGGGCGTGCAACAGGCCTTGCTCAAGCTGGTGGAAGGCACCGTGGCCAACATCAACCCGCAGGGCGGCCGCAAGCACCCAAAACAGGAGACTATTCCTGTCGATACCTCCAAGATCCTCTTTATCTGTGGCGGGGCCTTTGCAGGCTTAGATAAGATTGTCGAGCAACGCACCAACCAAAAGGGCGGGATTGGCTTTAAGGCCGATCTGAAAAAAGACAAGGATCGGGAAGCTTTAACTGAACTCTTCAAACAGGTAGAGCCAGAAGATTTGGTTAAATTCGGCCTTATTCCAGAGCTAATCGGCCGTCTGCCTGTGGTCACACCGCTGGAAGAGCTGGACGAAACCGCCCTGATTGCCATTTTAACTGAGCCGAAAAATGCTATTATCAAGCAGTATCAAGCCCTGTTTAAAATGGAAAATGTCGAGCTGGAATTCACCCAAGATGCCCTAGTCGCCATCGCTCAAAAGGCCATTTCCCGCAAAACCGGGGCCCGTGGCTTACGGTCGATTGTGGAAAATCTCTTGTTGGATACCATGTATAACCTGCCATCGCTTACTGATGCGAAAAAAGTGGTGGTCAATAAGGAATGTGCGGAGCAGGGGATTGCACCTGAGGTAATTTAATCTAAATAAGGTGGGGAAACTCACCTTATTTTTAATCTATAAGGAAGCAAATGATCTCATTACAAGAACAAAATCAACGTAGAGAAGCTGTTGAGTATGCCAAGGGCAGTGTTGAATTAGAAGGAATTTATTTATCTGATGAATTGCTTGATTTAACCGAAGAGTATATTTCTGGTCAATTAACTGAAGAGCAGTTTTCTGATTTGTTTTTAAAAACAGTTGAACATTTAAACTAAGATGTTTATTACCTATAACACCCCAGAAGAACGTAAAAATATTAAGTCTTTTTTACGAATTACCCAGTTACAACGAAAGCCTATTACAGGGAATTTTGATAGAGAGCATTTAATTGCTATTAATGCCTATATCTTTCAAGATAGTCCTGAGGTTGCGGGTGTTTTTCGTCCTGAAGTTCAGATAGATAGTAACAAGCTCTGGCGAAAACAACGGGAGTTAAAAGGCTTTGGGCTAACTTCGGTGTGTTATAGCAATATGTCGCCAGCAGATATTTTGCAATTAGACAGGATCTTATCCGAAATTCATCCTACTCAATATAAAAAATTATCCCTTAAACAGTTCGCTAAAGTTATCACAAATTTATATGCGAGATTAGATCATATTCACCCTTTTCCTGATGGAAATAGTCGAACCTTGCGGGAATTTTTTAGGCAGTTGGCTTACGTTTCAGGCTTTAAATTAAATTGGAATGTTCATTCACAAGAAGTGATTTATATGGCAAGAGATGTGGAAGTAAATAAAATAATGATTGCTTCTATTACTAATCCTATACATATTCAATTTTTACGTGAAGAAAATCAAGCCATTCAAAGCCATAAAAATTATAAACCGCTTGAAGAGGTAATATTAGCTTCCTTATCTAAACAGGGAAAATTAGAATGAAACTCTGGCAAGAACGTACCCTTTTAACCTGGCTTCTCTCGCCCCTTTCCCTGCTCTTCTGGATAATCAGCAGCCTGCGCCGTTGGCTCTATCGGGCTCAGATCCTCAAGTCCTACCGCTCGCCCGTGCCAGTTTTGGTGGTGGGGAACATTAGTGTGGGAGGTAATGGCAAGACCCCTGTGGTGGTTTGGTTGGTTGAGCAACTTCAAGCTAGAGGGATTAAAGTGGGGGTGATTTCTCGGGGCTATGGCGGCCAAACTAAAGCTTTCCCCCAATTAGTAACCAAGGAAAGTTCGGCCCAAATGGTGGGGGATGAGCCTGTCCTTATTGTGCAACGCACAGGCGTGCCGCTGGCCATTTCGCCCAACCGCCGAGAGAGTATTGAACTGCTTTTAAGTCAGTTTGAGCTGGATCTGATCATCACCGATGACGGCCTACAGCACTACGCCCTTGAGCGGGATATAGAATGGGCGGTGGTGGACAGCAACCGTCTCTTTGGTAATGGCTTTTTACTGCCCGCCGGCGGACTGCGGGAGTTGCCTAGCCGTTTGAAGTCGGTGCAAGCGGTGATTTTTAACGGAAAAGTTGCAAATCCTGATGCCATTTCCATGCAGCTGCAGGGGGATCGCCTGATCAATGTCAAAACCGGCGAATGCAAAAAAATTGCCGATTTTGACCGCTTGCCCTGGGTGGCCATGGCCGGTATTGGCGACCCCAACCGTTTTTTAAAGAGCCTTAAGACCCATTTAAGCGTGGGGGAGGGCAATCACTTTTACCCCTTTGCTGATCATCAGGCCTATACGCTTGAGCGTTTGCAACCGCTCACCCCCAATCATGAAGCCCTTTTAATGACCGAAAAAGATGCGGTAAAATGCCGTGCCTTTGCCCAAGATAATTGGTGGTATATGCCGGTTGATGCGGTGTTTGAGGTCAATCAGGCAGAGCTCTTATTGGGGCTGGTGTTGGATTTGGTCAAGCATAAATAATTTGTCCCCCCTCAGCCTTCGGCAGCTCCCCCCGTAAACGGGTGGAGCGAAATTTACATACGCTTATAGGCTTTTCCCTCCCCCGCTTGCGGGGGAGGTGCCGAAGGCGGAGGGGGAAATACAACAAAGAGAAACTAACAATGAACGAAAACCTCCTAAAAAACCTGGCCTGCCCCATTTCCAATGGCAAATTGGACTGGGACAAGGAAAACAACCGCTTGATTTGCCAAGAAAGCAAACTGGCCTACCCTATTCAAAACGGTATTGTCGTGCTCCTGCCTGAAGCGGGCCAACCTCTTTAAATAAGGAAGAAACATGAACCAATATCCAATCGCCCAAAGTAAGACGGGCAAAACCATCTCCTTAACCGCCAAAATGGCCAACCGCCATGGCCTTATCGCCGGGGCAACCGGGACGGGAAAAACCGTTACCCTGCGTAAATTGGCCGAGGCTTTTAGTGACAACGGCGTGCCGGTTTTTTTAGTGGATGTGAAAGGTGACCTATCAGGTATCGTGCAAGCGGGCCAATATCAGGGAAAAATTGCAGAACGGATTGAACAGTTCCAGTTGGGCGGAGAAGATTATTTGGCAGGCTACCCAGTTTCCTTCTGGGATGTTTTTGGCCAAACGGGCATTCCCCTTCGCACCACCATTTCTGAAATGGGTCCAATGCTGCTGGCCCGTTTGCTCAACCTCAACGACACCCAAGAAGGCTTGCTCAACCTAGTTTTCCGTGTGGCAGACGACAGGGGACTTTTGCTCATTGATCTGAAAGACCTGCGGGCCATGCTCAAATTTGTCGCCGAAAACGCCAAGACCTTCCAGGTGGAATACGGCAACGTATCGGCGGCCAGTGTCGGGGCTATTCAGCGGGCCTTGCTGGCCCTTGAAAATGAGGGAGCAGCCAACCTCTTTGGCGAACCAGCCCTTGATCTGCACGACTGGATGCAGACCCGCAATGGGCGTGGGGTCATCAATGTGCTTAACTCCGAAAAACTTATCAATTCGCCAAGAATGTACGGGGCCTTCTTGCTCTGGTTTATGTCTGAGCTCTTTGAAACCCTGCCTGAAGTGGGCGACCCAGACAAGCCAAAATTTGTCCTTTTCTTTGATGAAGCTCACTTGCTCTTTGATGATGCACCGAAAGTCTTAGTGGATAAGATCGAACAAGTGGTTCGCTTAATTCGTTCCAAGGGGGTAGGGGTCTATTTTGTGACCCAAAACCCGCTGGATCTGCCAGATAGCGTCCTCGGCCAGCTGGGCAACCGTGTTCAACACGCCCTGCGTGCCTTTACCCCTCGTGATCAAAAGGCGGTTAAATCCGCTGCTGAAACCTTCCGTTCTAATCCAGAGGTAAATGTCGTTGAAGCTATCACACAACTGGGCGTGGGCGAGGCCCTGATTTCCGTCTTAGATGAAAAGGGTATGCCAACGCCGGTGGAAATCGCCTACATCTATCCACCAAAAAGCCAGCTTAAACCTTTGGCAGAAGGCGAGCGTAGCCAGCTGGTCAAACAGGACGATTTGTATGCCCATTACAGTCAATATGTAGACAACGAATCAGCCTTTGAAATCTTAAACGCTCAAGTAGCTCAAGCCACAGAGGCTCAAAAGGAAGAAGAGGGCTTTTTAAGCGGTATGATTGGAGCCATTTTCGGCACCAAGAAGAAAAATGAGCAAACGGTTGCTGAACAGCTGGTGGGAAATGTGGCCAAGTCGGTGGGCAGAAACCTAAGAAATCAAGTGACCAAGCAGATTATGCGGGGGATCTTGGGGGCCATTACCAAGAAATAGATGAAAAAAGAGAGAGCTTTTGCTCTCTCTTTTTTTTGCCTTAAGTGAAATTAGATTTTTTTCACGTTTGCAGCAGATTGGCCACGGGCTGAGTCTTCGACACCGAATTCAACCTTGTCACCATCGTTTAAAGTGCGGAAGTTGGTACCTTCGATTGCAGAGAAGTGTACGAACACATCTTTGCCACCCGCATCTGGAGTGATGAAACCGAAACCTTTGTCAGCGTTAAACCATTTAACGATACCTGTAACTTTAGACATAAAAAATCCTTTAAAAATAAAAATGTGAATAGAAATGCTTAATGAAATGATTGCATTGAAGTGGGAGATTTATGGCAAAATTCGAGGTAAACCGATGGGTATAACAATAACAAATAAGAACATAGATCAACAGGCTAGGCCTAGTACTTTACGGCAATAACATAAAATAAAGCAGGGGCATTAGAACACTAATCTGGGGGAAAGCAAACGATATTTGCAAAAAGAGGGAATTTCTTCCCTCCTCCGTCCAGTTGCCTTACAAAACCCCGAGCAGTTCCCGCCCCATGGCTTCCCGCCAGCCCGTCAATAACTCTGGTAATTTTTCCTGCGGCCGGCCTTTTTGGTGCCAGCTAAAGAGCTGGTTGAGCTGGCGTTTGCTGGCCACAAGTTCCAAGGGCAGATCAAGCGGTTTAATTTGGTCTAATTTTTGCTGAAGGGCCTTGAGGCTAGCCTTATAGCCAGGCTGATCGACCAGGCGGACGATAGCCGGTGGGTAATTGGCTTCATCAATGGCCTGGCCTTGTTCTACTAACCACAATAATTTCTTGCCGTGAATTCGCACCTCATTGGGGTGCATAAAGTCCAAGAGTTTGGTGGTGTGAATGGGCTGATCCTTGGCAATTTGTAGCAGGCTTTGTTCTTTTACCACGAAATTCAGAGCCAGATTTCGCTTTTTAGCCTCTTCATAACGCCACTTGGCCAGCACCTGCAAGACGGCCAGTTGCTGCGGAGTGAGTTGCCAAGCATTGCTGATGTCTTGATAGAGTTTGGCCGGGTCGGTGGTTTGGCGGCACTTGTCCAGGAGCTTGTTGCATTCCTGCACAATGGCTTCCTGCCAAGGGGAGAGGTCAAAAAGCTCGGCCAGTTTGTGGTAGGCGGGCAGAAGATAGAAAACATCGGCGGCCGCATATTGGAGCTGGGTTTGGGTCAGGGGGCGGGCCAGCCAGTCGGTGCGGGAGGCGCCCTTGTCCAGCTCTAGGCCTAAAAAATGTTGCACCAATTTGGCAAAGCCCATGGAGGTGCCGATATTCAGGAAACCGGCCATCACTTGGGTGTCCAACATAGGCTCTGGCAGCTGCTTAAATTGATGTTGGAAGACTTCCAAGTCCTCGCCGCAGGCGTGTAAGACCTTGAGCACCTGCTTATCTGCCAGCAAGCTGACAAAGGGCGAAAAATCATCAATGTCTAGCGGGTCAATCAGGCTGACTTGTTGGCCGTCAAAGAGTTGGATCAAGCCTAATTGCGGGTAGAAGGTACGGATGCGGACAAATTCCGTGTCCAGGGCCACCACAGGCTTTTGGCGGGCGGTTTGGCAAATTTCAGCTAGTTCTTGATTGGTTTTGATATATTGATAGGTTATTTCTTGCATATCTGAAAGCGCTCATGTGAGTTAAGGGCTAAATTTATCACGCAGATTTGATCAAGGACAGTATTTTGCCCAGAATTTTTTGCTAATATTCGGCCATTTTAAACCCAAAGGAACCTTATGGCAGCACTTTTTATTACGGGGACGGATACGAATGTGGGCAAAACCATCGTTACCCGTGCAATTTTACAGCTTCTTAATCAGTATGAAGTCCCCGTGATGGGCTATAAGCCGATTGCCTGTGGGGGGGATGATTCCTTGCCAACCGAACCCAATCAGGACGATTACGCCTGCGAAGATGTCAATGATGTGCTGGTGTTGCAAAATAGCCTAAGCCAGCCAGCCCATTACCGTGAAATCAATAGCTATTCCTTTATCCATTCCAGCACGCCTATTTTTGCGGCCATTGATGCAGTGCGCAATATCCATGTAGAAAAGCTGGATAAGGACTTGGCCCGCCTACAACAGCGCTGCCCTAATGTGGTGGTGGAAGGCACCTATGGCTGGCTAACGCCTATAAACAAGGATTTGAGCTTTGCAGACTGGGTGAAATCCCACCAAATGCCTGTGGTCTTGGTGGTGGGCATTAAGGAGGGCTGTGTTAATCACGCCCTTTTAACCGCCAATGCCATTGTTCGAGAGGGCGTGAAATTGGTGGGCTGGGTGGCCAATCGGGTTAATCCTGGCCTGCGGCATTATATGGAGTTGATCGAACTGCTTAGCCAGAAAATTGATGCCCCGCTCCTAGGCCAAATTCCCTACATCGGCCGGCCTGAAAAACAAGAGTTAGCCCACTATTTGCAAAACCCCGATCCCCTGCTACACTACTTCCACAAATAATCCCTCATGCCCCGTCAGGGGCTTTTTCTATGATTAAAATTTCCCAAACCATTGAAACCGACCTGCTCATTGTCGGCGGCGGCATTGCAGGCCTGGCCTCCAGCGTGGAAGCCCATAAAAAGGGCATTCAACATATTCTTATTAGCAAGGCTCCGCTTGGGTCTGGCGCCAGTTTTTTTCCCCTCAAGGCCACCTTGGGCATTCAGGTGACAGGCGATAAGGCCGACCAAGCCCTTTTTCAGGAGGATGTTGAGCGGGTGGCCTGTGGCATGAACAACCCTAAGATTGTGCGGGCCTATATTGAAGACTCGGCTCAGGCTGTTGGCCTGCTCAACGAAATTGGCTTTGAGGCCTGGCAGCGGCAGGATAACCGCCCGGCCTGCTTTGCTCAATATCCCCGCCCGATTTTCCTGATTAACCAGTGGAAGGTGGCCGCCAAGCGGGCCAAGCAGATTATTGCCAAGCAGCAGACCCAGGTCTTTGAAAATGCCACCCTCCTGCATATTGCCACTCACCAAAACCAGGTTCAGGGGGCGGTTTTTTCGGTCAATGCAAGCGGTCAAATATCCTATATTTTTTGCAAAACCAGCCAGATTATCTTGGCCGCAGGCGGGATTGCTGGCCTTTATAAGGACAACCTTTACCCCGCTGATGTGATTGGCTCCACCCATGCCATCGCCTTGCAGGCAGGTGCCAGCCTGACCAACCTGGAATATATCCAGTTTATCCCAGCCTTTGTTGAACCCAAATACAAGGTGCTGTTTGGCGAGCATACCCTCAAATACTGCACGGGTGTCTTTGACCAGGCCGGCAAGTCGCTCTTCCCCCATAAAAGCCCAGCAGAGTTTGGCCAAATGGTGGCTGAACGCAGCGGCTATGCGCCCTTCAGCGTGGACTTTGACTGCGTGGAATTTGACCTAGTTATGATGCAACACTTGCTCCAAGGCCATGAGGCGGTTTACCTGACCTATTCGCCAGAGCTTTACCAAGATCAAACCGAGTTCTACAGGGTTTACCTGAACTGGCTCAAGCAAGAAGTGGGCATTGACCTGCTTAAAGACAGGGTCGCCATCGCCCCCTTTGCCCACAGTTGCAATGGTGGCATTGAGATTGATGAAGATGCGCAAAGTGCCGTACAGGGCCTTTTTGCGGTGGGCGAGGTCTCCAGCTGCATTGAAGGGGCCAACCGCCTGGGTGGCAATTCGGTGGGCGGCAGCCTGGTATTCGCCAAGCGAGCCACGGCTAAAATTCAGGCCAATTTGCAAAAAAATCAGGTTTTTGCCCCGCTTGAAGCTAGCCTAAAAGCGGCTGAGACTGCCCTTAACCAGCCCTATAATCCCCAGGCCCAGCCAGATTTAACCGCCAGCCAAGTCCTCAGCCAAATGCGGGAGATGATGGGCAAATATGCTAATGTTTATCGAACGGAGGCGAATTTAGCTAAACTTGCTGCCTTCTTGAAGGATTTGGAAGCCAAGTTCTGCCCTGTGCGAACCGCTCAATATCAGGGCCTAGAGGTCTATTTTTCCCTGAAAACCGCACAAGCCGTGGTGGCCTCCATGCGGGAGCGGCGTGAGAGCAGGGGAGCGCACTATCGGGCAGACTTCCCCCAAAGAGACGATAGGATTGGCCAACTAAACATTCAAAATCAAGCCTAAACAGCCTTGAAAAGTGAATAAAATGTGGCGAAAAGATTGATTTCTTGCAAACAAGAGGTCAAAATTCTGCCCAAATTGACAAGGAGAAATTATGGATTATTCTGCACCTATTGCGATTCTTGGCGCAGGTTCTTATGGCACGTCTTTGGCCATCGCCCTAGCCCGGAGGGGCAGTAAGGCCCACCTTTGGGGCCACAGCCCCCACAAGATGGAAAAAATGGCCCGAGAGCGTAAAAATCAGGAATTTTTGCCCGATGTGGCCTTTCCTGAAGACTTGATTGTGGAAACCGATCTAGGCCAAACCCTGGCCAAGGTTAAGGATATTTTGATTGTCGTGCCCAGCCATGTTTTCCGTGAAGTCCTCCTGCAAATGAAGCCCTTTTTACGGGACGAGCACCGCATTATGTGGGCCACCAAGGGGCTAGAACGGGATACTGGCCGGCTATTACAAGAGGTCGTTGTGGAAATTTTGGGCGATAATCACCCGCTTGCCGTGCTGTCTGGCCCGACTTTTGCCAAGGAATTAGCCCAGGGCCTGCCAACGGCCATTTCACTGGCCTCCAACGATCCTGTTTTTGCCGATGAAATGCAACAGCGTATTCACTGCTCCCGCTCCTTCCGGGTTTATACCAATAGCGATATGGTGGCCGTGCAATTAGGTGGTGCAATTAAGAATGTGATTGCCATTGCCGCTGGTGTGTCTGACGGCATGGGCTTTGGCGCCAATGCCCGAACAGCTCTCATTACCCGAGGGATTGCTGAAATCAGCCGCCTCTTGGTTTCCTTGGGCGGCAACCCAACCAGCCTGATGGGCATGGCTGGCTTGGGCGATTTAGTCCTAACCTGTAGCGACAACCAATCCCGTAACCGCCGCTTCGGCCTTATGCTAGGCCAGGGCAAGGGGATTGAAGAAGCCATTGCCGAAATCGGCCAGGTGGTGGAGGGCTATTACAACACCAAGGAAGCCTATCTTTTGGCTCAAAGACAAGGGGTCGAAATGCCAATTGTGGAGCAGATCTACCAAATGCTCTTCTGCGGCAAAAATACCAAGGCCCATATCCGCAAGGGCGTGTCAGCCCTCTTGGGGAGAGAGCGTAAGGGGGAGGAAATTTAGATGAAAAAAACCGATGTAAACCAAATCTGGCAGCATATCCGCCAAGAGGCCCAAGACCTGGCCAATAACGAGCCCATGCTGGCCAGCTTCTTCCATGCCACCATTCTAAAGCATACCAACCTGGGCGGGGCGCTCAGCTACATTCTGGCCAACAAACTGGCCAACCCCATTATGCCGGCCATTGCCTTGAAGGAAATTATTGAGGAGGCCTATGCGGCCGATCCGCAAATTATCTACAGCGCCGCCTGCGATATCGATGCCGTCCGCACCCGAGACCCAGCCGTGGATAAGTGGAGCACAGCCTTGCTCTATCTCAAGGGTTATCACGCTTTGCAAAGCTATCGGGTTACCCATTATCTCTGGAAGCAGGGCCGACAAGCCCTGGCTGTTTACCTGCAAAATGAAATTTCTGTGGCCTTTGATGTGGACATCCACCCCGCCGCCCAAATCGGCTGTGGCATCATGTTAGACCACGCCACCGGTATTGTGGTGGGCGAAACCTCGGTGATTGAAAATGATGTATCCATCCTGCAAGGGGTCACCCTGGGCGGAACGGGTAAGGAAAATGGCGACCGCCACCCTAAAATCCGCAAGGGCGTGATGATTGGGGCGGGGGCCAAGGTGCTGGGCAATATTGAAATTGGGAAGTATGCCAAGATTGGGGCAGGATCGGTGGTGGTGCAGGCTGTGCCAGAATATGCCACTGCCGCAGGCGTGCCAGCCAAGATTGTCGGCCAGTCCAAATCCCAGAAACCGGCCTTTGATATGAACCAGTATTTTGAGGATGAATTTGCCGATCACGGGGTTAATATCTAAAAAAATTGAACTTATTGGATTTTTGTCACTCAAAAGGAAAGTAATTACCATAATTACACTTCTTTTTATAACTTTTTATTCTTAAATAAGGAATGTCACAATGAAAAAATCTCTTCTAACCGCATTAGTTTTAGGTGCAACCGTTACTTTAGCAGCCTGTGATGATGCCAAAAAAGCTGTTGAAACAACCACTCAAGAAGTGAAACAAGCTGCATCAGATGTTAAAGATGTTGCTGCGGCAAAAATGGAAGAAACCAAACAAGCAGCGGCTGAAATGAAAGACGCAGCAGCTGCAAAAGTTGAAGAAGTCAAACAAGCGGCCAGCGAAATGAAAGATGCCGCAGCTGCCAAGGCTGAAGAAATGAAAGACGCAGCCAATGCTAAAGTAGAAGAAGCGAAAAAAGCGATTTCAGATGCAACTGATTCTGCCGCAGCCAAGGGTGCTGAAATGAAAGATGCAGCCGCCGCTAAAATGGAAGAAGTAAAACAAGCAGCAGCCGACACTAAAGATGCCGCAGATGCCAAAGTGGCTGAAATGAAAGCCGCAGCTGATGCTAAAGTTGAAGCAGCCAAAGAATCTGCTGCTGAAATGAAAGACGCCGCTGCTGCTAAAACTGAAGAAATGAAGGCTTCAGCAGATGCCAAAATGGAAGAAATGAAACAGGCCACATCTGACGCTAAAGACGCGGCTGCTGCCAAGGGCAACGAAATGAAAGACGCAGCTGCAACTAAGGTAGAAGAAGCCAAACAAACGGCAAGTGAAGCCAAAGAGGCTATGGCCACCAAGGCAGAAGAAGTAAAAGCTTCCGCTGCAAATCAAGTTGAAGAAGCCAAACAAGCAGTAACTGATATGAAAGACGCCGCTGCTGCTAAAACAGAAGCCGCTAAAGATGCTGCTGCCACCAAAGTAGAAGAAATGAAACAAGCCATTGATTCTAAAGTGGAAGATGTTAAACAAGCGGTAGAAAGCAAGTAATTTTCTGCAAACCCCCATAACCGCACGATTTCGTGCGGTTTTTTCGTTTTTCTAACTTATGGCAAAATCAAATTACATTACCCGCTCAGGCTGGCAGGCTCTGGATCAGGAGCTGAAATTTCTCTGGAAGGAAGAACGGCCCAAGGTCACTCAAGCTGTGTCTGATGCCGCCGCCCTAGGCGACCGCAGTGAAAATGCGGAATATATCTACGGCAAACGCCGCCTGCGGGAAATCGACCGCCGGGTACGTTTTCTGACCAAGCGTTTGGAAGTCCTGCAAATTGTGGACTACAACCCTAGCCAAGAGGGCAAGGTCTTCTTCGGTGCCTGGGTGGAATTGGAAGATTTAGAGGGCGGCATCAAGCAGTACCGCATTGTCGGCTGCGATGAGTTCGACCCTGCCAAGCAGTGGATCTCCATCGACTCCCCCGTTGCTCGTGCCCTGATTGGCAAACAGGTAGATGATGAGGTCAGCGTGATCACCCCGTCAGGCAAGGTGACGCTTTATATCAATCGGATTTGGTATGAGAAGTAGGGTGCATTTTAAGGCACCTTTATTCTACGAAGGGATTTAACAACTTTACGCCAAAGTTCTCAAAATCCTTAATGTTGCGTGTCACCAAAATAAGATTATGCTGCTTAGCTGTAGCAGCAATCCAAGCATCGTTTTCGGGAGCATGGTAGGGAATGTGAAGCTGGGCACAAAGATGGGCAGTTTGTTCATCAAGGCCAAAAGTCTGATCTTTAAAGGTAGTTTTAACTTGTTCTTCAAACCAAGTACGTAGGATTTGCCCTTGAGGAACATCTTTACGCTCCATAGACAAGACGCCACGCTCAATTTCCATTAAAACAACGGTACTGGTATAAATTTGACTAGGTTGAATGCCCTTGATCCAAGCCAGCACACCAGTATTGCACTTGCCAAATTTAGCTCGGCGAATTTCGCTAATAACATTGGTATCAAGCAAATACATCTTAAAATTCCACCTCTGGACGTTGGCCAATGCTTCGAGGTTGAAGCTCCAATTCAATATCTGCACAGGCAGGAGCAGTATCTGCTAACATATCAAGAATATTTTGGCTTGATTTGGATTGTTTTGTATAGGCTGCATAACTCAAAAGTACAAAAGCAGGCTCCCCACGATTGGTAATAATCACAGGCTCAATCAAAGCTGCTTTTTGAGCTTGACTGAGGCGTTGATTAAATTCACGGCTGGTCATAATGGTCATATTATTCCTCCTTAGTAGTGATGAGGCTACATCTTAGGGCTTTTGCTCAAGAAAAACAAGAATAGCTTTTCCCTTTAAGCCAAAATTTCGCTAAAATTGCCCTATTTTCAATTATTAAACCGAATTTATGGCACTCTTAAACCTTTCCAACGCATACCTGTCCTTTAGCGACCATCCCCTCCTAGACTACGCCGAACTGCATATTGAGCAAGGCGAGCGGGTCTGTTTGGTTGGTCGCAATGGGGCGGGCAAGTCCACCCTCATGAAAATTCTGGCCGGCGAAGTTCAGCTGGATGATGGCAAGCTCATCTTTGAAAAAGACATCGTGGTCACCCGCCTGGAGCAGGATCCGCCCCGCCATATTCAAGAAACCGTGTTTGACTATGTGGCGGAAGGGATTGCCCACCTGGCCGACCTTCTCAAGCAGTACCACCACATTTCCCAGCAAATGCTGACCGACTACAGCGAGAGCCTGATGAACGAGTTGGCCAAGGTTCAGGCCCAGTTGGAACATGCCAACGGCTGGCAGTTTGAAAACCGCATTCAAGACACCCTTAAAATGCTGGAACTTGACCCTGAAACCCGCCTCTGCGAGCTTTCGGGCGGTTGGGTTCGCCGGGCGGCCCTGGCCCGGGCCCTGGTGGCTAATCCTGATGTGCTACTCTTAGACGAACCGACCAACCACTTGGACGTAGAAGCCATCAGTTGGTTAGAAGATCTGCTCTTGGATTTTAAGGGATCGATCATCTTTATTTCCCACGATCGTGCCTTTATCCGTAAGATGGCCACCCGTATTGTCGATCTGGATCGAGGCAAGCTGGTCTCCTATAACACCAATTACGACCAATATTTAATCGACAAGGAAGAAAACCTGCGGGTCGAAGCCCTGCAAAATGAGCTTTTTGACAAGAAGTTGGCCCAGGAAGAGGTTTGGATTCGTCAGGGTATCAAGGCCCGCCGTACCCGTAATGAAGGCCGGGTTAGAGCCTTGAAAGCCCTGCGGGAAGAACGCCGCAACCGCCGAGAGGTGCAAGGCACGGCCAAGATCCAAATCGACCAGTCCACCCGCTCGGGCAAGATTGTGTTTGAAATGGAAAATGCCGGCTATGAAATTGAGGGCAGAAGCCTACTCAAAAACTTCACCACAACCATTCAACGGGGCGACAAGATTGCCCTGGTTGGGCCAAATGGCTGCGGCAAAACCACCTTTATCAAGCTGCTTTTAGGCCAACTAGAGCCAACCAGCGGGTCTATCCGTTGTGGCACTAAGTTAGAGGTGGCCTATTTTGATCAGTACCGGGCTGACCTCGATCCTGAAAAAACCGTGATGGACAACGTGGCCGATGGCAAGCAGGACATCGAATTTAACGGGGTCAAACGCCACGTTTTGGGCTATCTGCAAGACTTCCTCTTCCCACCCAAACGGGCCATGACCCCGGTCAAGGCCTTGTCTGGTGGGGAACGTAACCGCCTCTTGCTGGCCAAACTCTTACTCAAGCCCAACAATCTCTTGATTCTGGACGAACCGACCAACGACTTAGATGTAGAAACCCTGGAACTACTGGAAGAACTCTTGGCCGACTACCAAGGCACGCTCTTGATTGTCAGCCACGACCGCCAATTTATCGACAACACCGTAACAGAATGCTATATCTTTGAAGGCGAAGGCGTGGTCAATAAATATGTGGGCGGCTATTTCGATGCCAAACAGCAGCAGACCAACTACTTCGCCACCCAGGCCGATTTGCAAAAAAACAGCAAAAAAGCCCCGCTTGTTGAGGTAAAGCAAGCGGTTGAAAAAGCCTCAAATTCTGCAAAGGCCGAGAAGAAGGTTAAATTATCCTACAAGGAACAGCGGGAGCTAGAGGCCCTGCCAGAGTTGATGGAAGGCTTGGAGGCAGAAATTGAAGCCATACAGGCCGAGGTTAATTCAGCCGACTTCTTCAGCCGAGAACCAGCCTACACCCAAGGCCAGTTACAGAAATTGGCGGATAAGGAGCTGGAACTGGAGCAGGCCTTTGAACGTTGGGAAGTGCTGGAAAATATTAAGAATGGGGTATAGTCTATTGCCTAATTGATGGCGCCAGCGTCCTCGCTGGTGCCTTATTTCTTAAGGCTTTTTCAGCACCAGCCTGGAGGCTTGCGTTACCTAAGATTGACAAAAATAGCTGCGCTGTATCAAGATATAGAGTGGGCATAAAGAAGGGCAGAGTGAAAAGCTCTTTTCCAGATGGCGAATAATATAGGGAAAGCAATGTGCATCCACAAAGAACTTATTAAACCAAATTCTCCTGAGCATTTTGATTATTTTCTTGGTTGGTTTTATCGCTCAAATTATGATTTTAAAATGAAAATTTGGGAATTAATTTGTGCAGGTGAAAAAGTAATAGAATTTAATGAGTTTTATTTTATAATAGATTTTGATAATAAACTAATTTCTATACGGTCTATATATGACAGTCGAACACATAATAGTTTCTTTTCGAGGGAAGAGTGGGAATTAAACGTTGAATTTAATGAATTTGAAATTGTTACTGGAATTAAGACCATTGATTATGACAGTTATTATAGAACAAAGGATGATTGTGGGTTTGCTATAATAATTCTAGAAGAAATCCCAAAAGAATTGAAAATTGGCATTGATATTTTAGAAGATATAAAAAATCAAATAAATCTTATGTATAAACATATGGATCTAAATTATTTTTATCCCAATTATCATTTATTTTATAAGGAAAAATTAAAAAATAGTGATTTTTTATTATTTTTGTATGAATTAGCAATATCTTACATTAAATATGCTAAACCTGTGGATATAATATCAAAAAGTAACTTATGCCGATAGCCAGTGTAGAGTGCATTTACACGCACCCTTGTATATTAAAAATCTAGTACACTAGCAACAAACCACCACAATCTGCATCTCGTACGCACCCAAGAGAGCAACTCGTTTTGTAGCAATGAGAGCAGATTGTATCCATCACCAAAACCGAACAGTTGCCAGACTTAAAACCGAATGCAAGGCAGGTTAATGATGAACGAACACAAAATTTATTGCGGTATTGATGTTGCTAAACGTAACTTCGTAATTGGCTTGTCCAATAAAAAACAAACCAAAACCGAAACCAACAACCCCAAAGGCTTTCAGCATACTATTGAGTATCTGAACAAGCTCAAAGAAGGCCGTGTTGATTTGGTCGTACTTGAAAGTACAGGCGGCTTGGAAATCCCCCTAGCCAAAGCTCTACACCGAGCAGGTTTTCGGGTCATCATTGCCAATCCACGCCAAACCAATCAGTTTGCTTTGTCGCAGTCTTTAGCGAAAACGGATACAAAAGATGCGAAAATGCTGGCATTTTACGCCCAAATGTTGGCTACTCGTGGCGATGTAGAAAACCAACTTTATACGCCACCTACGCCCGAAATGGAGCGTTTAGAAGCCCTTGTGGTACGCCGTACCCAGCTCGTGGAAATGCGCTCTGCGGAGAAAAACCGCCTTGAGCAAGTTCACGAAAGCCAGCTGGCGAGTGTCGAAGCGGTGATTGCCTACCTAAGCCAGCAGATTGACCAGCTGGATAAGGACATTGAAGAGCAAAACAAGCACTTCGAGGACACCACAAAAAAGTTTAAAGACATCAAAGGGTTAGGTAATAATACCATCGCCGTTTTGATGTCGATGTTACCCGAGTTAGGCAAGCTCACCAACAAGCAGATTGCCTCACTGGTTGGCGTTGCACCACACCCCAAAGAGAGCGGAGAAAGCCGTCAAAAAAGTCGCTGCTTTGGTGGTCGTAAAATGGTTCGCAATGCCCTGTATATGGCGACCTTTGTTGCCGTTCGCTTTGAGCCTAAACTCAAGGTTTTTTACGAACGCCTACGAGCCAATGGCAAGGCGTTCAAGGTGGCGATTAACGCCTGTATGCGTAAGCTATTAACCATTTTAAATGCGATTGTCCGTGATGGTTCGCAATGGGATAGCTGTGCGATAAATTAACGATTTTGTATTTTCAATTTTTATTGGAATACAGTTGCTACACTTCAATATGGCTTGCTGTATGTGGGTTAAAAACGGAAATAACATGAACCAAACCGAACTACTCCGCTGTGAAAAAATCAGCAAATTCTACCAAGAGGGTGGGGAGCAAATCCAAATCCTCAAAGAGGTTTCCTTTGACATCAAGGCTGGCGAGCTGGTGGCCATTGTTGGCTCCTCTGGCTCGGGCAAGAGTACCCTGCTTCATACCCTGGGCGGGCTGGATCAGCCCGGCTCTGGCCAGGTCTTTATCAAGGGCCAGTCCCTGCAAAGCCTGTCCTCCAACCAACTGGCCCAGCTCCGCAACCAGAACCTGGGTTTTGTCTATCAGTTCCACCACCTCATGGCCGATTTTTCCGCCCTTGAGAACGTGATGATGCCCATGCTGATTGGCAAGCAGAACAAGCGTGAGGCCCAGGATCGGGCAGAGAAAATGCTCCAGGCTGTAGGCCTGGCTAAAAGAATGAGCCACCGCCCATCAGCCTTATCAGGCGGGGAACGCCAGCGGGTGGCCATTGCTCGAGCCCTGGTCAATAACCCAGCCCTGGTGCTGGCTGATGAGCCCACCGGCAACCTGGATCAGAAAACTACCGAAAGTATTTTTGAGCTCATCAAAGAACTCAATCAAGAGCAAAATATCGCCTTCTTGCTGGTTACCCACGATCTAAATTTAGCCCACAAGCTCGACCGCCGCTTGGTTATGCGGGATGGCGTTTTAAGCGAGGAAGGCTAATGAATACGCCATTTTTTATCAGCCTGCGTTACCAACGGGGCAAGCAGAAAAATCGGCTGGTTTCGCTCATATCCCTTTTCTCCAGCATCGGGATTGCCCTGGGCGTGGCGGTCTTGATTGTGGGGCTGAGTGCCATGAACGGCTTTGAGCGGGAGCTTAACCAACGCATCCTGTCGGTTGTGCCTCATGCCGAAATTCAGTCCTATGCCAATAATCAGAACCAGCCTATTGGGGACAGCCAGCATTTGCAAGATTTGGTCAAAAACAACCCGCTTGTCCAGGCCGTGTCGCCCTTTGTTAGCTTTACGGGCCTGATTGAAAACGGCTCAAAACTCAAGATCGCCCAGGTGCGAGGGGTAGAGCCAGATAAACAAGATGAAGTAAGTAGCCTTAGCCAGTTTATTCCAGGCCCACAGTGGCAGGCCTTTAAGGAAGAGGGCGGGCTGATTTTGGGGGCTGGCATTGCCCGAGATCTAGAGGTAGAAGCCGGCGATGAAGTTACACTCCTACTGCCCCAGGCCAGCGAGGACAACAAACTGGCCCAGCCCCTACGCTTTAGCCTGCCGGTTACCGGCATTCTGCGTTTGGACGGCCAATTAGATCACAGCTACGCCCTGCTTCCGCTTGCCAAGGCCCAGGAACTCTTGGACTACCCAGCAGGCCAGATTTCAGGCCTAGAGCTGGCAGTGAAAGAGCCCTTTGCGGTTCGCCAGCTGGCCTTTCCCGAACTGGCCACCTACCCACAACCTCTCTATGTGCAAACCTGGATCGACAAGTTCGGCTATATGTACAACGACATCAACCTGATCCGCACGGTCATGTATATTGCCATGGTGCTGGTTATTGGCGTGGCCTGCTTTAACATCATTTCCACCCTGATTATGGCGGTTAAGGACAAGCAGGGCGACATCGCCATCCAACGCACCCTGGGGGCCAACAATCGCTTTATCCAGCAGATCTTCCTCTGGTATGGCCTGCTTTCAGGCATGAAGGGGGCAGTGGCCGGGATTATCCTAGGCGTGCTGACCTCGCTCAATTTAACGGCGCTTATCAAGGGAGTTGAAGGGCTGTTAGGCCATAAGTTGCTTTCAGATGGAGTCTATTTTATCGACTTCCTGCCCAGCGAGCTGCACTGGCTAGACATCGCCTATGTGCTGGTCGCCACCCTGGTTTTAAGCCTGGTCGCCAGCCTCTATCCGGCCATTCGGGCTTCAAGGTTGGAGCCGGCCAAAGTATTAAGTGGACACTAACATGGGACTTATCGAAACCATCTTTATCATCATCGGCCTGATTGTGATCAGTGCCATCATTTCTTCTGCCGAAATTTCCTTGGCGGGGGCAAGACGCATTCGGCTCCTGCAACTGATTAACGAAGGCGACAAGCGGGCAGAAATGGTCTTAAAATTGCAAGAACACCCAGGCCGCTTTATTACCGTGGTGCAAATTGGCCTCAATATGGTGGCCATTTTGGGCGGTATCTTCGGCGAAAGTGCTGTCAGCCCCTATCTCTACCAGTTTTTAAGTGCCTATACCGATGTGGCCTGGCTGGAAACTGGGGCCTCCGTCCTGTCCTTCGTTTTAGTGACCACGGCCTTTATCATCTTTGCTGACCTGATCCCCAAACGGATTGCCATGACCTACCCTGAAATGGTTGCCCTGCATACAGTGCGGATCATGAGCTTTAGCATTATGCTCTTTAAGCCCCTGGTTTGGATTTTTGACAGCATCGCCAACGGCATCTTCCGCCTCTTTGGGATTTCCACCGTGCGGGAGGAGAGCATGACTTCGGAAGACATCGTGGCCGTGGTGGATGCCGGGGCTGAGGCTGGTGTACTCAAGGCTCAAGAGCATTACCTGATCGAAAACATCTTCGATATGCAGCAACGCACGGTTACCTCCACCATGACCACCCGGGAGAATATCGTCTTTTTAGACAAGGCCTTCGACCGCCAAGCCGTGCTGGATACTTTAGCCAAAAACTCCCATTCCAAACTGATTATTTGCGACAATGGGCTGGACAAAATCCTGGGCTATGTGGAATCCCACACTCTCTTGACCCTTTATCTGCATTCAGAACAGGCGGTTTCCCTGACCGACAACCGCCTGCTCCGCAAGGCTCTCTTTATTCCTGATACCCTTTCCCTCTTTGAGGTGCTGGAGCTCTTCAAATCCACTGGCGAAGACTTCGCCGTGATTGTTAATGAATACGCTCTAGTGGTGGGCATTGTGACCCTGAATGATGTGATGAGCATTGTCATGGGCGAGCTGGTCTCTAGCGAAGAAGAACAAATTGTCCGCCGGGATGAAGATTCCTGGCTGATTGATGGGGTAACCCCGCTGGAAGATGTCAAACGAGCCCTGGATATTGAGGCCTTCCCCCATGATGAAAACTACGAAACCATCGGCGGTTTTATGATGTATATGCTGCGAAAAGTGCCCAAAAAGACCGATTTTGTCTTTTTCGACAAGTATAAGTTTGAGATTATCGACACCGAAAACTTTAAGATTGACCAGGTGATGGTCTCCTTACGCAAGGATCTCTAACCAAAGCCCAAGCCTGCTTGGAAACAAGCGGGCCTAAATCCCCAATTTTTTGCAAATTTCTGCACGCTTCGGCAATTTTGGGCTATAATCTCCCACAATTTTTTCCAGATTTTACAAAAGGATAAACAGATATGATGCGTTCTCATTATTGCGGTGCATTACGCCGTGAACAGGTTGGTCAAAACGTGACCTTAAGCGGTTGGGTACACCGTGTGCGTAACCTTGGTCGCTTTATTTTTATGCAAATTCGTGACCGTGAAGGCCTGGTGCAGGTTTTCTTTGATGAAAAAGATGAAGCCCTCTTTAAGGTGGCCTCCAGCCTGCGTGCAGAAGCCTGTGTGCAAATTAAGGGTGAGGTGATCGCCCGTGATGAGAGCCAGATCAACAAGGATATGGCAACGGGTGAAATCGAAGTCTTGGTAAAAGATCTTTTGGTTTACAACAATGCTGAGGTGCTGCCGTTAGACTTCAACCAAAACAACACCGAAGAACAGCGTCTCAAATACCGCTACTTGGATCTTCGCCGCCCAGAAATGGCAGAACGCCTTAAAACTCGTGCCAAGATCACCAGCTTTGTCCGCCGCTTTATGGACGATCACGGCTTCTTGGATATCGAAACCCCGATGCTGACCAAGGCCACTCCAGAGGGTGCTCGTGACTACCTGGTGCCAAGCCGAGTACACAAGGGCAAGTTCTACGCCCTGCCACAATCACCACAGCTCTTTAAGCAGTTGCTCATGATGTCGGGCTTTGACCGTTATTATCAAATCGTCAAATGCTTCCGTGATGAAGACCTGCGTGCCGACCGCCAGCCTGAATTTACCCAAATCGATGTGGAAACCACCTTTATGACCGCCCCTGAAGTGCGGGCAGTGATGGAGGAGATGATCCACGGTTTGTGGTTGGATCGCCTCAATGTCGATTTAGGCAAGTTCCCACAAATGACCTGGACAGAGGCTATGACCCGCTTCGGTTCAGACAAGCCAGACCTGCGTAACCCGCTGGAATTGGTAGATGTGGCCGATATTCTGAAAAACGTTGAGTTCAAAGTATTCAATGAACCTGCCAATAACCCAGACGGCCGTGTGGCGGTTATTCGTGTGCCAAATGGGGCAGAGATTACCCGCAAGCAGATTGATGAATACACCCAATTTGTGGGCATTTACGGGGCCAAGGGCCTGGCCTGGATGAAGGTCAATGACATCAATGCCGG
This sequence comes from Pasteurellaceae bacterium RH1A, assembly GCA_012221805.1. NCBI lineage: Bacteria > Pseudomonadati > Pseudomonadota > Gammaproteobacteria > Pasteurellales > Pasteurellaceae > Pasteurellaceae bacterium RH1A. Next base: position 1,766,146 of record CP015195.1, on the reverse strand, counting down.
CCTTGAGGGTATTCAAAGCCCGGTGGCTAAGTTCTTAAATGAAGAGGTCATCAAGGCCTTGCTTGAGCGGGTCAATGCCCAGTCTGGCGATATTATCTTCTTCGGGGCAGATAAGTGGAACGTGGTCACCGATGCCATGGGAGCTTTACGCTTAAAATTAGGGCGGGATTTAGGTTTAACGGATTTAACTGCCTGGAAACCGCTTTGGGTGGTAGACTTCCCAATGTTTGAAAAAGATGATGAGGGTAACTGGTCGGCCATGCACCATCCATTTACTTCGCCAAAAGATTTAAGCCCTGAAGAACTCAAGGCCGATCCGAAAAATGCCGTGGCCAACGCCTATGATATGGTGATTAACGGCTACGAAGTGGGCGGTGGCTCGGTGCGGATCTTCAACCCTCTTATGCAGCAAACCGTGTTTGAAATCTTAGGCATTAATGCTCAAGAACAGCAAGAAAAATTCGGTTTCTTGTTAGATGCCCTGAAGTTCGGCACACCTCCACATGCTGGCCTAGCCTTTGGTTTAGACCGCTTGACTATGCTGATTACGGGGACAGAAAACATCCGTGATGTGATTGCCTTCCCGAAAACCACCGCTGCGGCTTGTTTGATGACAGAAGCCCCAAGCTATGCCAATGAAAAGGCCTTGGTGGAGTTGGGTGTTGCTGTTGTAAAAGCGGAATAGTTAAACTACCTGAAAAACAGATCCCCCTCTTTGAAAAAGAGGGGCTAGGGGAGATTTTACAGCAGTGCAATCAGCGAGAGGGATTGCAACATTTTGTAATTTTTATCCCGCTTGTAGTAGGTTAAATTCCCCCCCCCTTTTTTTTTCAAGGCAGGGCTGTCAAGTTCTAAATAAGCAATTTAATGTGATTGGTAGGGACGCATTGCATGCGTCCGCAAACCTTATCAGAACGCATATATCGCTCGGACGCATGCAATGCGTCCCTACAATAGAACTTGACACCCCTGCTTTTTCAAAGGGGGATTTTCTTTTTTCTTATCTCAAAAAAATGACAGAAAGACTAGACAACTACGACCAACGCTTTGGCGGGATTGGTCGGCTTTATACCCCCGCAGGGCTGGAAAAACTCAAGCAAGCCCATGTCTGTGTGATCGGCATTGGCGGGGTTGGCTCTTGGGCGGTGGAGGCTCTGGCTCGTTCAGGGGTGGGGCGGATTAGCATGATTGATATGGACGATATTTGCGTGACCAATATCAACCGCCAAATCCATGCCATGAGTGGCGAAATCGGCAAGCTCAAAACCGAAGCCATGAAGGAAAGGGTGCTGAAGATTAACCCTGAATGCCAGGTAGAAATCATTGATGATTTCCTGACCCAAGATAATTTAAGCGATTATCTGATGCGGGGCTACGATTATGTGATTGATGCCATCGACAGTGTGCGGGTCAAGGCGGCCCTAATTGCCTTTTGTAAACACAATAAGATCAAGCTGATTACCACCGGTGGGGCAGGCGGCCAGACCGACCCTAGCCAGATCCAAATTACCGATTTAAGCAAGACCATCCAGGATCCGCTGGCTTCTAAAGTGCGTAATCTGTTACGCAAAGAATATAACTTTAGCACCAACCCCAAACGCAAATTTGGGGTGGACTGCGTTTTTTCTACCCAGCCTCTCATCTTCCCACAAATGGGGGAAAATTGTGAGGTATCGGCTTCCATGAATTGTGCTAATGGCTTCGGGGCAGTGACCATGGTAACCGCAACCTTTGCTTTTTTTGCGGTGAGTCGAGTGGTGGATAAGCTCTTAAAGGCCTAAAATCTAAAGATAAATATCCTCTCCCTTTGATCTCTTTGCACTGCATTTTATAGGGCATATAGGACAAAATAGTTGGTAAAAAGTGGCTTAAAGCCTTATAGTACAAGGCTTTAAGCCCTCTTTTTGAAATATGCACAAAAAACTGTCCTTTCTGCCAACATTCCCCGATCCAGAAGTATGGCAAACAAAATAATGTACAGCGTTACAAATGTCTTAGCTGTAATAAAACATTTACCTTTAAGAATAAATTAGATCCTGAAAAAAATTTGGCTTGATTATTCATCTGGAAAACAAACACAAGTACAGTTAGCAGAAAAATATTCTTGCTCTTCTCGAACTATTCGAAGATATTTAGAGAAGCACCCTAAATCCTCCTTAAATAAACCTCAAAATACATACTTGAACTTAATTATTGATACAACATTCTTTCACCGAGATTTTGGTGTAATGGTGTTTATTGATAGCTCTACAAAAAAGGTGGTTTATCACCAAATAGTCAAAACAGAAAAAGATATCTATTACAAGAAGGCCATGAACCGTTTAAGGGAAAGAAATTATATTATTCAATCAGTTACCTGTGATGGGCGTAGAGGCCTCTTAAAAGATTTGTTCAATACACCAACACAGATGTGTCAGTTTCATCTTGTAGCAATCGTAATGAGGGCATTGAGAAAGAAACATCAATCACATGCAGGAAGAGAATTAAAAAGTATTATTAAGACGCTTAAAACCAGCTCTAAAAATGAATTTTATTTAAAAATATATGAATGGAAGAGAAAACACCAGGAGTTTTTAAGTGAACGGTCAGATAAACCAAATGAAAAAGGGAAATACCCTTATAAACATCGAAGTGTAAGAAGTGCTGCTGCGAGTATTAAGCGTTATTATGAATATATTTTTACTTATGAGAAATATCCTGAATTAAATATTGAAAAGACAACAAATAGGATTGAAGGTTTATTTAAGGAACTAAAAGACAAATTACGTCCGCACAGCGGTTTAACAAGAAAGCATAAGATCTTGTTTATACAGGACTTTTTGAACAAAAAGAGTTGGTAAGGATCTGTTAAAATAATCTTTACCAACTTTTTTGTCCTATAGAGGCATAAAGTGCAAAAAGACCAACTATTTTGTCCTATATGCCTTTTATAGATAAAAGGGAGTTTTCTTTTCGATATTCTCTTACCATTTCGTTGTTCTACAAAAGTGCTCAATGCCGATTTCGGTGTATTCCAAACAATGATATTTTTCTAATTCGGCTTTTTTCTTTTCTAACACTTTTTCAGGTAGCCCTCTTTCTTTTAAAAGGTTTTCGGCTTTGTGGCATAAAGGATGATTGTTTTTCTGGGCAACTGCCAACAATTCGGCAAAGAATTGCCATTCTTGATTGTAAATTTTTCTATTGGGAAAATGCTCTGCTTTTGGGGTTGAAACCTTAAGGTAAAACTCCAAAATGTCTGTCCAGGCTTCCACATCACTATCAAAAGCAAAAAAAGGCCGCTTAAATAAGCTGCCAAACCTTTTATCCCAAAGTTTCAGATGGTCAGGAATATACCAGGCCTTGGTTTCATAAATTTCATCTTTAAGAATACGCTGCCAGATGGCGGAAGGTTCTCCTTCTCTTAACATGGGCTGGCGATTTTCAGCCTCCAAAATATCATAGGCTTCTTGGGGAGATAATAAAACAAGGGCCATTTTAACCTTGTAGCCAAAATATTTATCTTGAGTGAGTGTTTTATATATTTCTATATTTTTGTTCTGCATAATTTTCCTGCCTATTTAAAAACTTTTGCAAATTTTTACTTAAATCTGCCCGCTTGTTGTAGTTGATGAGATAGTAAACAAATAGGGTTGATTATTCAAGGTGTTAAGCCTGTTAAACTTGCCCAACAAGCGGTTCAAATTCCCCTATTTCTTGCAAAAAAAAACGGCATCATGAGATGCCGTTTGTCCTTTAAGTGACTTTAATCTTTCGATTTCCAAATCAGTGGATCAACCCCTCGTTTAATGAGTTCTGGGTGATCTTCAATTTTAAAGACAGGTTCTTGGCCAGCCTTAACTTGTTTTTGGTAGTCTTTTAACACCACCCAAACCAGTGGGGCTAAGAGGATAATTGACACTAAGTTAATCATGGCCATGGATGCCATAACCGTGTCAGCAAAGGCCCAGACAATCCCGCCGTCACGCACTGCGCCGAAATAGACGAAGAAGAGCACGATTAAGCGGAAGGCCAGAATAAAGGCTGGGCGGTTGCGAATGTAGCGGATGTTGATTTCTGCGTAGGCGTAGTTGCCAATGATGGAGGTGTAGCAGAAAAGTAGGAGGATAAAGGCCAAGAAGTGGAGGCCAAATTCGCCTACATGGAACTCAAGGGCCTTTTGGGTCAGCGATACGCCCCGCAGGCTTTCGCTGCCGTAATCATTCGAGAGTAGGATGATAATGGCCGTACAGGTACAGACAATGATGGTGTCCACAAAGACGCCCAGCATTTGAATGAGTCCTTGGGTGGCAGGGTGTTTGGCGTCAGAAGTGGCGGCGGTGTTAGGGGCAGAACCCATACCGGCTTCATTAGAGAAGAGGCCCCGTTTAATCCCCATGAGCATGGCCTTGGAGAAGATGGCACCAAACATACCGCCTGCCATAGCTGAGAAATCAAAGGCACTGGAGACAATGTTACTTAAGACGGCTGGCACTTTTTCGATGTTCATGCCCAGAATAATCACGGCCATAATGAGGTAGAAAAGGGCCATGGTCGGCACGATTTTGGCCGATACTTGGCCAATCCGTTTTACGCCGCCAAAGATGATGGCTGCGGTTAAGATAACCAAGATAAGGCCGACATAGTTGGCATTCCAACCCCAGGCGTTGCGGCTGGCTTCTACAATAGAGTTGGCCTGAACCGCATTAAAGGCGAAGCCGAAGGTGAATATTAAGGTAACGGCAAAGGCCACGGCCAACCAAGGGGCCTTGAGGCCACGGGTGATGTAGTAGGCTGGGCCGCCACGGAACATACCGTTAGGGTCACGGGTTTTGTAGAGCTGGGCTAGGGAGGATTCGGCAAAGGCAGAGCTCATCCCGATAAGGGCAGTTACCCACATCCAGAACACCGCACCTGGGCCGCCTAGAGCAATGGCAGTTGCCACTCCGCCGATATTACCCACGCCCACACGGCTGGCCAAGCCTGTGGCAAAGGCCTGGAAGGGGGTAAGGGAATCGCCGCTGGTTGAACGGCCAAACCACATTTCACGGATACTTTGGGGCAGTAAACGCAGTTGTACTAGGCCGGTTGAGAGCGTAAAGAAAAGGCCTGTGCCTAAAAGGGTGATGACGGTAATGTCCCAAAGGGGGCCGTCAATGGTATTGACGATCCAATGGAGCAGGCCTTCAAAGCCTGAAATAATGGAGTCCATAGTAAAAAAACCTCATAAGAGTAGTATAGAAAAATTGGAATTATGTAAGCTAAAAAGCGATTGGTGAGACGGTTGCTGAGCTTGTCGAAGCATGAGTCGAACCATGAGTTTTTAGAGTTTGCACAAAACTTATGCTTCGACAAGCTCAGCAACCGTTTTGTGTTATGTTACATAATCTCGAAAACCTGTGCATTGTAATGATTTTTTGAGATTTGAAAAGTTATTTTAATTTATTTCATTAAAATAAGTAATCAGTGTAAAAAATTTTACATTGGCGGCAGAATAAACTAGACTTGGCCTGCGTTTAACCCCTTATATAAGGACTCACAATGTATTTAGATCAAATCAAAGCCGAGCTGCAAGAAGCAGCAGATGTCTTAGACAAATTTATGTCTGATGAAAAGAATATTGCCCTGATTCAAGAGGCCGCCCTCTTGATTGCCAATAGCTTTAAACAAGGCGGTAAGGTGCTGTCTTGTGGTAATGGCGGCTCGCATTGCGATGCCATGCACTTTGCTGAAGAGCTAACCGGCCGCTACCGTGAAAATCGCCCAGCCTACCCAGCCATTGCCATTTCAGATGTTAGCCATCTCAGCTGTGTTAGCAACGATTTCGGCTATGACTATGTTTTCTCTCGTTATATCGAAGGCGTTGGCCAGAAGGGCGATGTGCTGTTTGGCTTATCCACTTCAGGCAATTCTAAAAATGTGCTCAATGCCATTGAAGCGGCCAAGGCCAAGGGCATGAAGGTGATTGCCCTCACAGGCAAGGATGGCGGGAAGATGGCTGGCCTGGCGGATGTGGAAATCCGTGTGCCGCATTTCCGTTATGCTGACCGCACCCAAGAAATTCACATCAAGGTTATCCATATTTTGATGATGTTGATTGAGTTTGAAATGGCCAAAGCGGATCAGTAAGGGCTATCTATAAAATGCGGTCAAAACAGCGTATTTTGACCGCATTTGCAGGCTTAAATCGCCGTTTTAAAGAGGTAGAAATTGTAGCCAATATAGGCTAATAAGAAAATGAAACCTTGAATACGGTTAATTTCTCCCTTCTTGCCCAAGCCAAAGATCAATAATAATAGGGTTAAGGCAGACATAACCAACATATCACGGTTAAAGACTTCTGGCCCAGCCTGGATAGGCGAGATGGCGCCTGCAATCCCCACCACGGCCAAGGTATTAAAGAGGTTGGAGCCGATGATATTGCCCACGGCTAAATCCACTTCATTTTTACGGGCTGCCGCAATGGAAGAAGCCAGTTCAGGCAAGGAGGTTCCCACCGCCACGATGGTTAAACCAATAACCAAATCACTCACGCCGAAGTAATGGGCGATTTCTACTGCCCCCCAAACCAGCAACTGCGAACTGCCCATGAGCAGGGCCAATCCAATGATAATCCACATCAAGGCCTTGCCCAGTGGCATGGCGGCCTTGTCTTGCAATTCCTCATCAACATCATGGGCCAGGCTATCCTCTCGATTACGCAAGCCCGCCCAAATGGTCCAGCCCATATAAACAAAGAAAACGCCCAGTAAGACCCAAGCATCTAAATGGCTGACATCACCATCGATAATAAGAAAGGCAGAAAGGGCTGTGACTAAAATGAGCATGGGTAATTCTTGCTTCAGGACTTGGGAATTGACCGCCAGGGGCAGAATAAGGGCGGTTAAGCCTAAAATAAGGGCAATATTGGTGATATTGGAGCCATAAGCATTGCCCAGGGCAATCCCTGGGTTATCATTAAGGGCAGCAAAGGCCGATACGATCATTTCAGGGGCGGAGGTGCCGAAGCCGATAATCACAATACCGATTAACAACTGGGGCATGCCAAAATGGCTGGCGGCGCCTGCGGCGCCATCGACAAAACGGTCTGCCGACCAAATTAAAATCAATAAACCGCCCAGAATGGCGAGAATGGGTAATAACATGAAAACTCCTAAAATTGAGAAGGCAAAAATGCCCTATATTTTGTTTTAACAAGCGGGCTAAAATCCCCACTTTTTTGCAAATTAGAGCTTAACTGGCTCGACAATTTCGCTTGGGTAGCAGCCCAGCACCTTCATAAAGCTGGTCACCTTTTCTAAATCCAAGAGGGCTGCCTGCATTTGTGGCTGGTGGATATTGGCCTCCAGTTCCACATAAAACATCTCCTCCCAAGGCTTGCCATAAATAGGGCGGGATTCCAGCTTCATCATGCGAATATCGTGCTGCTTAAAGACCATCAGGGCATCCACCAAGGCACCAGCCTGCTGGCTGGTGGTCATGAGCAGGAGGGTTTTGGTTTGTACCTGTGGCGAGACTTTCACGGCCTCCTTAGCGAAAACCAAGAAGCGAGTGATGTTGTTGGGTTGGTTGGCAATATTGCGTTCGATCACATCCAGGCCGTAGAGCTTGCCACCATCTTCATTGCCCAGGGCCACAATGTTGGGCTTGTTGAGGCGGGCCACCAACTGCATGGCATGGGAGCTGCTTTCGCAATATTCAATATGCACCTTGTTCAGCCCCTGAATAAAATGGCTACATTGCTGAATTACCTGTGGGTGGCTGTAGAGGGTATTGACCTGATTGAGATCAACCTCGCCATTGGCCAGCACGCAATGCTTAATAGGGTAGGCCAGCTCGCCCACAATGGCTAAATCGGTATGTTGCAGGAGATCATAAACATCATTGATGGAGCCTGATGTGGTGTTCTCTAGTGGCAACACTCCATAATCAGCTTCGCCAGTGCTAACCTTATCCAGTACGCTCTTGAAGGAGTCACAGCTCAACTCAATCAGGGATTCCTGATATTGTTTGGTAAATTGACGGGAAGCCAAGTGCGAGTAGGAACCCCGCATACCCAAGAAGGCTACCTTGACGCTATTAGCATTTAATTCATTGAGTTTTTCTTGCAGGTATTTCTGCTGGGTTAGCACTGAATCTTCGATGATGCGCTGGAAAATATCGGTGATATATTGCGGATCAAGCTGATAGTTCTCACTTTCCGCAAAATTGACCAGCTCCTGTAAAAGGGCCTTTTCCCGCTGCACATCCCGCAGGGGCTTTTGGGTAATTTCCTTGCTCCGTACCACATCATAGGCCACACGGTGGCGTTCAGACAGGAGTTTTAAGAGGTGGCGGTCAATCTGAGTGATCCGCTGGCGAATTTCCGATAAATCTAAAGACATGGGTTTCCTTAAACATAAATGTTAATGGAGGAAAGATACAACAAAAAACAGGATTAAGAAAGGATTTGGGCAGAAAAAAGCCCCTTGTTTAACCAAGGGGCAAGGTTATCATTTCAGGCCTTTATCTATGCTTGATAAATAATGCGTCTATGAGCAACATGAATAGCAACTTTTATGCTAAATCTAAGCGAAAGCAAAGCCGCTGATGTTGGATAGTTGCGGAGCAATTTCTTGGCGGGTCATCTCCAAATCATAATGGCTTTGCAGGTTGATCCAGCTTTGAGCATCTGTACCAAAGAAAGAGGCTAGTCGCAAGGCTGTATCAGGCGTAATGGCTCGTCTGCCTTTGACAATTTCATTGATCCGTCTTGGCGGTACACCAATGGCCTTGGCTAGGGCATATTGGCTAATTTCTAAGGGTTTTAGCCAATCCTCCAAGAGAATTTCGCCTGGGTGGGCGAGAGGAACTTCACGGGTTTTCATAGGTTCTCCTAGTGATAATCGACAATTTCAACGCTATGGGCGTGGCCATTTTGCCAAACAAAACAGATACGCCACTGATCGTTAATTCTAATACTGTATTGGCCTTCACGGTCACCTCTTAGCGCTTCTAAGCGGTTGCCTGGTGGGATGCGTAAAAAGGCTAAATCCGTTGCCGCGTTGAGTTGTTGCAGCTTCCTAAGTGCTACTCGCTCAATCTGAATGAAGCGTTTGACACGCTGGCCATCAAAGAGCCTTTTGGTGTCTTGGCACTTAAATCCTGTAATCATAAACAAACCTTAACGTATTGCGTTATGTTTATATTAACGCAGGGCGTTATTAAAAACAAGTTTATTTTTACTGCTTGCGGATCTCCGCAGGCGATTTTGTATTTTTATATAGTCAGACACCGTCTGACTATATAATAGAAAAGCCCTGTAAATACAGGGCTTTGAGCTATGATGTAATGAATCAAAATATAGGAAGTTTATTCCCATTCAATCGTGGCTGGTGGTTTGCCCGATACATCATACACCACACGGGAAATGCCATTGACTTCGTTGATAATACGGTTAGACACTTTGGCCAAGAGATCATACGGCAGATGTGCCCAGTGGGCGGTCATAAAGTCGATACTTTCCACTGCACGCAAGGAAACCACCCAGTCGTATTTACGGCCATCGCCCATTACGCCAACGGATTTAACTGGCAGGAAGACGGTGAAGGCTTGGGTAACCTTGTAGTACCAGCCAGATTTGTGCAGCTCATCAATAAAGATGGCATCTGCCTTGCGGAGCAATTCGCAGTATTCTTTCTTGATTTCACCTAAAACCCGCACACCAAGGCCTGGGCCTGGGAATGGGTGGCGTTGGATCATATCTTTTGGCAGGCCTAGGGCTAGACCGAGTTTACGCACTTCATCCTTAAAGAGTTCACGCAGTGGCTCAACCAGGCCCAGCTTCATATAGTCAGGCAAGCCGCCTACGTTGTGGTGTGATTTAATCACGTGGGCCTTGCCTGTTTTGCTGGCGGCAGACTCAATCACATCAGGGTAAATGGTGCCTTGGGCTAGCCATTTGACGTTAGGTAATTTGTGGGCTTCATCATCGAAAACGTCCACAAAGACTTTGCCGATCACCTTGCGTTTGGCTTCAGGGTCAGACACGCCTTCAAGGGCAGAGAGGAAGCGATCTTCGGCATTGACACGGGTAATGTTGAGGCCAAATTTATTGCCGAACATATCCATAACCTGATCGGCTTCGTTGAGGCGGAGTAAACCGTTGTCCACAAAGACACAGTGGAGGTTTTTGCCGATGGCACGGTGAAGGAGCAGGGCAACCACGGAAGAATCCACGCCGCCTGACAAGCCTAAAATTACTTCATCATCGCCTACTTGTTCCTTGATACGAGCAACGGCATCTTCAATGATATTTTCCGTGGTCCAAATAGCTTCGCAGCCACAAATACGCACCACGAAGTTTTTAAGCAACTCCGCCCCGCTCTTGGTATGGGTCACTTCTGGGTGGAACTGTACCCCATAGAAACGGCGGCTTTCGTCTGACATAGCCGCAATCGGACAGGTTGGGGTTTGACCTGTGATCTGGAAGCCTTCTGGCAGGCGGGTAACCTTGTCGCCGTGGCTCATCCACACGTCTAATTTGGCCTCAAGGGCAACGGCGGTTTGATCGTCGTTGAGGTTGGCAAAGAGGCGATCGATGGTTGGCAATTCAACCGAGGCATAACCAAATTCACGGTGATCGGAATTTTCGGTTAAACCGCCCAACTGCATGGCCATGGTCTGCATACCATAGCAAATGCCCAGCACAGGTACGCCTGCGTTAAAGACATATTGAGGGGCACGAGGGCTGTTGTTTTCGGTGGTACTTTCAGGGCCACCAGAAAGGATAATCCCTGTTGGGTTGAATTCACGGATTTGCTCTTCCGTGACATCCCAGGCCCAAAGCTCGCAATAAACCCCAATTTCCCGCACACGACGGGCGATAAGTTGGGTATATTGTGAACCGAAGTCTAAAATTAAGATTTTATGTTTGTGAATGTTTTCCATATGGGGTCTCTAAGGGTTACTAAAAAGTTATTGCAATAATTCGTGTAATTTACGTTGTAAAACTGCCTTATCAGGCAAAAGTGTTTGGTATTCAGCCACCATCGCAGGCGATAGATTACGACTAAGGGCATATTCTACCACCTCATTGTCCTTATCCTTGCATAATAAAATGCCAATACTCGGATTTTCATTTTCTCGCTTAACGTCACGGTCTAGGGCTTCTAAATAAAAATTAAGCTGCCCTAGGTGTTCAGGCCTAAATTTGTCTGTTTTTAACTCAAAAGCCACCAGACATTGTAGGGCACGGTGGTAAAAGAGTAAGTCAATATAAAAGTCGCTATTGCCTACCATCAACTTATATTCTTGCCCCATAAAGAGAAAATCTCTGCCTAGTTCTAGAATAAAGTTTTTCATTTGTTGGACTAAGCCCTTTTGCAGATCATCTTCCGAATAAGGCTCTGGCAAATTAAGGAAATCAAAAATATAGCGATCCTTAAATATATGGCTGACATCCGCCTTAAATTCCTGCAAGGCTGGCGATAAATTAGCCTGGGCCTTGCCCAACATGGTACGCTCGTAATAGCTGGCGGAGATTTGCCGATCCAGCTCTCGTTTGCTATATCTTTCCTTAATAGCTAGACGAATATAAAATTCTCGTTCAATATCGGTCTTGCAGCGACCAAAAATGAGACGGTGATGAGACCAGCTTAATTGAGCAAGAATGGTTTGGCGAATATCTTGGGGTACAAATTGTGGCACCACTGGGGCAACATTTTGCGATGTTTTATTGCTTGCTAAATGTGGCACCGCTGGCGCCACAAATTCTTCTAAAGCATAATATTCATAGAATTTTACCATTCTATGAATATTCGATTTATCAAACCCCTTAATTTCAGGATAGGTTGAGCGAATAAATCTGGATAATTCCGCAACCGTCCCATCGCCCCAGTCTGCATTTTGGAGCTTTAAACTAACATAAGCCCCCACGTTCCAATAAAGATTAACCAGCTCGGCATTGACAGCACGCAGGGCATTGGCGCGAGATGTTTGAATCAGGCTGACAATGGCCTCAAATTCGGATTGAAAGAGCGTATTTTCCATAGGTAATTAGCCTTATTGATGAGCATGCAAACGCTGAACAATCGCCAAAATTTCCAGCATATCCTTGCCCATCTCATCGGCTAAGGATTGGTCAATTAACATGCGTTTTTCTTCATAACCAATCACCTGCAATCCTGCTTCCTTGGCGGCCTGCATGCCGAAATAGGAATCTTCAATGGCGACCGAATGAGCTGCTTCCACGCCCAGTTGAGCCAGGGTGTAGAGGTAAATGGTTGGATCAGGCTTGCTTCGTTCAAACTGTTCGCCGCTGACAATCAGATCAAAATCCTGCTTAATGCCGCAAGTGGTCAAAATATTGTCAATGTGAGACAGGGCCGAAGAAGAGGCGACTGCCAGTTTAATCTGGTTCTGCTTGGCGAAGTTGATAATTTGCTTAATCTCTTGGCGGAAAATACTGAGATAATCGACCGAGCTAAACAAGTCCTGGAAAAAGGCATAATAACGCTGGCGGATTTCCTCTAAGCTTAATTGGGATTGGCTCAGTTTTTTGACAATGGCAGGAATTTCCTGCAAGCCCCTGCCCACCACTTGGGATTGCTCCTCAAGAGTAATGGGGCGGTCGTGTTCCTTGATCTTTTCAATAAATTGCTTTTGCAGGGCAAACTCAACATATTCGGTATCAACAATCACGCCATCCATATCAAAGATAATGGCTTGTAGCATTTGTTTTCCTTATTTTTGAAAATAAGCGGTCTTTTTAAGTCAAGATTTCGCAAAAAGACTGATGTATTTGGTAAGCTGGAGTTTAAATATTCGTTTTTATTTCTTATTTAATTTCTCGTATTAACAGCTTGGTAATACCTTCTTTGGGATCTGTTGAAGTAATAATCATTTGGTATTTTTTATTACCATTTTCAAATTTAATATCTTGTCCTAAAGATATATTTTTAGATATTTGCTCGCCATTTGGTAAGGTAACAACTGCTACTATATATCCAGAACGAACATAGCTAACCGAAACGATAAGATTTGTTTTTGGATCAATAAAAGTACCGCCTTGTGCGATCTCTGGTTGTTCTGAACTATTGCTTATCTTTGTAGTAGCTTCACCATTTTCATTTGGTAGTTGTTCTCGAAGTGCTTGATTTTGCTCTTCGAGTTCTTTTATTTTGTTTTCTAGGCTTTGAAGTTCATGATAACGCATATTTACATAATCGGCTCTATTGTCTGATACTCGAGTAGAGATAGCCCAAAGAATAGATGTGTAAATCGTTAAGAAACCTAGCAATACTGAGAAGAGTTTTGCCCAAGATAGGGTTTGGATAATTTCTAATTCAGCAAATTTTTTCATTATGTAATTTCCTAAGTAAGGTTTAGACTAAATCGTGACGCCATGGAACACAATGTAGTTTATTTTAATTATATGTTGGCCATAATACAAGCGGGCAGAATTTGTGAAAAACCTGCAAATTCTGCCCGCTTGTTAGCTCTAGCCCATCCGATAGTTCGGGGCTTCCTTAGTAATGGTCACATCGTGAACGTGGCTTTCCTTAATGCCGGCACCGCTAATGCGAACAAATTCGGCCTTGGTGCGTAGGGCTTCGATGGTTGGGCAGCCTGTTAGGCCCATACAAGAACGCAATCCGCCCATTTGTTGGTGGATAATTTCCTTGAGGTAGCCCTTGTAGGGAATGCGGCCTTCAATGCCTTCTGGTACCAGTTTGTCGGCGGCGTTGTCAGATTGGAAGTAGCGGTCTGATGAACCCTTAGACATAGCACCCAATGAACCCATTCCACGGTAGGATTTAAAGGCCCGGCCTTGGTAGAGTTCGATTTCGCCTGGGGCTTCTTCTGTGCCGGCGAACATGGAGCCAACCATTACACAGCTTGCGCCTGCCGCAAGGGCCTTGGCGATGTCGCCTGAGAAGCGGATACCACCATCTGCAATCACAGGAATGCCACGCTCTTTGAGGGCTTCTGCTGCATCAGCAATGGCGGTGATTTGTGGCACGCCCACGCCGGTGACAATACGAGTCGTACAGATAGAACCTGGGCCAATTCCCACTTTTACGGCACTGGCGCCTGCATCTGCCAAGGCGATAGCCCCTTCAGCCGTGGCTACGTTGCCAGCGACAATGGGCAGATTTGGGTATTTGGCACGGGTTTCACGCACACGTTGGAGTACGCCTTCAGAATGGCCGTGGGAGGAGTCAATTAAAAGCACGTCCACGCCCGCTTCAACCAGGGCGGCAATTCGCTCTTCATTGCCTGGGCCAGCACCGACTGCCGCACCCACACGCAGGCGGCCAAATTCGTCCTTACAGGCGTTTGGTTTTTGTTCCGCTTTTTGGAAATCTTTGACGGTAATCATGCCTTGTAGCTTGAAGCTGTCGTCCACCACCAGCACTTTTTCCACACGGTGGTTGTGCATAAGGGCTAGGATCTCTTCACGGCTGGCCCCGTCTTTAATGGTTACTAGCCGATCTTTTTTGGTCATCACTTCAGACACTTTTTTGCTGAGATCACGCACAAAGCGGGTATCACGGCCAGTGATAATGCCTACCAAGTTGCTTTCTTCATCAACTACTGGGTAGCCTGCAAAGCCATTTTTCTGAACTAATTCGGCCAGTTCAGCCAAAGTTAAATCAGGGGAAACCGTGACAGGCTCGGACACTACGCCGCTTTCAAATTTTTTGACCTTACGCACACGGTCAGCCTGGCGTTCAATCGACATATTTTTATGGATAAAACCAATGCCGCCTTCTTGGGCCAGAGAAATGGCCAGTTTGGTTTCGGTAACGGTATCCATGGCTGCGGACAGCATAGGGATATTGAGGCGGATGTCTTTGGTGAGTTGGGTGGAAAGGTCTGCGGTGTTAGGAAGCACGGTTGAGTGTGCAGGGACGAGAAGCACATCATCAAAGGTCAGGGCTTCTTGCTTGATTCGTAATGCCATTGCAATGTTTCCTTTAGGTAAAATTTAAAATGAAAGGGGAAAAATTGCGAGCGGATTATACAGATCAGTTTGCCCTTTGTAAATGGAAAGGGCAAACGTTTTCGCTAAAAATTAAGCGGTCGGAGGAGGGGCAAAATTTGCAAAAAATCTGCCCCATTTTACCGCTTGTGCAAGGGGCTTAGAGCAAGCCCGCCTGTTTTAAGGCTTCCAAGACTTTTGGTTGGTTTTCTTCAGAGAAGGTGGTTAGCGGCAGGCGCAGTTCTGGGCTGGAGATCAGGCCCATTTTGTAGGCGGCCCATTTGACTGGGATTGGGTTGCCTTCTAAGAAGAGGTTGTGGTGCAAACCCATGAGGCGTTGGTTGATGGCTTCCGCTTCGTCAAACTTGCCAGCAAAGGCCAGTTCGCACATTTTGGCCATATCGGCTGCGGCCAGGTTGTTGGTCACAGAAATCACGCCGTTTCCACCCAGCTTCATAGACTCCAAACCTGTTGCATCATCGCCGCTGAAGAAGAGGAAGTCTTGGCCTGCCAATTCACGGATGGTGGCATAGCGGCTCAGATCGCCTGTGGCTTCTTTCACGCCGATGATGTTTGGAATTTTAGATAAGCGGCCGATGGTTTCAGGCTTGAGATCGCTGCCCGTGCGGCTTGGCACGTTGTAGAGAATTTGTGGCAGGTCGGTGCTTTCGGCAATGGCCTTGTAGTGCTGGTACATGCCTTCTTGGGTAGGTTTGTTATAGTAAGGCACCACGCTCAAGCAGGCGGCAACACCGCTGTTGGCCAAAAGTTTGGTCATAATAATAGCTTCGCTGGTGGCGTTAGAGCCTGTGCCTGCGATAACAGGAATACGGCCTGCGGCAAATTCCACGGTCTTCTTGATGACCTTCACATTTTCATCAATGCTTAAGGTGGTGTTTTCGCCCGTGGTGCCAACCGACACGATGGCGTGGGTGCCTGATTTGATGTGGAACTCGACTAAGTTTTTGAGATCGTCAAAATTTACTTCGCCGTGGGTCATTGGGGTAACAAGGGCAACAATGCTCCCCTGAAGACGGTGTGCCATAGAAAACTCCTGTTTATCTGTTGTTGTGTAGTAATTAGTGCTAATTTGCCAAAAATAGCGGGTAGATTGCAACTACTTTTTGCAGAAAAAGCTAATTTTTTTAGCAAACGTTTGCTTTTTTCTATATAATTGCGTTTTGGGTTATGTGACTGCTAGATATTCCCTCCCCCGCTTGCGGGGAGGGCTAGGGTGGGGGGAGAACCTAAGGCGGTATTTGTAAAATTTTCCTAATTTTTACCCGCTTGTGGTTGCGACTTTGTCGCAATCCCCCCCTCAGCCTTCGGCAGCTCCCCCGTAAACGGGGGGAGCGAAGTTGATAACTCCGTTTTAGCAATTTTAAACAGAGAGTTTTTCCCAAAATGACAACTGAAAATATTAGTACCCCCAAGCAGGCCTTTGTAGGCTTGCAAATGCTCTTCGTGGCCTTTGGCGCCCTGGTGCTTGTTCCACTTATTACTGGCCTTGATCCCAACACAGCCTTGTTGACCGCAGGTGTCGGCACCCTCCTTTTCCAACTGTGTACCAAACGCCAAGTACCGATTTTCTTGGCTTCTTCCTTTGCCTTTATTGCCCCTATTCAATATGGTGTGCAGCAATGGGGCGTTGCGGTCACCATGGGTGGCTTGATTTGTACAGGCTTTCTCTATTTCGCCCTGTCTGCCTTGGTCAAATGGAAGGGAGCTGAAATTTTAGACAAGCTCTTCCCGCCTGTTGTGGTTGGCCCGGTGATCATTATCATCGGTTTAGGCCTAGCTCCTGTGGCAGTGGATATGGCCCTGGGTAAAACTTCCGATGTGCCTTATGATCAGGCTATTATCGTGTCTATGGTCACCCTCATTACCACCCTGATTGTGGCCGTCTTTGCCAAGGGCTTGATGAAATTAGTGCCGATTATGATCGCCATTGTGGTCGGTTATATCCTGTCTGTCTTTATGGGCTTGGTTAATTTCCAACCTGTCTTGGATGCAAAATGGTTCAGCCTGCCAACCCTGACTACGCCTGAATTTAAGCTCGAAGCCATTCTTTACCTCTTGCCGATTGCGCTTGCTCCTGCGGTTGAACATGTGGGCGGGATTATGGCCATTAGCTCGGTGACCGGCAAAGACTTCCTCAACAAACCAGGCTTGCACCGCACGCTTTTAGGCGATGGTATTGCGACTTCAGCCGCTGCCGCCATGGGCGGGCCACCAAATACCACTTATGCGGAAGTAACCGGTGCGGTCATGCTGACTAAAAACTTCAACCCTAAAGTCATGACCTGGGCGGCCTGCTGGGCCATTGGGATTTCCTTCTGTGGCAAGGTGGGCGCCTTCCTCCAAACCATTCCAAACGTGGTAATGGGCGGGATTATGATGTTGGTCTTCGGCTCTATTGCAGCGGTGGGCATGAGCACCTTAATTCGTGCCAAGGTCGATATGGGCGAAGCCCGCAACCTTTGCATTGTGTCGGTAGTCATGACCTTTGGTATCGGCGGAATGTTGATTAACGTGGGCGAGTTTTCCCTCAAGGGCATCAGCCTCTGTGCCATTGCAGCTATAGTGATGAACTTAATTTTGCCGAAGGCGAAAGAGGCGGCCTAGCCTGCTATTTGATGGCGCCAGCGTCCTCGCTGGTGCCTTTTTAGGTTTTGGCACCAGCCTGGAGGCTGGCGCCATCTTTATCTTTCACAAGCGGTCTAAATTTGCAAAAAAACTGCAAATCTAGGCCGCTTGTCTATTCTGTCTTCTCCACCACCTTGACTGGCTCAAAGTCTGCCTTCTTCAAGAAATTCTGCTCCCTAAAATTCAATGGAAAGTGGCAGGCGAATTCGTGTTGTTTGAACTTGCGTAGGGGCGGTTTATTGACGCATTTTTTCTGGGCGAAGGGGCAGCGGGGGCCTAGGCGGCAGCCGATGGGCATCTGCTGGAGGACAGGGACTGTACCCTTGAGGGTGTTGAGCCGGCTCTTGAAAGGCAGGGGTTGAGAGAAGTCGGGAATGCTGTGCAGCAGGGCCGAGGTGTAGGGGTGGTAGGGGCTGTCGATGATGGTGTCCTTGGCTCCGATTTCCACGGTTTGGCCGCAGTAAAGCACGTTGAAGCTGTCCACCCATTTTTGGATGTTCCACATATCGTTGCTGACCAAAATAATAGACGTACCCAGATTCTTGTTCATGCTGGAAAGCAAGCGGTAAACCTGAAGCTGGGTGGTGGCCTCCATGGTATTGGTGGGTTCATCAGCCACCAAGAGGCGGGGCTGGTTGGCCACGGCCATGGCAATCATAACCTTTTGAGCCTCGCCCTCGGTGATGTCGCAGGGGTAGCTGTGCATGATGTCCTTGTGATCCCGAATGCCCACCTTGTGCAACAGCTCAATGGCCTTGCGGGTTTTCCAACCAAACCACTGCCACCACTTGCCCTTGAAGCGAATGGTTTGCTTGAGCTGCTTGCCGATGGTCAGGCTAGGATCTAGGCTTTGTAGGGCATCTTGGAAGATCATCTCAATTTCTTCATCCACCAACTTTCGCCGCTGGCTGGGGCTGAGCTTGAGCAGCTCAATGTCCTTAAAGCGGAAGCGGTCGGCAGTCACGATCCACTCGTCCTTAACCACCCCACAGATGACCTTGGCGATCAGGCTCTTGCCCGAACCCGATTCCCCCACCAGGCCTAGGATTTCGCCTTCATCCAGGGTTAGGTTGATGTTATCGACCATTTTCACCCGCCCGTTTGGGGTTTGAATTTCAATGGTCAGGTGTCGAATGTCTAATAGTGCCATCTTAGTAGCGATCCTTATTCAAAACCCGCACAATGCCGTTGCCCAGCATGGTGACGATCAAAATCACTAAAATAATGCTGATGCCTGGCAGGATAACCGTCCAAGGGGCGATATAAATCAGCTCCATGGAATCCCGAATCATGGCTCCCCATTCAGGCGTGGGGCTGGCCGCCCCTAGTGAGATAAAACTGAGCGCACTGATGTCCAGCACGGCAATCACAAAAATATGGCTGGCTTCTTTCACTGCCACCACGGTTAAGTTAGGCAAGATCACCTGCTTGATGATGTCCCAGCGGCGGGCGCCGTCTAGCTTTAGGGTAACCACATATTCCCGCTTGAGTTCGTGCTGGGTGGCCTGATAAATGCGGTGGATAAAATGGGGCAGCATGGCCAGGAAAATGGCTAACATGGCATTGGTCAGGCTGGCCTCCATAAGGGTGGCAATAATAATGGCGATCAGCAAAATAGGCGTGAACAAGAAGGTGTCAAAAAGGTGGCTGAGCAACCAAAAAGAGGAGCGTTTTTTGGTGCCAGCTAAGACGCCGATAAGCCCGCCAATCAGGGTAATGGCCAGGGTAATGGCCAGGGCTGAACCTGCGGTGTAGTAGAAGCCGTAAAGGATACGGCTGAAAATATCCCGGCCCAAGTCGTCTGTGCCAAAAAAGTAGCTGACCAAGCCCGCATCGTTCCAAGAAGGGGGCATCAGCTCCAGGCCCATAAATTGATGATCGGCCCGATAAGGTGCAATCAGGTGGCCGAAAAAGACCAAAAAGAGCAGGGCTAAAAAGAGGTAGAAGCTGACCAGGGCCAGGCGGTCTTGGCGTAGGCTGAGCCAAAACTGGCTTAGATGAGCCACTTCACGGAATTGTTCAGGTTCTTTATTTAACATACCAGCCCTTCTTATTGGTTGGGTCTAGCCAAAGGGTTAAGAGTTCGGCCAGCATATCCACCACCAGCACAAAGACCCCAATAGCCATAACCCCTGCTGAAATGGCGTTATAGTCCTGCACGGCCAGGGCCTTGATCATCCAACGGCCCACTCCGCCCCAGCTGACGATATTTTCAATCAACATCCCAAAGGCAAAAATTAAGGTGATATTGCGGGCAATAAGGGGAATATTGGGAGCCAGGGTGTTACGCATAATATGCCGCCACCAAATCCGTAGAGGCGACCAGCCTCGGGTGTAGGCCACCTTGACATAATGCTCTTGCAGAACTTGGGAGGCTTTTTGCTGGGTTAGACGCATGACCTCCAAGGTGGCCGGCACAGCCAAGATCAGGGTGGGCAGGGCCAGGTGGTGCAGGGCACTTTGGGTGATCTTGAGCTTGTAGGGCGAGTCGCTTAAAAAGGCGTCCAAGAGCTTGAAGCCCGTTAGGCTTGGCACATCATAAATGGGGTGAAGTTCGCCCACGGCGGCCAGTTCCCAGTGATTGACTGAGGCATAATAGAGCAAAACAAGAGCCAGCCAGAAAACGGGCACGGCCAGGCTGAGCGAGCCGAGGGAGGCCAAGAGCTTGCCCAGCAAGTGATGGCGTTGGTAGGCCCCTAAAAAGCCCAGCGGAATGCCTAAGAGGAGCGAGAGCAGGGAGGCAGACAGGCAGAGCAAGATGGTGGCCGGGAAGACAGCCAAAATCTCGCTAGACAAGGCCTCGCCCGTGGCAAAGCTGATGCCCAAGTCCCCGTGCAGCAGGCCCTGGGCATAGTTGAGGTAGCCTTGAAAGCCTTGCAGGCTGGAGAAGTGGTTGAGCGGATCTCTAAGCAAAATGTGGTAGCTGATGACCGAGAGGATAATCAGGGTAATCAGGGTTAAAAAGAGTTTACGAATAAGGGCAAGTAACATTATTTCCACTCCAATTCAGCCAAATTGACCTGCCCAAAGGGGCTAATGTGGGCCTTGTGTACACGCTCCTTGGCAATAAGCAGGCGGTTGGCGTGAACAAGCGGTAAAATGGGCAGCTCTTCTTGCAAAAGCCGCTGCATAACCTGATAGATGAGCTGGCCTTGCAGGGGATCAGGGCTGCTTTCCGCATCTTGCAGGAGGCGATCAAATTCCAAATGGCACCAGTTGGCTAGGTTGGTGACCGACTGCTGGGCCTGGCAGGCTAAAAGTGGCGAGAGAAAGCTAAGAGGGTCAAAATTGGTGGCCAGCCAGCCGCCTAAGATCATATCGTAATTGGCCTGGCCCGTGGCCAGCTGTTGCACCAAATAAGCCCGGCTGACCTGGCGAACCTCGACTTTCAGGCCAGCCCGCACCAGGTCGGCCCGAATTAATTCGGCCATCTTGAGCGGGTGCAGGTTATAGACCCGTTTTTCATCAATCACCCAAAGGCGCAGGGGCTTGTCCAGCTTGAGGTTTTGGGGCAGATGGGCATAGCTGGCAGGGTTTTTTTCTGGCCACAGGGCCTGGGGAAGAACATTTTGAGCCACTTCGGCCTGGCCGTAAAAATTCAGGGAGGCCAAACGCTCACGGTTGATGGCCTGGGCAATATGCTGGCGCAGGTTTATGTCCTGCATCCTTTCCTGCTGAAAATTAAAGGCCAGATAGGCCAGGTTGGCGCCCTTATTGCTGATAAGATGGCCTTCCTTGAGAGTGGAAAGCTGGCTAGGTTCAGGAAAGGCGGCCAGATCGCACTCATTGTTGAGGAACTTGGCCATTCGGCCTGTGCCATCGGCTGAAAAATCCACGATCATATTGGCCACCTTGGCCGGCTTGCCCCAGTAGCCTTGGTGGGGGTGCAGGCGGACATATTCGTTGGGCACATAGCTTTGCAGGCGATAGACGCCCGTGCCGACAGGCAATAAGTCCAGCTGAGGCAGGTTGTTATCGGCATTGAGCTGGAGGGCATATTCCTTGGATAAGATAACCGCATATTGGCTGGCCAGGTGGGCCAAAAAGGCCCGATCAGGCTTGACCAATTCAATTTTGACCTGATGGGCATGAGGGGCGTAAATGCGGGCGATCTTGCTCTCCAAGGCTACGCTTTCAAAATAGGGCGAATGGGTGCGTGAGGCCAGGCGTTGGTAAACATCACTTTGCTGGCGGTGGTAGATTTGGCCTTCTTGTGAGGCACGGTTAAGGGCCGGCAAATCATCAGCCTTGCCCATGGCTCGGTTGAGGGAAAAGATCACGTCTTCCGCATTAAAGTCACGGGTGGGGGTGAACCATTCGGTGTTGTGAAAGGCCACCTTGCGGCGCAGGTTGAGGGTGATGGTTAGGCCATCTTCACTCAGGCTAAAGGTTTCGGCCAGGGCGGGTTTCAGGGCCTGGGTTTGTGGATCCAGATCCAGCAGCTTGTCGTAGATCTGCTCGGTCACCACATTCATATTGGTGCCAATGTCGGCCTTTTGTGGGTTAAAGGAAAAACCCGAAATGTTGGTGCAGTAGATCAGGCTCTTGTCCCTAAGGGCTTGAGGAATGCTGGGCGCGGCCCAACAAGCGGCTGTAAAAGCCCAAAAACTTGCAAAAAACAGCCAAAATTTACCCGCTTGTTGTAGAGGAATTAAGGATAAGAGCGATGGCGCCAGCCTCCAGGCTGGTGCCTTATATTGGCTATTCGCACCAGCCTGGAGGTTGACGCTATCAGATTGAGACTTGCTTTTTCTTGCCCACATCATTTGGTAATTCCATATTGACGGAGCTTGTTGGCGATGGAAGTATGCGACACGCCCAGCCTTTGGGCCAGTTTACGGGTGCTGGGGTATTCGGCATAGAATTTACGCAGGAGCGAGGCTTCAAAGCAGTCCATCATCTCATCCAGCGTGCCTTCGCCAAAGAGATCGATATTAAAGGAGTCCACCTCCTTGGAGAGGTTGAGATCGGTCACCGAAAGTTGCCCATCTACTGCCAAGGAACAGGCCCGATAAATAGCATTATAAAGTTCCCGCAGATTGCCCCGCCAGTAGTGGTTCTTGAGCACCTGCATAAAGGTTTCATCATAGCTTGGTGGTTGGATGTTCAGGCTTTGGCTGATCTGGGTAATGAAATGATCGGTTAATAATGGCAAGTCGTCTTTACGTTCCCGTAAAGGCGGCAGTTGCAGGCTCAACACATTAAGGCGATGATAAAGATCTTCCCGCACCTTGCCCTCGGCCACCAGGCGGTGGAGCGGCTGCTGGGAGGTGCAAATCACCCGCACATCCACCCGAATTTCCTGATCCTCTCCCACTCGGCGGAAGCTGCCATCATTGAGAAAGCGCAGGAGCTTGGCCTGCATTTCCAGCGACAATTCGGCCACGGCATCCAGCAAAACTGTGCCCTTGTTGGCATATTCAAAAAAGCCGATACTTTCCTTTCCATTGCCCCGATGGCCGAACATCTCACTTTCCGCCTCGTCTTCGGGCAGGCCGGCACAGTTTACTGCAATGAATTTTTGCTCGGACCTAAGGCTAAAGTCGTGACAGGCCTTGGCCAGTAAATCCTTGCCCGTGCCCGTTTCGCCCTCAAGCAAGAGCGGGGCAGAGAGATTTGCAAATTTCTTGGCCTGCTCGACCACTTGTTGCATTTTAGGGCTGTGGGCGATGAGGGTGTTGAAAGCGTCAGACATAGGACTTCCTTTTTCGGGCTGAAATTGGGGCTATTATACGCATAAAAGAGCGGTGTGGAAAATTTTGTTTACAACGCCCCCCTCCGCCTTCGGCACCTCCCCCGCAAGCGGGTGGAGGGAAAAGATTTTATATTTAAATTGATACAAATTTCGCTCCCCCCGTTTACGGGGGAGCTGCCGAAGGCTGAGGGGGGTAGTGATTAACCCAAAATCTCTCTCACCCGTTCCAAATCCTCTGCCGTATCCACGCCTACGGCCGGTGCTTCCTTGGCCACTTCCACATGGATTTTCTCCCCATACCACAAGGCACGCAGCTGCTCCAGGCTTTCTAGTTGCTCAAGGGGGGTTGGCTGCCAGGCCACATATTGCTGAATAAAGCCCGCTCGGTAGGCGTAAATGCCGATATGGCGCAGGTAGTTTTGTGAGGCCACGAAGTTATCGTCACAGTTGGCAAACTGATCCCGGGCAAAGGGGATTGGGGCACGGGAGAAGTAGAGGGCGAAGCCCTGGTTGTCGGTTAGGGTTTTGACCACATTGGGGTTAAAAAGCTCTTCCTTGGTTTCTAGTTTCACCGCCAGTGTGGCCATATTGGCGCCTGATTGGGCCAGGTTTTCTGCCACTTGGCGAACAATGATTGGCGGAATCAGTGGCTCATCGCCCTGTACATTGACAATGATTTCATCTGCGTCCAACCCCATTTTTTCCACCACTTCGGCTAGGCGTTCAGTACCTGAATTGTGTTTATCGGAGGTTAAGCAGACTTCGGCTCCGAAGGCCAGGGCAGTAGCCTCAATTTCAGGGTGATCGGTTGCAATAATAACTCTTTCTGCTCCCGCTTGTTGAGCCTTTTCCCAAACGTGTTGGATCATGGGCTTGCTGGCAATATCGAGGAGCGGCTTGCGGGGCAGGCGGCTGGAGGCATAGCGGGCGGGGATGATGACGGTAAATTTCATAGGTGTCCTTAGCTAAAAATAAGCGCAATAAAGAAGATGAGCACGACAGGGAATTCTAGCATACCCACCTGTTTAACGTTGAGGTTTTTGCGGGGAATGATGGCCGCTCGTAGCAGGCCGAGGCCGTAGGCCAGAGCAAGGCCGTATTGGCCAAGAAGGGCGTAGATTAGGCCTAAAATTAGGTGTGAACCTAGGCTTAGTTTGAGATAGAGCGGGTTGCGCCGTTCACGAGCCACGCTTTTAATATAAAGCGTGGTGGCCATAAAAAAGAGGGCAGGGTGGAGCAGGATGGCCCAGTTGTAGGTTTCTGTGACCAAATAGGCTGCCGCCATACCCACCAGGCCAAAGGTTAAAATGCCAGCCAGATCGTTGATGAGATTGCGTTCATCCTTTCGCTTGGCATAGTAAATTTGCAGGCCTGCAAGCGGTAAAATCGGCAGGGTAAATTGCAAAATAGCAGGCTGATAAAAGACCACAGGCAGAGCAAAGACTAGGGCAAGGGCTGCATAAATACTGGCCCATTTTTTGTTACGGGCGGTGGGCTTTTTGCTGAATAGGGCCAGAAATGGATAGGAGCAAAAATAAAGAAAGAGCCAGCTTAGGCCTAAAAAAAGATGCTGATAGTGAAAGTGGCTGGTGAAAATGGCGTATAAAAAGGGGATAAGCGCCATGACCAGCGCGCCGTGTTGGTTGGAAATAACAGGCTTGTCCTTGAACATGGGGAAATAACCTAGGTAGGGGCGAATTACATTCGCCCTGTTACTACTTGAAACTCTCTGATGGCGCAAGCGTCCTCGCTTGTGCCTTAGATTAAAGCACCAGCCTGGAGGCTGGCGCTATCTTTGCTCTCCCGTAAACGGGGGAAACGAAATAATTAGAACAATTTCTGCGAGGTTTCAAAGAGATCACGTCTAAACGGACGGCGCATATTGTTGATAGCGTCAATGATGTCGTGGTGGACTAATTGCTCGTTTTGAATGCCCACACAACGGCCGCCGAAACCCTGCATTAAGAGTTCTACCGCATAAACTCCCATACGAGAGCCTAGGATACGGTCGAAGGCGCATGGTGCACCGCCACGTTGGATGTGGCCTAGCACGGTTGCACGGGTTTCGTTGCCAAAGCGCTCTTCCATTTCTTTAGCCAAGGCGTGAACATCGGTCACCATCTCGGTAATGGCGATGATGGCGTGGCGTTTGCCCTTTTTTAGGCCCTCTTCAATGCTGGCCATCAGGCCGTCTTTATCAAAGCCGATTTCAGGCGTGATGATGTATTCACAGCCGCCAGCAAGGGCTGCATTAACGGTTAAGTCGCCACAATGGCGGCCCATGATTTCGACGATGGAAATCCGCTTGTGGGAGCTACAGGTGTCACGCAGGCGGTCGATGGCAACCACGGCGGTTTCAAGGGCGGTTTGGTAGCCGATGGTGTAGTCGGTGCCAGCCACATCGTTATCAATGGTGCCTGGAATACCGATACAAGGGTAGCCAAATTCTTCGGTCAGCAATTTAGCGCCCATGTAGGAGCCGTCCCCGCCGATAACCACCAAGGCGTCAATTGCATATTTTTTCAAGGTTTCAACCGCTTGTTTACGCACTTCTGGGTTTTTAAATTCAGGGAAGCGGGCAGAGCCAAGGAAGGTGCCGCCACGGTTAATGATTTCAGACACAGAATAGCGTTCAAGTTTTTTCACCAAGTCGTTGCAGAGGCCATAGTAACCATCTTGTACCCCATAGACTTCAATGCCTTCACTCAGGGCGGCACGGACTACACCACGAATGGCGGCATTCATACCTGGTGCGTCCCCACCACTGGTTAAAACTGCGATTTTTTTAATCATAAGATCACCTTTTAAAATTTAAATATCAGAAATTAGAAAAAACGGTGCGAAGATTACCCTATTCGCCCTTTTTCTTCTAGCAAAAATTTACAAAAATTTGATCTAATAGGCTGTTTCGATAGGTAGGCCAGCGTGTACCCAACCCTCAAAGCCTCCCTTGAGGCTATAAACCCGCTCAAAACCCTGCTCCACCAAGAACTGTGCCGTATTGCGGCTGCTGACCCCGTGGTAGCAGGAGACAATAATGGGTTCATCATAATCATATTCATCTAAAAAATGGCCATAGCTTTGGTTGGTCAGGTGGAAGGCCCCTTGCGGGCGGCTGTAGGCAAAGCGCTTGGCATCACGAATATCGACTAAGACAGCGTCTTCATTTTGCAGTAAGTCCCAGGCGGCCTGCGGGCTAATTTCGGTAAAGGTTTCTTGTTCCATAGATTCTCAGCTTCGATAAGAAAGTGCCAAATATAGCATTTTGTGGCTGATTTTTATAGAGGGTTACAAAAAGTAAGCAATGTCACTCAAATGTCAGTGAAATGTAAAAAAGCACTTGATCTTTGATGCAAAAAAAAACGATAATGTTTCTCATCTTGAAAATCTACTTACTTTTTTTACTTAAAAGGAACTTTCGATGAAAAAAACACATTTCAAACTTCTTCCATTAGCTGCCCTTGTCGCAGGTTTTGCACAGGCTGAAACCAACGACACTGTTGTGCTTGATACAGTACATGTTACCGATAACCAAGGCTTGAAGGTCCAAAGCAACATTGTGACCATGCAGAAAAAAGATGAAAGTGTTGAAACGGACTTGCGTGGCTTACTCAAAGATGAGCCTGCGATCGGTATTGGTGGAGGTAATGGTACTTCTCAATATCTTTACCTCCGTGGTATGGGGCAAAACTCTGTTGATGTGAAGGTTGATAATGCCTATTCAGACAGCCAAATCCACTACCACCAAGGCCGCCATATGTTAGATCCTGCCTTAGTGAAAGTGGTTGCTGTACAAAAAGGGGCGGGTAGTGCTTCAGCAGGTATTGGTCAAACCAATGGTGCGATTATTGCTAAAACGGTAGAAGCTAAGGATTTATTGAAAAATAGCAGCCATAAAAACTTTGGTTTCAAGGTAAATGGTGGCTATAACAGTAACGATGGCTATAACTATGGCCTATCCACTTTTGGTCAAAATGATACCTTTGATTTTGTAGCCGCAGTCAATGGCGTGAATGAAGATGATTACAAGGGCGGTAAGGGCTATAAAAATGGTAAAGATGGCTCCTCTCGTGTGCCTTATAGCGCCTTGGATAAATTGAGCTATTTATTCAAAGTAGGGGCTAATGTAGGCAATCATCGCTTTGTATTAAGCCATTTAAAAGAACAATTTAAGGGCGACCGTACCGTGCGTGAGGAATTCTCGGTAGATAATTCACCAGGTAGTCGCTTAACAGATGCTCGTCAGGCGCCATCAGAGCGTAAAATGACCGTTACCAATACCAACTTAGAATGGACAGGTAAAGACCTTGGTTTTGCTAAAGAAGCCACCGCCAATGTCTATCAATTAATACACGGTCGTTGGTCTGCTGATGACTCAGGTAACGGTTATGCAGGTGGTAGAGCAAATAATGGTGCAACCAAAACCAAAGTCGAAACCGTGGGTGCCAACATTAATTTCGACTCTGAATTACATGAAAATCTCCTCTTAAAATACGGGGTCAATTATCGTGAGCAAGAGGTGAAACCAGCCAACATCTTGCGTGCAGGCGTGAAAAACCAAGAAAAACGTGATGTGGGTGTTTACGCTGAAGCCATTACCTCAGTTAAAGATGTGACCTTAACCGCAGGTGTTCGCTACGATCATTTCCAATTTAAGGCAATGGACGGCAAAAAAGTAAGCGATGGTGCAGTAAATCCAAGTGTAGGCCTTATTTATGAACCTGTTCAAGGTTTATCTTTGAGTGCAAGCCATAACTATGCGACCCGTAGCCCTCGTATGCACGATGCCCTAATGGCACACGGTGCCCGTGGTGTGGTTTCAATTGCTGATGGTACTAAGGCAGAAAAAGCCCGTAATACAGAAATTGGTTTTAACTACGACAATGGCGTTTGGGGTGTAGAAGGTAGCTACTTCTGGCAAAATATCAAAGATGCACTAGGCACTTCAACAGGCCGTAACAACCACTTGTGTTCAGGCACCAATCTCCAATGTGCTTCTGACATTATCAATGCAGGCAAAATTAAAAACCATGGTTATGAATTAGCGACCTTCCTTAACTACAACAATTTCTTTACTCGTTTAGGTGTGGCCTATAGCAAACCTCGTTTCTATGGTGATAAGTTAAGCTCAAATCCTGAATATGCAGCAGCAATTGGTAGAACCTGGACAGGCACCTTGGGTTATCGCTTTGCACAACCTAATGTAGAAATTGCAGTTCATCACCGTCAAGTTGAAGGTGTGGATGCCAAAGATAATTTCTTCCTCAGTAATTCAACAGTACGGGCTGCAACCAGCGGTAAATCAGGTTATGGCGTCACTGACATTACTGCAAACTGGAAACCATTTGGCACTGATAAAATGAACGTGAATTTTGCGATTAACAACATCGGCAATAAACATTACGTTTCTCACGCACAGCGTAGTAACCTTCCAGGTGCTGGCCGTGAATACCGTGTTGCAGTAAATTACACCTTCTAAGCGAAATTAGGTTGAATTCTTGTTCTAAATTCGTATAATTAGGAACAATTCTCAAATGCACATAGTCTGAGATCTATGTGCATTTTTATTTATTCAATTTATCTTCAAGAGGCATAACTATGGACCAACTCTTCCAATTCCTACAACAATACATTGATTACATTATTTTAGGCCTATTGGGCTTGATGAGCATTATCCTCTTTTGGAAGATCATTGAGCGTTTAATGTTCTACAAGGGCGTGAATGTCACCAACTATGAAACCCTTGAAGAGTTGGAAATTGATTTAACCCACAACCTCACCACCATTTCCACCATCGGTGCCAATGCCCCTTATGTTGGCTTGCTGGGTACGGTAATTGGTATCCTCTTAACCTTCTATGAACTGGGCAATTCAGGTGGCGAAATTGATGCAGCCTCGATTATGGTGCATTTATCCCTGGCCCTTAAAGCCACCGCAGTGGGTATCTTGGTGGCCATTCCTGCCATGATTTTCTATAACGGCTTTGGCCGCAAGGTAGAAGCCAATAAACTCAAATGGTTGGCTCTAAGTAAAAAAGCCTAGGCCTTGTAGCAAATAGGAGGCAAAAATGGCATCTACAAAGAAAAGTTTTGACGAAATCAACATTATTCCCTTCATTGATATTATGTTGGTGCTCCTGGCCATTGTGCTGGTGACCGCATCCTTTATCTCGCAAGGGAAAATTCAGGTGAATGTGCCCAAGGCGACAACCACAACGGCCTTTAAGGCAGATGAGTTGGCCAAGCTATTAACCATCACCGAAAACAACGAGTTTTACTTTAACGACAAGCCTGTGACCAAGGAAGAATTGGCGACAGAAGTGGCGGCCTGGGATAAGTCCCAAAAGGTGACCTTAAAGGTGGATGCAGCAGTGGCCTTTGAGAAATTTGTTGAGCTAACCGATCTACTGGCAGCCAATGAGATCAAAAACGTGGCCATTGTCACTAAAAAAGAAAGCACCAACACCAAATAGGATACTGAATGAGTAAAAACAATTCACGAGTTGGTTTAGTGGCATCGCTTGCAGCCCATAGTGCTTTGTTTGCAGGGCTTTGGACGGCCTGGCAGGTGCCAGTGAAAACCAATGCGGAAGAACAGGTTTCCAGCATCTCTATGGAAATGGTGGCGGCCATTCTTCAGCAGGAACAGGTTGCAGTTGCTCCCGAGCCTGAACCAGAACCTGAAGTTGAGCCGGAACCTGAACCGGAGCCAGAGCCAGTGGTAGAGCCTGAGCCGATTCCAGAGCCAAAGCCAGAACCACCCAAGCCAAAAGAAAAGCCGAAGGAAAAACCAAAAGATCCACCTAAGCCAAAAGAGAAACCAAAGGAAAAACCAAAGCCTAAGGAAAAACCTAAGGAAAGAGAGAAGCCTAAGCCAAAAGAAAAGCCGAAAGAAGTGATTAAGGCCGTTGAGGTTGGCAAGGAAGCTCGCCAGGGTGTAGTGGCCAAGGCTGTGCCTGGTGCTGTTCAAGGTAAGCAAAACCAAGCAGGGGCTGTCAATGGTTCTGCCCAAGGCAAGGGGGCGACCAACCAAACTGGCGGGGCCAGTGGCGCGGCGTCAAGCAATGAAATCTCAGCCTATAAGGCCCAGTTGCAACGCGCCCTTCAACGCCGAGCCAACAGTGCCTACCCAGCCCGTGAGAAGATGATGCGTAAAACCGGTACGGTAACCCTGAGCTTTAGCATTTCGGCCTCAGGCCAGCTAGTCAATGTGTCGGTGGTCAATTCATCGGGTAACAGCAATTTGGATGCCGCCGCCGTTAAGGCCGCCCAGGCTACCAAAATGCCATCTGGCCCACCGCCAGGCTTTAGTTCAAATGTCACGGTGCCTGTCCGCTTCTCTATTGAAAACTAAGCCATAGCCCCACTTATGTGGGGTTATTTTTTGCAAAAAAGCGGCGATTTTCAACCGCTTGCTTGCGCTTGTCAGGGGGATTCAGTAGAATGCCCTGTTTTTTATTTTAGTCAATCAAGAGGTAAAACCATGTTTGGAAAAGGCGGTTTAGGCGGCTTAATGAAACAGGCTCAGCAAATGCAAGAGCGTATGCAAAAAATGCAGGAAGAAATTGCCCAATTAGAAGTAACGGGTGAATCAGGCGCAGGCTTGGTTAAAGTGACCATCAACGGGGCGCACAACTGCCGCCGCATTGAAATCGATCCATCCTTGATGGAAGATGATAAGGAAATGGTGGAAGACCTGGTTGCAGCCGCCTTTAATGATGCCGTACGCCGTGCAGAAGAGATGCAAAAAGAGAAAATGGCTGGTGTAACCGCGGGTATGAACCTGCCAGCAGGTATGAAATTTCCTTTCTAATTCCTTTTTTCTTGAAGAGGCAAGCCAAAGGTTTGCCTTTATTTTTGGATCAAATCTATGCAAACCAGTCCACTACTTGAAAACCTGATGGAAGCCCTGCGCGCCCTGCCAGGGGTTGGCCCCAAATCGGCCCAACGTATGGCCTACCACCTGCTACAACGCAACCGCCAGGGAGGCGTAAATCTGTCCAAGGCCTTGAACGAGGCCATGACCCACATCGGCCATTGCCAATCCTGCCGCACCTTTACCGAAGAAGAACACTGCACCATCTGCCAAAACCCCCGCCGTCAGGTCAGTGGCCAACTTTGCGTAGTCGAAATGCCGGCTGACATTCAGGCCATTGAACAAACAGGCCAATTTTCCGGCCGTTATTTTGTCCTGATGGGGCATTTATCCCCGCTTGATGGCATTGGCCCAAGGGAAATTGGCCTGGATCTCCTGCAAGCACGCTTAGAGCAAGAGTCCTTCCACGAGGTTATTCTGGCCACCAACCCCACTATTGAAGGGGATGCCACAGCCAACTACATCGCAGAAATGTGCCTGGCCCATAATATCAAGGTTACCCGCATCGCCCACGGCATTCCTGTCGGCGGTGAACTGGAAATGGTGGATGGCACCACCCTTTCGCATTCCTTTGTGGGCAGACGGGCTTTGAGCCTTTAAGGTACTTGGCTTCCTATTCTCGTGGCAGATCCTCCAAGGCATTCGGGTTCTTCTCAATAAACATAGCATCGCCATAGCTAAAGAAGCGGTATTTTTCCTCAACGGCGTGCTGGTAGGCCTGCATGCAGGTTTTATAGCCGGCAAAGGCGGAAACCAGCATAATCAGAGTGGACTCTGGCAGGTGGAAGTTGGTCACTAAGGCATCGACTACACGGAAGGTCTTGCCTGGGTAGAGGAAGATGCTGGTGTCTGAATAGAAGGGGGCAATGAGCTGGCCGGCTTTTTCAGCGGCCTGGGCAGCACTTTCAATAGAGCGAACAGAGGTCGTGCCTACGGCAATCACCCGCTTGCCGGTAGCCTTGGTGGCCAGGATTAAGTCCACCACCTCTTGGCTGACTTCGGCATATTCAGCATGCATTTTGTGATCTTCAATGGTGTCCACCCGCACAGGTTGGAAGGTGCCAGCCCCCACATGGAGGGTGACAAAGGCCGTTTGCACGCCCTTGGCTTGGAGCTGGTCTAGCATGGCCTGGTCGAAATGCAGGCCGGCAGTTGGGGCGGCCACTGCACCGAGCACTTGGCTGTAAACCGTTTGATAACGCTCTTGGTCGGCATCTTCATCTGGCCTATCAATATAAGGCGGCAGGGGCATATGGCCTGCGGTTTGGAGCAGATCAAAGAGCGGGGCTTCTTCCGCAAATGCCAATTCAAACAGGGCTTCATGGCGGGCAACCATGGTGGCCTTAAAGCCCTTGCCCTGGCCTAGCTTATCTTCGCCCAAGATCAATTCCGCTCCCTCTTTGGGTGCCTTAGATGCCCGTACATGGGCCAGGCAGCGGTGCTGGTCTAGCACTCTTTCCACCAAAACTTCTAGCTTGCCACCACTGGCCTTTCTGCCATAAAGGCGGGCAGGAATAACCCGGGTGTTGTTAAAGACCAGCAGATCACCTGGTTCAATATGGTCAAGCAAATCCGTAAAGTGCTGATCAGCCACTTGACCTGTTTTGCCGTCTAAATGCAGGAGGCGACTGGCCGTGCGATCGGCGGTTGGGTAACGGGCAATCAGTTCATCAGGGAGATCAAAATGGAAGTCAGAGACACGCAAAATAAGATCCTTTTACTTATCAAGTTTATTCATCGGCACTTGGCAGGGCATTCATGACGGCTTTGACCAGAGTGGCCAGCGGGATAGCAAAAAAGACACCCCAGAAGCCCCAGAGGCCGCCAAAGATAATCACGGCCACAATAATGGTGAGCGGATGGAGATTGACTGCTTCTGAAAAGAGCAGGGGAACAACCACATTGCCGTCTAGGAGCTGGCTGATGACAAAGGCCAACATGAGGTAGTAAAACTCAGGCGAAAGGCCGAATTGGAAGAGGGCAATCAGGGCCACGGGAATGGTGACCAGCACTGCCCCGATATAGGGCACCAGCACGGAAAGGCCAACGGCAACCGAGAGCAGGAGCGGGTAGCGCAGGTCAAAAAAGAGGAAGATGATGTAGGTTACAGCGCCCACAATCAGGATTTCCAAGAGCTTGCCCCGAATGTAGTTGGCGATCTGCTCCTGCATTTCCCCCCAAACACGGTTGGCCAAGCGGCGGTTTTTAGGCAGGAGCTTGCCGACCGTGTGCATAAATTGGGTCTTGTCCTTGAGCAGGAAAAAAACCATAAGCGGTACCAAGAAGGCGTAAATCCCCAGGCTGACCAGGTTCACAATGGAATTGACCGAAAAGGCCAAGAGGGAGTCGCCGAAGCCTAAGATTTTACTGCGGACACTGGTCATCAGGCTGTCTAACATGGCATAGTCAATCAGCTCTGGGTAGTGTTCGGGCAAAGCCTGCAACCAAGCGTTCAAAAGATTGAACATGGTGGGCAGGTCTTTTAAGAAAGTGGTGGTTTGGTTCCAAAGGCTGGGTAAAAGCACAATAAAGAGGAACACGCAGAGGGCAGAAAAGCCGCCCAGCACAATCAAGAGACTGAGCCAGCGGGGCATTTTTAATTGGCGCACAAGGGTCTGGATGGGCATTTCAAGCAGGTAGGCCAGGACAATGGCCACCAAAACAGGCATAAGCAAGGAGCTGAAGAAGTAGATGATGCCAAAGCCAATCAGCAAGATGCCTAGCAAGACCGCCGTTTGCGGATCGCCAAATTTTCGCTTGTACCAAATGCGTAACAGATCGAACATGGAGTTGTTTGCCTTATAAATGATAGCGCCAGCCTCTAGGCTGGTGCTGATTGTGTGGTGAAAATAAATTACTTCTGACTACAAACCGCAATAAAGCCTAATTTTTTCTCAGGATCATTAAAGGTCTTGAACATTTTTTTGAAGGTATCACGGTTTTCTGGCTTAAGGGCATTGCCGACAATCTTCATAGCCCCTAGCACCCCTTCATCATGGATCAGGCCCTTAGGCGAAAGCAAGGACATCTCGCCGCTGAAGGTTTCCACATTGCGGAAGCCGCAGCGATGGAAGGTGTCCTTCCAGCCCTGTTTGGTTAGTGGGGTCACGGTGATGTTGATGGCCTCACGCAGGTCTTGCAGCACCTGTTCAGCCTCTTCGACATTGAGCATAACATCGTGGGTTAGCAAGAAACCATTAGGCTTGAGCACCCGTAGGTATTCCCGAATGGCCTTTTCCTTGGCTTCAATGGGCAGCATGGTCAGCATGGCCTCGTTAATCACAATATCAAAACTCTCATCCTCAAAAGGCAGTTTGGTGGCATTGGCTCGTTGTACCTGAACCAGGTCTTCCACCCCATTTTCCTTGATATTGAGGCGAGCTTTTTCTAAGGCTTCTTCGTCTAAGTCAATACCAATAATCTGGCAGCCAAAGTCCTTGGCCAGTTGCACGGCCGTGGTGCCCATGTTACAAGCTACTTCCAAGACCTTTTTGTCCTTGCGGAAGTCGCCATTGGCAATCAGCCAATCGGTGGCCAGTTTGCCGCCTGGGCGTAAGCGGGTTTTACCTAAGCGAGCAAGAAAATGGTGGCCGACTTCTTCTTTTTTCATAGAAACCTCACAAATTTGTAAAAATAGGGCGAATCAAGCCCGCTTGTTGCGGGAAATGTGGCGATTATAGCAGTCTTTTCCCCCTTTCTTATATACAAAGACGAGAATTTTTGGCAAAATTGCCTCCGCCTCTTTTTATGGCGTATTTTTAATCAACAAAAGGAAATCAATATGGCAAAAGACAATGCTTATTTACATGAGCGAGGCCAGATTCAAGACTCTGCCCTCAAGGCCTTGGTCACCGACAAGCTCTTTCGCAACCGTGTAGAACGCAACCGTAAGGGCAAGGGCAGCTACCAACGCAAGGCCAAGCACCGTAAGGCTTACAGCCAGGGGGAAAACCCATTCAAAGAGGTTCTCGCAAGAATTTGTTTGAATGGGTTTTTTAATGCAAGCTATAATAGCCCCATCTAGTTGTATTAGGAGCTGTTGATAATTCAAAATAGAACAATTCCTTACTTTAGATGAGAAAGATGAAAGTGAAGTTCCTATGAGCTACTCCCCTCTTTAGCAAAGAGGGGCAGGGGGAGATTTGGCAGGAGTGAAAACGTCAGTGAGGGAATGAATAACTCTCCTACAAGATAGGAATGTTATGTATTGGCTCATCATTTATAAGCAAAAAAAGATACTGCCAAATCTCCCCTAACCCCTCTTTGCTAAAGAGGGGGATCTCATCTCCAAGTCACTAAAGATCACGACAACCGCAAATTTTACCAAATTATTAAAAGATTTTAAGAGAAAACTATGAATAATTACTACTACCTCAAAATGGAAGAACACTTCCTTTATGTGCCCTATTTCAACCAAAACCGCCGTGTGCGTGTCCTCCTGCCCAAGGATTATTACACCGAAAACTGGCAAAATTACCCGGTGCTTTATATGCACGATGGCCAAAATATCTTTTACAGCAAGGAATCCTATTCGGGCTATTCTTGGAAGATCATCCCCACCATCAAGCACCACAAGGAATTCCCCAAGATCATCATTGTCGGCATTGATAATGCGGCCGAAAAACGCCTAGACGAATACGGCCCATGGAAGACCAGCACAGGTGCTGGCACAGAATTTGCCCAGGCGGGTGGATTGGGCATGGAATACGGCAAGTGGGTGGTGGAAACCGTTAAGCCCTTTATCGACCACCACTACCGTACCAAGCCTGAACGGGAGCATACCCTCTTGGCTGGCAGTTCCATGGGCGGGATCATCACCGCCTATATGGGGGCGGCCTACCCGCAGGTCTTTGGCCATTTGGGGGTCTTTTCCCTGGCTTCTTGGTTTAGCGAGCCGGCCTTTCTAGCCTTTATGCACCAGCACCGCCTTAATCCGGCCAGCAAGGTCTTTATCCAGGTCGGTACCAATGAGGGGGATGATATTGACTCCAAGTTCATCTCCAATATGAACCAGGCCTATATCGACTGCACCCTGCACTACTATCAGGCCCTCCTACGCATGGGCCACCCGCTGGATCATATTCGGCTCAAGATTATGGCCAATGAAATCCACCACGAAATGCACTGGGCCGACCATTTTGTCGAGTTTTTGCGTTTTTCTTTGATGAATAAGTAAGATTTTTTCGGAACAATGATGGCGCAAGTGTCCACGCTTGTGCCACAACGTATTTAAGGCACCAGCCTGGAGGCTGGCGCCATCCTTGATATAGGAAGTAAAATGTCACAACTAAACCAACAAATCAGCCAACTTATTGCCGCCGAGCTAAATGTCGGCAGCCACCAAATCCTAGCTGCCATCGGCCTTTTGGATGAGGGCAACACCATTCCCTTTATCGCCCGCTACCGTAAGGAAGTGACCGGTGGCCTAGACGATACCCAACTCCGCCATTTTGAAAGCCGTCTCATTTACCTGCGGGAGCTAGACGACCGCCGCCAGACCATTCTCAAATCCATTGAAGAACAGGGCAAGCTGACTGACGAGCTCAAGGCTAAAATTGAGCAAACCCAAAGCAAGACTGAACTGGAAGATCT
Source organism: Pasteurellaceae bacterium RH1A (assembly GCA_012221805.1). Classification (NCBI taxonomy): domain Bacteria; kingdom Pseudomonadati; phylum Pseudomonadota; class Gammaproteobacteria; order Pasteurellales; family Pasteurellaceae; species Pasteurellaceae bacterium RH1A. Next base: position 1,729,394 of record CP015195.1, on the reverse strand, counting down.
TTATCTCCCCTATAAACCTAAACGCCGCACCCGGGGCCAGATTGCGCTTGAAGCGGGCCTAGAACCGCTGGCAGAGGCCCTTTGGAATGAGCCGTCAAATACCCCTGAAAGCCTAGCCGCTACTTATGTGGATGCCGAAAAAGGCGTGGCGGACACCAAGGCTGCTTTGGATGGCGCCCGTTATATCCTCATGGAACGCTTTGCCGAAGATGCCGAGCTACTTGCAAAATTACGCCAATATTTAACCGCTTACGCCACTTTGGAATCCAAGGTGATTGAGGGCAAGGAGGAAGAGGGCGAGAAGTTCCGTGATTATTTTGCCCACAGCGAGCCGCTCAAAACCGTGCCTTCTCATCGGGCCCTGGCCATGTTCCGTGGCCGCAACGAGGGGATTTTATCCCTTTCCCTTAATGCCGATCCAGAGGCGGAGGAGGGTAGCCGTACCAGCCATTGTGAGGAGATTATCCGTGAGCACCTGGGCATTTTCCTCAACAATCAACCCGCCGACAGTTGGCGGGCCCAGGTGATTAGCTGGACTTGGAAGATCAAGGCCTCCCTGCACTTGGAAACCGAACTTATGGGGGCTTTACGGGATAAGGCCGAAGAAGAAGCCATTGATGTCTTCGCCCGCAACCTATCCGCCCTCTTGATGGCTGCTCCAGCAGGGGCCAAAAACACCATGGGCCTGGACCCAGGCCTGCGGACGGGGGTAAAAGTGGCCGTGGTGGATAACACCGGTAAGCTTTTAGACACAGCTACCATCTACCCACATACCGGCCGTGAAGCCGAAGCCCAAGTCACCCTTTATAAGCTTATCAAGACACATCAGGTGGAGTTGGTTGCCATTGGCAACGGCACGGCCTCCCGGGAAACCGAGCGTTTTGCCAAGGAAGTCCTCAAAGAAATCAAGGACAAGAAACCGCAAACTGTGGTGGTCAGCGAGGCAGGGGCTTCTGTCTATTCAGCCTCGGAACTGGCGGCCAATGAGTTCCCGAATTTAGATGTATCGCTTCGTGGGGCGGTCTCCATTGCCCGCCGCCTGCAAGATCCGCTGGCCGAACTGGTTAAGATCGAACCCAAGGCCATTGGGGTAGGGCAGTACCAGCATGATGTTAATCAATCCCAACTGGCTCGAAAATTAGATGCGGTGGTCGAAGACTGCGTAAATGCGGTGGGTGTGGATCTGAACACGGCCTCGGCCCCGCTCTTGGCTCGGGTGGCCGGCATGAGCAAGACCCTGGCCCAAAATATCGTGGCCTATCGGGATGAAAACGGCCGCTTTGCCGCCCGTGCCGACCTGAAAAAAGTGCCACGCCTAGGGCCAAAGGCCTTTGAGCAGTGTGCCGGCTTTATGCGAATTTTAGACGGCAAGAACCCGCTTGATGCCTCCAGCGTCCACCCAGAGGCTTATCCAGTGGTGGAAAAAATCCTCCAGGCTACGACCTTAAGCCTCAAAGAGCTGATGGGCAATGGCTCAAAAATCCACCAACTGCAAGCCAAGGACTTTGTGGACGAGCGCTTCGGCCTGCCAACCGTAACCGACATCTTCAAGGAATTGGAAAAGCCAGGCCGTGACCCACGGGGCGAATTCAAAACCGCTGTCTTTATGGAGGGGGTGGAGGAGATTTCCGACCTCAAGGCTGGCATGATCCTAGAGGGCACAGTGACCAACGTGGCTAACTTCGGCGCCTTTGTGGATATTGGGGTTCACCAAGACGGTCTGGTGCATATTTCCATGCTCTCCGATCGCTTTGTGGAAGATCCGCACCAGGTGGTCAAGGCGGGCGATGTGGTGAAAGTGAAAGTGCTGGAAGTGGATGTAGCCCGCAAGCGGATTGCGCTCACCATGCGTTTAGACGACAAGCCAGCCGAGCGGCGGGAGCGGGATGCAAGCGGTCAAAACCGCAAGCCTTTTGCCAAACCAGATCGCAAATCACAAAACTTCGGCAATAATGCCTTTGCCGATGCCCTCAAGGGCTGGAAGAAATAGTTTTTTGAGCCGAAAGGGCGTATAATTGGCTCATTCTAGCAACGTCAAGGTGGCATTATGAGCCAATTATTTTATATTCACCCAGAAAACCCTCAACCCCGCCTGATCAAGCAGGCGGTGGATATCATCAAACAGGGTGGCGTGATTGTCTATCCAACCGACTCGGGCTATGCCCTGGGCTGTGCCATCGGCGAGAAACAGGCCATGGACAGGATTGTGGCCATCCGCAAACTGCCTGAAAATCACAATTTTACCCTGGTTTGCAGCGACTTGTCCGAGCTGTCCACCTATGCCTTGGTCAATAACCAGGCCTACCGCCTGATTAAAAATAATGTGCCTGCTGCCTACACCTTTATTTTGCCGGCCACCAAGGACGTGCCCCGCCGCCTCATGACCAAGCGTAAAACCATTGGCTTGCGGGTGCCAGATAATGCCATTGCCTTGGCTCTCTTGGCGGCCTTGGGCGAGCCGATTTTATCCTGCTCGCTTATGTTGCCTAATGAAGAGATTACCCAATCAGATCCAGATGAAATCCATGATGTGCTGGCCCATCAAGTGGATTTGGTTATTCACGGTGGCTACTTGGGTCAAAGCCCAACCACAGTGATTGACTTGACTGGCGACAGCCCCGAGATTATTCGGGTGGGATCGGGTGATCCAAGTCCATTTAACTAACAAATTGATGGCGCCAGCGTCCACGCTGGTGCCTTTTATAAGCACCAGCGTGGACGCTGGCGCTATCTTTATTAGACGCTTGTGAAAGCGACAAAGGAAGCTTAATGAAAACATTTCAAACCAAACAGACGGCCAACAAGCGGTCTGAAAACCTAAAAAACTTGCAAAAAGGCCCAAGCCAAACCGCCAAGCCCCTTGCAAAAAAAGCCCCAAAACCGACCGCTTTAAGCAGCGAACAGGCCGATAAGCCCGCCAAGGTTGTGGGCGAAAAGCTCCAGAAAGTCCTGGCCCGAGCAGGCCGAGGCTCTCGCCGTGAGTTGGAGGAGATCATCAGCCAAGGGCGGGTTAGTGTGGATGGTAAGATTGCCAGCCTGGGCGACCGTGTCTTGGTCAGCTCCAGCACCAAGATTCGGATAGATGGCGAACTCATCAACCTCATCCCAGCCCAAAAGGAAATCTGCCGGGTGCTCATGTACTACAAGCCAGAGGGCGAACTTTGCACCCGATCCGACCCTGAAGGCCGAGCCACCGTTTTTGACCGCCTGCCTCGTTTAACGGGCGCCCGCTGGATTGCAGTCGGCCGTTTGGACATTAACACATCAGGCCTGCTGCTTTTCACGACAGACGGGGAATTAGCCAATCGTTTGATGCACCCAAGCCGTGAGGTGGAGCGGGAATATTCTGTGCGGGTGTTCGGGGAGGTGGATGAAGCCATGCTTCAACGCCTGCGTAAGGGCGTGCAGCTAGAAGACGGCCCAGCCAACTTCAAGCAGATCAAAACTGTAGGCGGCACAGGCCTCAACCAATGGTTTGATGTCACCCTAACCGAGGGCCGTAATCGTGAAGTCCGCCGCCTGTGGGAGTCGCAGAATATTCAGGTCAGCCGTTTAATTCGTATCCGTTACGGAAACATCAAGCTAGATAAGGGCCTGCCACGGGGCGGCTGGGAGGAAATGCCGCTAGAGCAGGTCAATTACCTGCGGGAGCTGGTCGGCCTCAAGCCTGAAACCGAAACCAAGGTGGATGTCACCAAAAACCGCCGCCGCACCAATATTCATCAGATCCGAAAAGCGGTGAAACAGCATAATAAGTACCGTAAATAGGCAAATGCCCAAGTGAGAGCTTGGGCATTTGGCTTATGTAGATAGTGTTGATAAAATTTGCGGTTGTCGTGATCTTGGCATATAGGACAAAATAGTTGGTAAAAAGTGGCTTAAAGCCTTATAGTACAAGGCTTTAAGCCCTCTTTTTGAAATATGCACAAAAAACTGTCCTTTCTGCCAACATTCCCCGATCCAGAAGTATGGCAAACAAAATAATGTACAGCGTTACAAATGTCTTAGCTGTAATAAAACATTTACCTTTAAGAATAAATTAGATCCTGAAAAAATTTGGCTTGATTATTCATCTGGAAAACAAACACAAGTACAGTTAGCAGAAAAATATTCTTGCTCTTCTCGAACTATTCGAAGATATTTAGAGAAGCACCCTAAATCCTCCTTAAATAAACCTCAAAATACATACTTGAACTTAATTATTGATACAACATTCTTTCACCGAGATTTTGGTGTAATGGTGTTTATTGATAGCTCTACAAAAAAGGTGGTTTATCACCAAATAGTCAAAACAGAAAAAGATATCTATTACAAGAAGGCCATGAACCGTTTAAGGGAAAGAAATTATATTATTCAATCAGTTACCTGTGATGGGCGTAGAGGCCTCTTAAAAGATTTGTTCAATACACCAACACAGATGTGTCAGTTTCATCTTGTAGCAATCGTAATGAGGGCATTGAGAAAGAAACATCAATCACATGCAGGAAGAGAATTAAAAAGTATTATTAAGACGCTTAAAACCAGCTCTAAAAATGAATTTTATTTAAAAATATATGAATGGAAGAGAAAACACCAGGAGTTTTTAAGTGAACGGTCAGATAAACCAAATGAAAAAGGGAAATACCCTTATAAACATCGAAGTGTAAGAAGTGCTGCTGCGAGTATTAAGCGTTATTATGAATATATTTTTACTTATGAGAAATATCCTGAATTAAATATTGAAAAGACAACAAATAGGATTGAAGGTTTATTTAAGGAACTAAAAGACAAATTACGTCCGCACAGCGGTTTAACAAGAAAGCATAAGATCTTGTTTATACAGGACTTTTTGAACAAAAAGAGTTGGTAAGGATCTGTTAAAATAATCTTTACCAACTTTTTTGTCCTATAGAGGCATAAAGTGCAAAAAGACCAACTATTTTGTCCTATATGCCGTGATCTTATATGGCCCGGAGATGTGTACAACATAAACATCCTTTACATTTTTCTCTAAGGACATCGTTTACATTGTATGGTTAATATGCCAGCTACTTGCTGGAGTAATTTTCTTCTCTCGGTCATCCATTTGACCCAGAAAATGAAAACGGTAATAAATGTGCCAAATACCATCGGCGTAAGGCACAAAAGCAACGGTTTCTTGCTTTAAAATTTGGCTCAGGTAGTAAATTTCACCTTGCCAACAGAGTTCGCCACTGGGTTTAACTCGACGAAGTTCAACACCTTGACCGTAGTCATAGTCTTCAATCTTGCCGGTATAAATACGACTTGAGGGCTGATAAAGACTTGCTGGCGTCTGACGTTTTTTGTCATCATCAAGCAGGCTTTCGTGGCTACGCTCATGGTTATATTCGTGCACAAAAGCATCGAACATGGCCTGTTGGTCTGCAAGATTCCCTGCAATGGCCTCACGCTTGAGTAAACAAGCCTTGAGGCTACGGTGCATTCGCTCATGATGCCCATTTTGTTCGGGGTGGGCGGGGCGAATACGCTCGGGCCGAATGCCCAGGTCAATCCACCATTTGGCCAGCTTGCTTAAGCCACCCAGGGCAGTTGAGGCAAAGGGCGAGCCATTGTCGCTACGAATATTCCAAGGCAGCCCGAACTCGTAAAAAAGTCGTTCAAACTGGGCTTTTACAGGGTCACCCAAGGTATTGGGCAGGGCCTGACAAAGCAATAAGTAACGGCAAAACTGGTCGCTCACCGTTAGCGGGTAGCACCATTTCTGGTCACCTAGCTGGAATTGCCCCTTGAAATCCACGCACCAGGTTGTATTAGGGGCGTCACATTCGGCAAAGGGCAAGCTGTCTGCTGGCGTGTGACGGCGAACCTTGCGGGGCTTGACCAGTCCTGCTCGAGCCAAGATTAAATCGCCTGTGCTATCAGCCGGTTTCTTGGCTTCAGGAAAGCGTTGCTCAAACAGGTCAAGCAGCTTTTTTGCCCCCCAATCGGGGCGTTTGCGTCGCTCACTGACCAGCCACTCAACAATCCATTGTGGCGTGGCATTGGGCGAATAATGTGGCTTTCTGGATAGCTCTTGCAAACCAGGAAAGCCGCCTTGTTTAAAGCGTTCAATCCATTTATTGGCTGTTGGACGACTGATTCCGAACTGTTCACACAGGTCGGATTTTGTAAAGCGTTGGGACAACCAAGCCTTGATAAATAACGTTTTTTGTTCCATAGGATTCGTTTGTTTCCAAGCCATTTTCTTCACCAAAGATAAGATGTTTGGTGCGATTTTACGGCAAAGAATGTAAACGATGTCCTTGGGTTATGATGTAAAGGATGTTATCAGGTTGTACCATGCGATCCCCCTCTTTAGCAAAGAGGGGTTAGGGGAGATTTGGCAGTATCTTTTTTGCTCATAAATTATGAGCCAATATGTAGTAAGAGTGCTATTTATTCTCTCTCTTCCGTTTCCACTTCTGCCAAATCTCCCCCTGCCCCTCTTTGCTAAAGAGGGGAGTAGCTCATTGGAGCTTAACTTTCATCTTTCTTCACTAATAAGGCCTTGTTCTATTTTGAATTATCAACAACTTCTAGAGATGATAAAAAATTTAAGCCAAAGCAGTATGGCCAAAGTCGAAAGGCAAAATAGTGCTTTTGCGGTTTTGTTTGAGTTCCCATACATCATAGGCTGATTGTAGGCTTAACCACAGCTTGGCTGTGCTAATGCCAGCATCTTCTAAGGCTAGGGCAATATTAGCTGTCATAGGCGCTTTACCGTGCACAAGCCGAGAAATGGTTTCTCTAGAAAAGCCCAAATGATTGGCAAGTGCTGTGATTTGAATATTATGCGGTTCAATAAAACCATCAAATAAAATGATGCCTGGATGGGTGGGTTTTCTCATTTTTGCTCCTGAATCTGTGTTACAAACCTCTTAGGCACAATAAAAATCGCTGGTATTACAATCAGGGCCATGAGCCAAAAACTTGCTGATGCTGAATGGGCGTAGATGAAGCCTGCAATCAAGGTGAAAATGGCCATGAGGCCGCAGCTGGCTAGGGCGAAGTAGAGGGCTTGGAGCTTGGCGATCTTTTGGGTGTCTTGGGTGGAGATGTAGCGGATCATGGCGACATGGCCGATGGCAAAGGTAAGCGCGTGCATGGCCTGTTCCAGGGCTAAGATGGCCACCTCGGTTTGGCTGGCCAAGAGGCTCCAACGCAGGATGCAGGCCAGGGCAGAGGTCAGCATAAGGCCGTAAATTGACCAGTTCTTAAAGACCCGATTGGCCACAAAAAAGAGGACGATTTCAGAGGTCACGGCTAGGCCCCAGAGCAGGCTGGCGGTTTGGGGCGAAATGCCGTTGGCCTGCCAGTGGAGGGTGCTGTAGGTGTAGTAGGCGGCGTGGGAGGCTTGGATAAGCGAGATGGCAATCATCATGCGTAGGGTAGTTTTATCCTTGAGCAAATCCCAGTAAGACACCTTACAAGCGGTTTCTTTTTGCTCGTTTTCTGCAAAATAGGTGGTGGGTGCCAGCATTTGGCTCAGGCTTAAAAAGAGCAACCAGCCGGCCATAATAAAGATGATGGAGTTTTCCCCCAGCCAGCCGACCAGATAGCCCGTGCTAATTGACCCCACCACAAAGGCCAGCGATCCAAAGAGGCGGGAGCGGCCGTAGTCCATACCCACTTGCTTCTGCCAGGTGGAGGCGATGGTTTCGTTGATGGGCATGGAACCGCCATTAACCATGTGAAAGAGGGCAAAGGCCGGCAATAGCCACCAGAGGGATTGGACGGCCCAGGCCATGATGAGCGTAATAGCCAGGCTGACCCAGGCTAAGACCCGAATGGTTGGGATCAGTTGGTTGGGGCCTTTAATCCGTTGGGAGCAGGCAATGCCACCCAAGAAGCGGAAAACAAAGCCCAGGGAGGCCAGAAGCCCGATGGTTTCGGTGGCGTAGCCGCTGTCCTTGAGCCAGAGGGGCAGGAAGGGCAAAAGCACCCCATAGGCACAGAAGAAGCCGAAAAAACTTAGGGATGACCACTGGAGGGGGAGAGCTTGATCATAGGGATTTTTCCATTTCCTCGGCCCGGCGAATGGCTGCCTGCATGGCTTCATCAACAAGCCCCATTAAATTATGCTCATCAAAAACCTGCAAGGCCTGGGCGGTGGTGCCTCCCTTGGAGGTGACATTTTCCCTAAGCGTGGAAAGCGGGGTATCAGGCTGGGCCTCCACCAATTTGGCTGCCCCCAAGGCAACGGACTGGACTAAAAAGCGAGCATCGGTTTCACTAAAACCTAGCTTGACGGCTGAGGCCTGCATGGCCTCCATAAAGCGGAAGAAGTAGGCCGGGCTGGAACCCGTCACGGCAATAATATGGTTGAGTTGGGCTTCTTCTTGAACCCAGTAGGTTTGGCCCACGGCATTGAGGAGCTGGCTGGCGAAGTCGCAAGCGGCTTGAGAAACCGATTTTTTTGCAAATAAGCCTGTAAGGCCTGCCCCAATTAAGGAAGGCGTATTAGGCATGGTGCGAATGATATTTTTTGCACTAGGCAAGAGGCTTTCCAGCCGATTAACTGAAATGCCGGCCGCGACCGAAATCACCCACTTGGCCGAGAAGTCTAGGTCAGCAAATTCCCCACACACCTCTGCCATCATCTGTGGCTTGACAGCCAAGATAACCACATCCGCCCTTTCGACCGCCTCATGTTTGCTAAACTGGGTTTGCACATCCAGTTGAGCCAATTCTTCACGCCGGGCCTGGTTGCTCTTGTTACAGGCTATAATTTGTTGGGCAGGGTAGCCCTCTTTAATCAGGCCTGAAATAATGGCAAAGGCCATATTGCCAGCGCCGATAAAGGCTAGGGTTTTGTTTTGCATGGGGTCTCCTTATAAAAAGCGACTTCCTCCAAATGCTTGGAGGAAGCCATTTTAACGGGTTTGTAAATATTGATTTAAGACCTGATCGATCTTGTTTTGCCAGCCTGCTCCCATGGCCTGAAAGCCTGCAATAACCTCCTTAGAGAGATTAAGCGAAATGCGTTGTTTGGCCTGGCTTTCTTGCTCCGCCTGATGTTTAAGCACCATCTCAACAAATTCAGGAGGCATAACTTCCTTAAGGGGGCGAAATTGGGCCAGTTCTTCATCCGTCAAAGGACGCAGATCGTCAAATTCATTAAATAATGGTGTGGCGTTGGTTTTCATACTTTTTAATCTCCCTTTTGTTGGCCTTACGAAAGCTGATAATACGAGTGCCTTGTGGTGTAGGGGTAAAGCAGGCCGCATAGACACGCTCCCCAATAAGTCCTAAGGCAATAAAGCGAGGTTCAGGATAATTGATACGAGTATCTTGCCAGATTACAGCCGTTTGCCAATCAAATTGTCTCATCAAATCAAAGGGCAAATTGCGTAAGATTTCATTACGTTGCGATTTATTAGGATCAAAAACAATCTGCATATACTACCTCATTTTTCAGGGTCTGGATCATTCTGCCTTTTCATAAAAAGAAAAAAATCGACAAAAATAGATTTTTCGATCCAGATCGAAAAATTAAGCTTTCGTCCTTGCTATTTTTATTGGGTTGATTCAGGTAAAATCCCGCTATTTAAGATAAAAGGAAGAGATATGAATTGGTTTCGCAATATTATGATTTACCGCCTAACTAGCCAATTAAAGCTAGATAGCAAGAGCCTAGAAGAGCAGTTACAGGCCACCCGTTTTAGCCCCTGCCAGGCGGGGGATTTGCAAAAATTTGGCTGGTCGGCCCCGCTTGCAGGTTCTGATCTCCTGCATTTTGCCCAGGGGCAGAATATGTTTTTGGTTTCCCATAAGGAGGAAAAGCTCCTGCCCAGCAATGTGGTTAAGGCTGAGGCCGAGTCTCGGATTGAGAGCCTAGAGGCCAAGGAGCAACGCAAGCTCAAAAAGACCGAAAAACAGGCCATTAAAGATGATGTGGTGGCCATGCTCCTGCCTCGAGCCTTTAGCAAGCACCAATTTACCGCCCTCTGGTTAGACTTAGAAAACCAGCTGATTTATGTGGATGCCGCTTCAAGTAAGCGGGCAGAGGATACCTTAGCCCTCTTGCGTAAGACCTTGGGTTCTTTGCCCGTGGTTCCGCTTTCCTTTGTGCTAGAACCCCGTGAGGTGATGACCAACTGGGTGGCCCGGGGCCATACCCCAGCCTGGCTCAACTTGCTGGAAGAGGCCGAGCTGAAATCCTTTGATACGGACAGCCTGATTCGTTGCAAGCGTCAAGATTTGGAAAGCCAGGAGATGGAAAGCCACTTTCAAGCGGGTAAATTTATCACAAAACTTGCAATCGACTGGGAGAGCCACTTTTCTTGCCTGCTCAATGAAGATGGCACCCTTAGCCGCCTCAAGTTCGCCGATGAGGTGCGGGAGAAGAATGACGATATTCTCAAGGAAGACAAGGCCCAGCGATTTGATGCGGATTTCCTCCTTATGACCGAGGAATTAAGGCTCTTTACGGCCAAGCTCCTAGAAGAGTTTGGGGGAATAAGGCAAAATCTTTAATTAAGGGGGTAATATGACAGCAAACAAACTGGAATTTATTAGAAAAACACGGCCTAAATTAAAGGCAGGCAATGTCTTTTATTATCGGATAAATAACAAGGTCTATTTTGGCTTGGTCTTTATTACAAAAGCAGAATATGATTATGTTGGCATTGCTTTTATTGTTGTCCTGCCCAATTATGCTGCCCAGCAGCCAAGCGATTTTTCCCCTGAAACCCTGATTGAAACCATCCAAAAAGGTGACTTGCTAGCCCCGCCGACCAATATTAACCAAAGAGCTTGGACGATGGGTTATTTCAATGTGATCGACCATATCGATCTTTCCAGCATACCCATATTGGATACATATAGAATGAACCACAGCGGTTTTCTTTATGACAGGTGGGGAAAGATGCTTTTTGATCTTCGGTATGATGTCCATACCCCTGATATTCCCAATATTTTATTTTTGGGGGATATGGGCATATATGCTCATGAGGGCATTGAATATCTTATCCAGCTGGGCTTGGGGCTGGACTATGATGCCCGTGAAAAGCCTTATGATTTTTATGAAAGTTATCCGAAAAATTTTAGCGAAGAAGATTTACCCTATTGGTATTTTAATTCGATTGGAAAGCCCTTGGTAAAACCTTAAAAGCAGGTGTGGGTTGGGTTATTAAAGCACCCTGAGCTGGCTCAATAGTGAACCATGAGATATAAAAGATAGAAGGTTTTAAATGCTTTATGTTCATAATATATGGAATCACATGAAGATGATATTGGTGTGTTTTTTTATTATGAGATTGATGAAAGTGGAGTAATAAAAAGGCAAATAGAAATATATCAAGATTTTTCGTTTGGGCTAGCTTGTGATGATTTTCAATATAATACATTTAGGTCTGGCGATCAAATCAATCTTGATGATATTAATGAATCTATTATTTTTGATGATGAGAGTAAAACCTTTTTTATTTCAGGTGAGCAATTTGATGCTGTTTGGGATTTTTTTATATCCAAAATGAAATGTAAAACTAACCACGATTATAAAAAAGCGTAGAGGAATTGCAATGAAATTTATGGAAACTGATCATGTTTTCAGCCGCATATACGATCGTGAGGCAATATTGGTACAGACGGTTTTACATTTGAATAAAAGCAATGAGTTGCTATTTAAAGGTACAGTTTATGCAGAATGTATTCGGCCAGATGAAATCGGTACGGTGCTGCCTTTTGAGTTATGTTTTCAAAATGTTCAAATGTTTGAATGTGCCAATATTGAATTAAGCGGATTAGATGAACGGATAAGGGCAAATATGATGCGTATTGCCGATTCTGAATACATTCAGGAAAAACAACTATACGGATTTGAGCATTATATTTTTGTAGCTTATAGCCGTGTTTATCAGATTGTTGCACAAAATTACCGCAGCTCGCTATAAACAAGCATACACCTGAACTGAAAAATCAGGATTATTTTTCTTGGGGCTATTATTAATCTTTAAATGAATGGAGGCGTAAATGCCTTTAACACTGGAACAAAAAAATAAGCGTAAACTTTCACAAGTTAAAAATGAGATAGTTAAATCCGCCGTTGGTTTGGAAGGCAACGGTATTGATATACCCATCTTCCATCAATGCCGAGAGGCTTTGTTAAATAATATCCCAACCTTGAATGTGGCTTGGGAAGATAGGGGCAATGATTATACCGATACCTATAATCAATATGGTATGCTTGAATCCTGCTTGTCGTATCAATATGATTTGATTTCCCAGTTTATAAAAACTCCAAGCCAAGAAACCTATAACAAATTATTAAATGCTTATTTTTTGAAGGTTATTTATTTTATTGCGCAAAAAAATTATAAAGAAAGCCTGAATAACGGTTTCGATACGGATAGGACATTGAGCCTGTTTTTTGCCATGATGTATTGTGATCATTATATTCAAAGCGAAATGATGGATGTGCTGGCCTATTATAAAAATCACGAGGAATTTAATCGTGATGAAGATGGTATCGGTTCATTTTTTGGTGAAAAAACGATTTTGCCCTTGGCCTACCATTTTTATACTCAAGTGCAACAAAATAAAACATGGTCTTTTGATTTAAGCAATGTGGAAGACAATAAGGGCAAGCCTGTTTGTGCTCATATTATGGCCAATATTACCCCCTTGTATCAAAAAATTATTGATAATATCGAAACTGACGATATGGCATTATTGCAAGAACTTATTGATGAGTTGTGTCAATACCGATTGGATCATTCAAAAGGCAATTATCTACTAGAGTTTAATGGCAATATGGCGGAGTATTTTCCGATTGAGATCTTATTTTTACTAAAACACAGGGTAGAAAAAGGCCATTCTATTGATGGCATTCATCATATTTTAATTGATGATTTCTTGCCGTATTTTCTAAAGGATTTTATCGTTTCTGATGATAATAAGGTGTTTGGAGAGAGAGCATTAAGCGGGAGATATATGAATGAGTAGAGCAAGAAAGAATTTTAAAGCAGGTGATATATTCCCCCTTTCAGATGTCGTTTTGGGTGAAGAAACCTTGTTTTTGCACCAAAAACACCGTTTGGGTAAGGTGATTTTTATGTCAAAAATCACCAAACGCATGATTGGCATTGTTTTATCCCAAAAGACCTTTGAGAAAATTCCCGAGGATGTATCGGATATTGCTTTTTCGGATACCATCTTTTACACAGGAAATCATTTATTAAGAGAGGGTGTTTGGGCAGTAATTGGTAATCAGCCTGTAACCAAAGAAGAACAGGAGCTGACTTTAAGATTGGTTGGCAGTAGCCTCTATTTATTGGATGAAAATTTAGGCCTTGTTGAGCAGAAAGATCGGAAAAAATATCAGAAACAATTAGCCTCTGGTTTGGGGGCACTCTATTGGAAAATTAATCAGCTTTATCCTGATGAACAATAGGGTTCAGCCTAGGGTGGGTTGGAAACCCAACATAATCCATTGATATTTTTCTAAACAAAAAACATAGAAAATTATCAGCTTTGCAGCTTGCACTTGGAATAAAAGAGCTCCAAGACAATGCAAGACAAGAAACAGTTTGAAAAATGGTATATTTAAAACAGATCCCTGTACTGGAAGATTAATATGAAACAAAAGTTGTACTTTATTGACTATGATGATATTTGTCAAGGTTGCCCAACTTTCACTGGTGGAAAGTTTCTAAAAGATGGTATTTGGACAGGTGAACACGAGTGGGATTTTGACGATCCAAATCCCGAACATTACAATATCACATCTACTTACTCTTTGAAGATTGATGAAAAATCTATTAATTTTGACTATTCTGGGCATAACTATGTTTCTGAAAATTTTCTAAAAGTCTTAAATGCCTGTAAAGTGAATTATAGAGCCGTTCCACTTGAAATATTTTTATCTAAAAACAAACATCCTGAGAAAAAATATTATTTTTTATTATTGTGTGGTAGGTTTTTTCTTTTAGATAAGGCAGTTTCCAAATATACAGTTTGTAAAAGCCCAAACAATGAAAAAGAATATCTTTACGAAACATATTTTCCTAATGAAGTATGCTATGATTTGATAGAGGAATTTTATGTGAAAGATGATGGTAATTTACCCGATTTTTTTGTATGTGCTGAATTGAAAAAGGATGTTTGCACAGAAAAGTTCAAAAAATTATGTCAATCGCTAAATATTACTAGAATTAAATTTACTGAGATTAGCAACGGTTTTAGATATGATCCTTGGGAAGATTAATAAATTTAATTAAAATATTACCGTAGCCACTCTACGCTTGCTTTATTCAAATGATAAATAGGATTCAGAAAAGAGATGTTTAAAATAAATGCCTATAGCGAAATTATGCAGGCTATTCCGTCTATAAGAAAATTTGTTCATCACAATGCTGAAATTTCGTTAGAAGATGATATTTATCAGGCCTATCTTCGAGAGAGGGTAGAGGTGGAATTTACCCCAGATATTCTGATTTTTGATTATGAAAATGCCCTTAAGGAAAATGCCTATTTACACAAGCATTATCCCAATATTGCTGAAAAGGTATGGATAATGGGCAGGAGCGGGCAGGGGGATGAGTGGTTTATCCATAAAGGATCGAAACAAGTTTTATTTTATGATCATGGTTTGGGAGAATATCAGCATATCAATGATTTTCAAGATATGAAGATCAGGTTTGATGAATTTGTGGTGCTGGCAGATTTATATAAGCAGCTAGATTTATATTTAGATAAGCATGAGATTTCAGATAGTAATAAGGGAAAATTTATTGAATTGGTTAATTCAATAGAGAGTGGCTTATTTGATCGTTATCCTTATGAGGTTTTTTTTAGAAGTGCTTGATAAGCAAGCGGCTCAAAAACACAGGAAATTTGCAAATGATGAAATACAAAAACAACCAATCCGTTTTAATTGCCCTTTATGCCCAAAATACAGGGCGGGTTTTGATGCTGCAACGCCGAGATGATCCTGATTTTTGGCAATCGATCACCGGCACGATTGAGACAGGCGAAAGGCCTGAGCAAACGGCTTTGAGAGAGGTGCGGGAGGAAACGGGGATTGATATTGTTGCTCAAAATTTATGCTTGTATGATTGCCAAACCTCGGTAAAATTTGAGATTTTCCCGCAATTCCGCTATAAATACGCACCGCATATTACACACGGCACTGAACACTGGTTTTTATTGGCCTTGGAGGCGGAAATTTCGCCCCAAATAAGTGAGCATTTGGCCTTTAAGTGGGTCAGCCCGCAAGAGGCCATGGCCTCGACCAAATCACCCAGTAATGCAGCAATTATTCAACAATATCTAACCATTTAATAAAAGAGGAAATTAAGATGGCAGGTCATAGTAAGTGGGCTAACATTAAGCACCGCAAGGCAGCACAAGACGCCCAACGTGGCAAGATTTTTACAAAATTAATTCGTGAATTGGTTACCGCCGCCAAATTGGGCGGGGGCGATGTGGCCTCTAACCCTCGTCTACGTTCGGCCGTGGACAAGGCCCTTTCCAACAATATGACACGGGACACCATCAACCGTGCTATTGAACGAGGCGTGGGCGGTGGCGATGACACCAATATGGAAACCAAAATTTACGAAGGCTATGGCCCAGGCGGCACAGCGGTCATGGTGGAATGCTTGAGCGATAACGCCAACCGTACCATTTCCCAGGTTCGCCCAAGTTTCACTAAGTGTGGCGGCAACCTCGGCACAGAAGGCTCGGTCGGCTATCTCTTTAGCAAAAAAGGCCTGATCCTGATTGCGGAAGCGGATGAAGATGCCTTAACCGAAGCAGCCATTGAAGCGGGAGCGGATGATATTCAGCCACAAGAAGATGGTTCATTTGAAATCTACACCGCTTGGGAAGACTTGGGTGATGTACGGGATGGCATTGAACAGGCTGGCTTCAAAATTCAAGAAGCGGAAGTGACCATGATCCCATCAACAACCGTGGACTTGGATGCCGAAAATGCCCCGAAACTCCTGCGTTTGATTGAGATGCTAGAAGATTGTGATGATGTGCAAAATGTCTATCACAATGGCCAAATCAGTGACGAAGTGGCCGCTTTATTATAGGTATTTGCTACATTTTTAAAATTTTTTTGAACTTTCTTGCCATTTGCCTTTCTAAGCCTATGTACATAATAAGTACAAAGACTTAATTTAATAATGGAGAATGTCTTATGAAAAAATTAGCACTTGTTTCAACCATTGCCGCTGCCCTTATGTTAGGTGCCTGTTCAACTGCTTCTGATGCAGGCACTGCCATGGTAGATGGTATGAAAAGCGCAGGTTCTGCTGTTGTTGATGGTGCGAAAACGGCAGGCGGTGCAGTCGTTGATGGCGCCAAAGCAGCGGGAGGCGCTGTAGTGGATGGTGCAAAAGCAACAGGTAGCGCAGTGTCAAGCGGTGTCGAAACAGTAAAAGATGCCATGATGGGCACCAGCACTCAAACTATCTCTTATGTATGTACGGCAAGCGGTAAAAAAGCAAATGTACAAGCCGCTTATACCTTTAATGGCGAGAAGCCACAGCTTGCAACCGTTATCTTAGATGGCAAAGTGCTTGCCACCAACTTAACTGTTGATAGCGCTTACTTAGATGGCGTGCAATTTAGCGACAGCAAAAATGTTTGGACCTTATCAGAAAACATCACACCAAGCACTGTGGCTAAGGTTGTACCTGTAATGTACACCCTTAAAGGTGACCAAGCAGACACCATCGTAGCCAAACACTGTGAGCTTGCTCCAGTCAAGAAATAATCACATCCTTCCTTTAAAAAGCTGACTTCGGTCGGCTTTTTTTATGCCCTTTCTCCGAAATATGTGATCTGGCTCACAAAATACAAACAAAATTTAATCTTGCTCTGTTTTATAAAATCCTGACAAAAGCCTTTTAATTTGAGTTTTTAAAGGTTTTTGTTTTATTTTATGCTAATAAATTTGATTTTTGTGAAATTTAAGTCTTTTTTGACCGCTTGAAATCTGCTTTTACCCCCTAGACAAGCGGTGGATTTCATTGCAAAATCTGCAAAGTTTTTACTTTTACAGTTTATTCCTTGTGGAGGATTCAATGAAGAAATTTTCAGGTGCGGAAATTGTGGTGCAATCCCTGCGTGATGAAGGCGTGGAATACGTTTTCGGCTACCCAGGTGGTTCAGTACTTGATGTTTATGATGCCATTCATACCCTAGGCGGCATTAAGCACGTTTTAGTCCGTCACGAACAGGCCGCTGTTCACATGGCAGACGGCTATGCTCGCTCAACAGGTAAAGTAGGCTGCGTGCTGGTGACTTCAGGCCCGGGGGCAACCAATGCCATTACCGGCATTGCCACCGCCTATTCGGACTCCATTCCTCTCGTGGTCTTTTCAGGCCAAGTGCCGTCCTCTTTAATTGGTTCGGATGCCTTCCAAGAGTGCGATATGATCGGCATTTCTCGCCCTGTGGTTAAGCACAGCTTCTTGGTCAAACGGGCGGAAGATCTGCCGGCCATCATCAAAAAAGCCTTCTACATTGCCTCAACCGGTCGCCCAGGCCCGGTGGTGATTGACTTGCCAAAAGATGTGGTCAATCCTGCCAATAAATATGTTTATGAATACCCGAAATCGGTGTCGCTACGTTCCTACAACCCAACCGTGGAAGGGCACAAGGGCCAAATTAAGAAGGCCCTTAAGGCGGTCTTAGTCGCCAAAAAACCGGTGCTTTATCTAGGCGGTGGGGTTGTGCTTAGTAATGCGGCAGAAAAGGCTACCGAATTTGCCCAAAAGCTCAACTTGCCTGTAACTTCGTCTCTTATGGGCTTGGGGGCTTACCCAAGTACGGATAAACAGTTCCTAGGCATGCTGGGCATGCACGGCACCTATGAGGCCAATAATGCCATGCACGAAAGTGATTTGATTTTAGGTATTGGGGTGCGTTTTGATGATCGCACCACAAATAATCTGGCCAAATATTGTCCGAATGCGAAAGTAATTCATATTGATATTGACCCCGCTTCCATCTCCAAAACCGTGCCGGCCTATATCCCGATTGTGGGCAGTGCCGAGAACGTTTTGGGCGAGTTCCTCTCCCTCTTGGAAGAAGAAAATCTTGCAAAAAATCAGGCCGATTTAACCGCTTGGTGGCAACAAATTGACACTTGGAAGGCTCGCAACTGCCTGGCCTACACCCAAACCGACGTGATCAAGCCACAAGAGGTGATTCGTAAGGTTTACGAAATTACCCAAGGCCAGGCCTATGTGGCTTCTGATGTGGGCCAACACCAGATGTTTGCTGCCCTGCATTATCCATTTGACCAGCCTCGCCGCTGGATCAACTCAGGCGGCCTTGGCACCATGGGCTTTGGCCTGCCGGCGGCTCTTGGGGTGAAATTTGCCCACCCAGAGGCTACGGTGGTTTGCGTAACAGGCGACGGCAGTATTCAGATGAATATTCAAGAACTCTCCACTGCCAAACAGTACGACACGCCGGTGGTGATCATCAACCTCAACAACCGCTTCTTGGGCATGGTGAAACAGTGGCAAGACATTATTTATGCCGGCCGCCACTCCCATTCCTATATGGACTCCCTGCCTGATTTTGTCAAATTGGCAGAGGCTTATGGCCATGTGGGCATTCAAATCAGCAAGCCAGAGGAGCTAGAGGATAAACTCAAACAGGCCTTTGCCATCAAGGACAAACTGGTCTTTGTTGATGTGACGGTGGACGAAACCGAACACGTTTACCCAATGCAAATTCGGGGCGAATCCATGAAAGATATGATGTTAAGTAAAACGGAGCGAACAGATGCGTAGAACATTATCAGTATTATTAGAGAACGAATCAGGGGCCTTGTCTCGTGTGGTGGGTTTGTTCTCTCAACGTGGCTTTAACATTGAAAGTTTAACCGTTGCCCCAACCGACGACCCAAGTCTGTCCCGCATGACCATTGTGGCCCAGGGCGATGAAAAGGTACTGGAGCAGATTGAAAAGCAACTGCACAAGCTGATCGATATCTTCAAGGTCACAAACCTCAGCTATGTGGAACACGTAGAGCGGGAAGTCCTGCTGCTCAAGGTGCGAGCCACCGGCACCGCCCGGGATGAACTCAAACGCATGGCCGATATTTTCCGTGGCCAAATCGTGGACATCACGCCCAAGCTCTATACCATTCAATTAACAGGCACCAGCGAAAAGCTCAACGCCTTTATTGAAGCGGTGACGGCCGAAACCCAGATTGTGGAGATTGTCCGTTCGGGGGTGATTAGTTTGGCTCGGGGGGATAAGGCTTTATAGTCTTCCTCTTACAAGCGGGGCAAATTTGCAAGATTTTTGCAGATTTGCCCCGCTTGTCTTCCTATCTCACTTCCGAAAACTTCAAAATCGCCTCAGGTAATCTGTCGCCTTGAATCTGGATCTGATCCAACTCACGGGTAAATTGAGCCAGCTCATCAGCGGTGAAACTTACGCCGTCGGCACCGAGATTGTCCATTAGGTGATTACTTTTGGTCGTGCCTGGAATTGGCACGATAAAGTCGCCTTGAGCCTGTAGCCAAGCCAGAGAAAGCTGGGCTGGGGTGCAGAGTTTGGCGAAAGACCACTTGCGAATCAGCTCAATAAGGGCGAAATTGTGTTGCCAGTTGGCGGACTCAAATCTCGGCAGAATGCCACGCAAGTCCATTGCTGGGTTGTCGCCGAAGTTTTGGTTGGCAGAGACATAACCACCCAGCACGCCCATTCCCAGTGGCGACCAAGGCACAAAGCCGATCCCCAATTCCTTACACACAGGCAAAACATCTTTTTCACGTCCACGGAAGAGCAGGGAGTATTCGCTCTGCACTGCGGTCATCGGTTCGATGGCGTGGGCCTTGCGAATGGTGGCTGGGCTGACTTCGCATAAGCCGTAGCCCCGCACCTTGCCTGCTTTAATCAGCTCTTGCACTGTGCCAACCACATCTTCTACTGGCACGTCAGGATCGGCTCGGTGTTGGTAGAGCAGGTCGATATAGTCGGTTTGCAGGCGGGTCAGCATATTGTCCACCACTCGCTTGATATGCTCAGGCTTGCTGTTTACCTTGCCCGTGCGTTGCCCTGTTTGCTGGTCGATGTCCCAGCCGAATTTGGTGGCTAAGGTAATCTGTTTGCGGAAGGGCTTGATGGCTTCACCCACCACCCGTTCGCTTTTGAAGGGCCCGTAGGCTTCAGCGGTGTCGAAGAAGGTAATGCCGTGGTCAAAGGCTTGGCGAATAATCTTAATGGACTGTTCCTTACTCGGCTCTGCCACGCCATACATATTCTGCCCAAAGCCCTGACAGCCCAAGCCCAGTGATGAAATGGTCAATTTACCCAGCTGACGTTGGCTTGGTAATTTTGTGTGATTTTCGGTTGAAAGAGCGGTTGGATTTGAAGATGTTTTTGCAAAAGCAACAGCGTTTAAGCCCAAACCTAAGGCGGTCAAACCGCCTGCTTTTAAGAGATTTCTGCGTGAGTTGTTCATTGTTTTTTCCTTATGTAGGGTGGGCATCCTTGCCCACCAATTACGATTTAATTTAACGGTGGGCAAGGATGCCCACCCTACGGTTATGCGTTTACTTTATACCCTGCCAAAAACTTCACAATTTCAGGATCGCTATGGTCGAAAATGATGGTCTTGCCCAAGTCCAGCGTAGCGATTTGTGCCTTGTCTTCATCGCTTAGGGCGAAATCGAATACATTGATATTCTCCGCCATACGTTCAGGTTTGACCGATTTTGCCAGCACGGTGATATTTTGTTCCACCAACCAACGCACAATCACCTGTGCCACGGATTTGCCATATTTTTTACCGATTTCCACCAAAACAGAGTTGCTGAAAATCTCGTTTTTGCCTTCCGCAAAGGGGGCCCAAGCCTGCACGGCAATGCCTTGAGCCTGCAATTTGGCGATCTCTTCAGGGCGTTGGAAGAAGGGATTGACTTCAATCTGATTGACCTGCGGCATTACCTTGTGAAACGCCCCCAATTCCACCGCAAAGGACGG
Source organism: Pasteurellaceae bacterium RH1A (assembly GCA_012221805.1). Classification (NCBI taxonomy): domain Bacteria; kingdom Pseudomonadati; phylum Pseudomonadota; class Gammaproteobacteria; order Pasteurellales; family Pasteurellaceae; species Pasteurellaceae bacterium RH1A. The sequence goes on along the minus strand of CP015195.1, from coordinate 1,708,433 downwards.
CGAGAAGTTGCTCACGCCAATGGCTCGCACCTTGCCTGCCGCTTGCAATTCTTCCAAATCCTTCCAGGCCTTGAAGGTATCGCCGAAGGGTTGGTGGAGCAGGACTAAATCCAAATAATCCAAGCCCATACGAGCCAGCGAACGCTCAACCGATGCCTTGGCATCTTCATAGTTAGAAATCCAAACCTTGGTCGTAATAAAAAGTTCTTCCCTTGCCACGCCAGACTTGGCAATCCCACGCCCGATTTCGGTTTCATTCATATAGGATTGGGCAGTGTCGATATGGCGATAGCCTGCCTGAATAGCGTGAATCACCGCCTGTTCAGTTTCTTCAGGCGATATTTGAAAAACACCAAAACCGAGAATTGGCATTTGAACATTGTTGGCTAAGTTTACATATTGCATAAGGTTTTCCGTTGTTTGTTGGTTGAAAGTGTGGGCACAAAAACCGAAGGTTTTTGAACGTGGGCTTTGCCTGCGGCCCCGAAGAGGCGAGTAAATCGTTCACGATTTACGAGTAATTTTAATGAGTATTTTTGCGAAGATATATAGGGTTTTGCTTAACAACTTATTAAGCATTGCTTTATAATAAGTGCCTTGCATTTTGCAAAAAGAGAGAAAACCAACCGCTTGTAGGAAGCCAGATGAATACACTCCCCAACCTTAACGAACTCTATTTCTTTATCCAAATCGTCCAGGCGGGCAGTTTTACCAAGGCAGCGGAAAAACTGGGGGTGACCACATCGGCACTGAGCCAGAATGTCCGCAGCCTAGAACGCCAGCTCAATCTCCGCCTGCTCAATCGTACCACCCGCAGTATTTCGCCCACCGATGCCGGGGCCAAATTGTTGGCGGATGTCGCGCCGCATTTTTATGCTATTTCAGACGGCATTCGCCAGCTGGACGAGCTGCGGGACACGCCTAGCGGTTCGCTTAAAATCAACACCAGTGAGCTGGCGGCCAATCTCATTCTCTACCCCAAACTCGCCCCCCTAATGCAGGAATATCCCCATTTGCAGATTGAGCTGATGATTGAAAACCGCTGGGTGGATATTGTCGAGCAGGGCTTTGATATGGGCGTTCGGTTGGGCTATGCCGTGCAGAAGGATATGGTGGCGGTCAAGATTTCCGATTCGACCCGAATGGCTCTGGTCGCCAGCCCAGCCTATCTGGTTGCCCACGGCGAACCCAAAACCTTGGACGATTTGGACAGCCATCGCCATATTGGAATGCGGCTGACTAACCAGCATTCCCAGGACGAATGGGAATTTAAGACCAAGGGCGGCAAAACCCTTTATAAGCCTAAACCGCAGTTTTCGGTCAATAACAACCTACGCAAACAGGCTTGCTTGGACGGTTTCGGCCTGGCCTGGCTGCCTGAAATGGCGGTGCGAGATGAGCTGGCAAGTGGCGAGCTGGTGGAAGTGCTTAAGAAGTTTGCCTATAGCTACGATCCGCTTTATCTCTACTACCCTAGCAGAAAGGGCAATTCGGCCCTGTTTAGATTGGTGGTGGATAGGTTGAGGGTGTAATAAACCCGTGACAAACTGCCACGGGTGATTGAGAAGGCTAGGTTTTTACTTTGAAATCCCATCTATAATCAAACCACCTAAGGCGCCTACAGCACCCAAGGGCAGGATGATAAGATCGGTCGCAAGGGTGAGTGGGGTTAAGAAGAGGTTTTCGGCGAGCGTGTCGCCATCTAGCTTCGTTGTCCTTGTGCTAAGTGAAATCTTAACAGGCACACGGGTTTCAAATTTATAGTCGGCCTTGAAGGCTTGTGGCGTGGCGTAATAGCGGCCCTTGGCTGCCACTTCATAGGTATAACGCCCGTCTTTTTCCAGCTTAAAGCCGAGGTTTTTGAGTGTCGCTTTTTCCTGGGCCTTGCTTGTTTGGTAGCTTAAGCAAAAATCACTGGTAAATTGATTGGATTTGGCATCATGAAGGGTAACTGGCAGGGCTTGTAGGCGGGTGTCGCTGCTACAGGAGTAGGTTAAATCAAAGGCCTTGTTGAGTTTGGCGGAGAGAATCTTGATCAGGTCTTGCGAGTCTTGAGGTTCAAGCACAAACCAATGTTGGCCGGACATCATAATCAGGCTGCCTGCGGGCAGTTCTGCTTGCTGGTGGCCTGATTTGACGACAGCAAAAGAGTGGATCTGATCTTCTGCCACAACCTGAGTCGAATAATAGGTTGAATAAGGCTTATCACGCTCCCAAAGCATGAGTGTGCAGCTTGGGAGTATCAGGCTTGCGCCAAGTATAAGGCTGAGTCGTGTTTTATTGAACATGGGTTCCTCCGGTGTGGTATGCTTGGTTGAGTATAATTGAGCATGAGAGAAGTCACAAGCTCAAGCAAGCGGTTTCTTTGGCTCAAAATTTGCAAATTTCCGCTTATTTTTAACCGCTTATTGAGAGTGTGTTCTCAATGATGAAATCCTTTCTTTTTTATTCCTTTTTTTACATACCTCTTTTTGATTATTTTTCATAAAAAACAAACAAATATGTTAAATATTTGTTATGTGTGTTTATTGGCCTATTTTTTAAGATTTAATACCTCTTTAGAGTTATTAAAATCTGCTTATCTTTCAATCACTTAAACAATAAGAATTATTCTTATTTTCAAAATTAAAAATAATTTGATCAAATTCAAAAAAAGCGTAGATAAACCTTTTCTATTACTTAATCTTTGGTATGTTTACACTGCTTTACATAAAGTTTTATTTCCGATGTCATTTTTATTTCATTTGTTGGGGGGATTATCGTGAAATCTTTTTTCAAACCTATCGCAGCCCTGACCCTTGCTCTTGGTTTAGCAAGCGGTGCTGCACTTGCCGAAGGTCAAGCCAAACCTGAACCATTAAAAGAAGTGATTAAAAATCCGCAAACCAAAGAAGAGCTTAAGGCCAATCGTTTTGCGGGCTACCGTGATGTGAAATTCGACATCACCACCAAAGATGTGAATAACATTGACTGGGCAGAGCGTTTCCCATTGCAATACAATTCTTGGGCCGCCACCAAGGAGAGCGAGCATATTGGCGATGCCTTGGAAGAAGATCCACGCTTAGTGGTGCTTTGGTCTGGCTACCTTTTCTCCAGCGAATATAACCACCCTCGTGGCCACTACTATGCGGTGGAAGATGTGCGTAACATTTTGCGTACCGGTGCACCGGCTGATGAAAACAGTGGCCCTCAACCGGCTGCCTGCTGGACCTGTAAAGGCCCAGATGTGGCCCGTCTTATCTCTGAAAAGGGCGAAGATGGTTATTTCAATGCGCAGTGGGCCAAATGGGGTAACGAAATCGTAAATGCTATTGGTTGTGCTGACTGTCACGATACCTCCAGTAAGGAATTTTACGAGCAAGGCAAACCTGCCCTGCGTATCGCTCGTCCACACGTTTTACGTGCGCTTGACAAGGTGGATTGGAACTTTGAACGTTCCGACACTAACGACAAACGTGCCGCCATCTGTGCCAACTGCCACGTTGAATACCACTTTGCTGAAAAAACCCACGTGACCTTCCCTTGGGATAAGGGTATGGATGCAGACTCAATTGAGCAATATTATGATGCCATTGAGTTTACCGACTGGGTGCACGGCCTTTCTAAGGCCCCAATGCTCAAGGCGCAACACCCTGACTTTGAAATCTGGTCACAAGGTATGCACGGCAAAAACGGCGTAACCTGTATTGACTGTCACATGGCCAAAACCAAATCGCCAGAAGGCAAGGTCTTTACCGATCACCAAATCGGCAATCCGTTCGACAATTTCGAAAACACCTGTGCCAACTGCCATGATCAAAGCAAAGAGAAACTTCAAGGTATCGTTGAAAAACGTAAGAAAGATACGGCTGACACCATGATCCGCTTAGAAGATCAAATTGTTCACGCCCACTTTGAAGCTAAAGCCGCTTGGGATGCAGGTGCGACTGAAGAGCAGATGAAAGACATCTTAAAAGACATTCGTCACGCTCAATGGCGTTGGGACTACGTTGCCGCCTCTCACGGTGTCCACGCCCACTCACCTGAAATTGGCTTGCACGTTCTCAGCACAGGTTTAGACAAGGCTGCTGATGCTCGCCGTAAACTAGCGGTGGTTTTAACCAAACTTAATGTTGAGCAACCTGTTGCCATTCCAGATATCTCAACCAAACGTAAGGCACAACTTGCGATTGGCATTGATATCGATAAGGCCAATGCTAACAAACAAAAATTCATGAAAGAAGTATTACCACAATGGGATAAGGAAGCAGCGGAAAAAGGCTTGAAAGTCACCGTTCCAGCTTCTGCAAAATAATCTAGAAAATTGACCGCTTGCAAGCGGGGTAAAAAACACAAAAGTTTGCAAGCGGTTAGGATTAACCATTCTGTAAAGGTAATGAATATGAATTTCTCTCTCTTAAAACAAGGTTTGCGTGCGGTGCTACTTGTTTCTGCCTTAGCAAGTGTGAATGCAATGGCAGAAGAAAAGGACAGCCGCCATGTGACGCCAATCAATATCGAACAATACGAACCACAACTGGAACACCAACGTGATCCTAACCAGACCTGTACTAAGTGCCACAAGTTTGATGGCGATGATGCAGTCGTGCAGGATGTGAGTGGCGGTCAGTTCCATGCCGGTAAATTCCATGGCTTGCATATGAGCAAGACCAGCCCGAATACAGGTAAACCGATTACCTGCGTGAATTGCCACGGCAATATTTCTGAAGATCACAAACGTGGTGTGAAAGATGTGATGCGTTTTAATGCTACGGGTAAAGCCAAAAATCCACAATTGGAACGTTCAGCTCAAGAACAAAACCAAGTTTGTTTTGCCTGCCACAACCCAGACAAATTGCGGGAAAAATTCTGGCCACATGATATGCACGCCAACAAAATGGCCTGTGTAAACTGCCACGAACTTCACCCAGAAAAAGAGCCGATGAAGGCAACAGACAACAAACAACGGGTTAAACTTTGCGTAGATTGCCACAGTAGCATTCATGAACGTAAAGCAAATGCTGAGAAAGCGGAGGCAAAATAATGGAATGCACACGCCGAAATTTTGTCTCGGGTGCAGGTGCATTGATTTTATTGACCTCCACCGCACCGAATAGCTTGGCTCAATCCGCTGTGAAAGAGCACAAGATTCGGTACGGTATGGTGCACGACGAAAACGCCTGTATCGGCTGTACTGCCTGTATGGACGCCTGTCGTGAAACCAATCACGTACCCGAAGGGGTATCTCGCCTAGAGATTATCCGTAGTGAGCCGATTGGCGAATTTCCGAATGTGAAATACGAATTTTTCCGCCAATCTTGCCAACATTGTACCAACGCACCTTGTGTCACGGTTTGCCCGACGGGTGCGTCTTATATCGAAATCGAAAACGGCATTGTTGATGTCAAGGCCGATCTCTGTATCGGTTGCCAATACTGCATTGCCGTGTGTCCGTATCGTGTTCGTTTCATCCACCCTGAGAAAAAATCAGCGGATAAATGTAACTTCTGCCGTGACACCAATTTGGCTCAAGGCAAACAGCCTGCCTGTGTTGAGGCTTGCCCAACCAAGGCACTGACCTTTGGTGATCTCAACGATCCGAACAGCGAGATTTCACACAAAATTCGTGTAAGCAAGGTCTATCGTACAAAAGTGGAGTTAGGGACTGATCCAAACTTCTATCACATTCCATTTGAACAGGGAGAATCAAGACGATGAACGGTGCAGAAACCTTCCAATCGCCAATGCTCGTCTGGAACTGGACTGTGGCGATCTACCTCTTCCTCTTGGGGATTTCATCAGGGGCAACGCTGATTGCTGTCCTGTTTAAACGCTCCAGCCAAAAAGAGGACTTAAAACAGAGCTTCTTGGTTCGCAGTGCAGTGGTCATTGCCCCAATCAGCCTGACCTTGGGCTTGATTATCCTGATCTTCCACTTAACCATGCCATGGAGGTTCTGGTTCTTGATGTTTAACTATCAGCCAAAATCCATTATGTCCTTCGGGGTCATGATGTTCCAGATTTACATGGGGCTGTTGGCACTGTGGTTCTTGATTATCTATCAAGACTGGGTGGCAAAAATGGTGAGACGCTATGTGCCAGCCTTGGCTAAAGTGGTCAAATGGGTAACAGACTTGTCTGAGAAGTTTGAGAACATCATTGAGTTACTGCTGATTTTCTTCGCTGTGGCTCTTGGGGCTTATACTGGCTTCCTGATTTCAGTCTTAATCAGCTACCCAATGCTCAACAACCCTGTGCTGCCAATCCTTTTCTTGGCATCAGGTACATCATCAGGGATCGGGGCATTACTGATTGCGGTACTTGTTTTCGGCAAGTTATCTACCCACAGCCGTGAGGTACATTTCCTCCACCGCTTTGAAACCCCGACCATGTTGATTGAGCTTTTCCTCATCTTCGCCTTCTGCTTGGGGCTCTGGTACGGTGGCGGACAAAAAACGGCCTCATTACTCAACGCCCTAAACAGCGTGTGGGGATATGTGTTCTACATCGGGATTTTAGGCATCGGCTTACTGCTACCGCTGATTGCCAACGCCCTGGCCCCGTACAGGCTCAAACACAGCAAGGGCTTTATTGTTATCCTTGCCCTCTGTGGTTTATTTGGGGTAATGTGCCTGCGGTTCTTTATCCTCTATGCAGGACAGATGACTTTGGCCTAGGCCTTTAAGATAGAAAAGCACGAGTTTGGCTCGTGCTTTTTGTTTTGAGGTTTGGTAATATTTCTTCTCTAAGCCCCCTCCCCCGCTTGCGGGGGAGGGCTAGGGTGGGGGGATTGAGCGAAGCTCAAGAGACAATAACCCCATACGAGCCGTATGGGGTTACTCAAATAAAGCCGTTCCACGGCTTGGAGCCACAGCGTGGCTCAAGTAAGTAACCTAGCACGGCTCGTGCTAGGTGATATAGTTCCAATTGCCTTAAGGCAATCCCCCCTCCCTAACCCTCCCCCGCAAGCGGGGGAGGGAATAGTTCTCTTGGGGGCTTATTTAGATAAATTAAACTTTATATTATGCTCCCAGAACTCGGCTACCTTTCCCTGCTTATCGCCCTTTCCGCAACGGTTTTCCTTGCGGTCTTGCCCTTTTGCAAGTTTTTGGCGATTTCGACCCGCTTGTTGCACGCCTTGAGCTATCTCTACGCTGGCACGGTAACCCTTTCTTTTATCATTCTAGCCCATGCTTTTGCCACAGACGATTTTTCCGTCACCTATGTGGCCCAGCATTCCAACACCCAACTGGAAACTGCCTTTAAAATCGGGGCGACCTGGGGCGGGCATGAGGGCTCTATGCTCTTTTGGCTCATGTCGCTGGCTATTTGGACGGCACTTTTTGCCCGTTTTGGCTATAAGAAGGACTTAGCCCTCCACCAACAGGCATTGGGCGTGATGGGGCTGATCGGTTTTGCCTTCTGCCTCTTTATTTTGGGTTTATCTGATCCCTTTGACCGCCTCTACCCCGTGCCACCCCAGGGGCGGGATCTGAACCCAATGCTCCAAGATATTGGGCTGATTATCCACCCGCCGCTCTTATACCTGGGCTATGTGGGCTTTGCGATTAACTTTGCCATCATTTGTGCCGCCCTGTTGCAGGGCTACCTGGCTCAAGACATCGCCCGAGCCTGCCGCCGCTGGGTGCAAATTTCCTGGGGCTTTTTAACCGCCGGCATTGCGGTTGGCTCTTGGTGGGCCTACTACGAATTGGGCTGGGGAGGCTGGTGGTTCTGGGATCCAGTTGAAAATGCCTCGCTTATGCCTTGGCTCCTGGCGACCGCCCTTATGCACGTGCTGATCATCAACCAAAAACGAGGGATTTTTAGCTACTGGACGGTCTTGCTGTCCATCTTGACCTTCTCGCTGACTTTACTGGGCACTTTTATCGTCCGTTCAGGCGTGGTGACTTCCGTCCATGCCTTTGCGGTTGATCCTAACCGTGGCCTGGCCCTGCTGGCTATCTTCTTCGCCTTTACCCTGGGCGGAATGCTCCTCTTCGCCCTGAAAGCACGGCTCAACCAACCCCAACTTGCCTTTGGTTTTTTAAGCAAGGAAAACGCCTTACTCTGGGTCAATATCCTCTTTAGCATTGCAGCCCTTATTGTCCTGATCGGCACCTTTTATCCCATGCTCTTTAATGCCCTGGGCTGGGGTTCTATTTCGGTCGGCCCACCCTATTTCAACACCCTTTTCTTCCCTCTGATTGGGCTAGTTTTGGTTTTGATGATTTTTAGCCTACAACTTAAGTGGAAGGCTAATCTTCGTTACTGGAAAAAGCCGCTGGCCATAATGTTAGTGTCTATGCTGCTTGCAAACGGGGCAATTTGGCTCACAATTTACAAGTCTTCCCTTAAGTTCGACTGGCTGGCCTGGGGTTTCTTATCGCTAGCCTTTAGCCTGACCCTCAATATGCTGATTAGCCCCAAAATCAAAAGTACGCCCATGCGGTTGGGCCATTTGGGCTTGGCGGTAACCGTAATTGGGGCGGTGATGAGCGGCTATTTTGGTTCAGAAATGGGCGTGCGACTTTCGCCCAACCAAAGCCAAAGCCTCTACGGCTACGACTTTCATTATCTAGGCACAAAGAACCAGCTAGGTTCCAACTACACCATCGAACAGGCCCATTTTCAGGTTAAAAAGGCGGGCAAAATTGTGGCGGAACTCTATCCTGAAAGACGCTATTACGATTTGCGTTCCATGAATATGAGCGAGGTTGGGATCGATTGGGGGCTCTTGGGCGATCTCTATATTGTTATGGGCGATAAGGTGGGGATGCAGGCCTATGCCTTCCGCCTGCACTACAAGCCCTTTGTGCGTTGGATCTGGTTTGGGGCCGCCCTGATGATGTTAGGGGCCTTTTGGCGAGTGAAGCCAGGCCGCAAGCGGTAAAAAATCGCAAAAAATTTGCAAATCCCTCTTTACTGTTTTAATAAACAGTAATAATATATTCACTATATTTACATACAGTGAATTTGGGGTTTCTATGCTTACACAACTTACCATCAATAATTTTGCCATCGTCCGCCACTTAAATTTAGACCTGCAAGACGGTATGTCGGTTATTACAGGCGAAACCGGGGCGGGCAAATCTATCGGGATTGATGCCCTTGGCCTCTGCATTGGCTACCGTTCTGAAACGGGCATGATCCGCAATGGGGCTGACAAGGCCGACATCAGTGCCAGCTTCAGTATGCAGCCCGATAGTCCAGCCTATCTCTGGCTCAAGGAGCACGAATTATTGGATGAAGACAATCCCCAAGAATGCCTTATTCGCCGTATGATCAACCTTGACGGGCGCTCCAAGGCCTTTGTCAATAACACTCCCTTGCCCATTTCCCAACTGCGGGAGCTGGGCCAGTATCTTATCCACCTCAATGGCCAACACGCCCCTCAACTCCTGCTTAAAAGCGAATACCAGCTAGAAATTGTCGATAACTATGCCAATTTGCATGGGCTTTTGGGCAAGATGGCCCAACAGTATGGGGCCTGGCGTAAGCTCCATCAAGAGGTCAATTCCTACCAGCAACGCCTAAAAGAAAACGAAGCCCGCAAGCAGCTTTTGCAATATCAAGTGGAAGAATTAGACGAATTTGCCATCAAAAAAGGCGAATTTGAGGAGCTGGAGGAAACCCAAAGCCGCTTGGCCAATGCCGAACAACTTTTGGAGCTGTCCCAATCGGCCCTGAATTTACTTAGCGATGATGAAGCCAATATTGACTCCATGCTCTATCGGGCTATTCGCTATCTGGATGATTTAGCAGAGGTCGATCCTGCCTACCAAACTGCCCAGGAAATGCTCAATGAAGCCCTGATTCAGGTTCAAGAGGCCAGTTCTGAAGTGCAGTCCTTGGCCGATAGAATTGAGCAAGACCCTGAACTCTTAAGTGAGATTGACCATCGCCTCAGCCAGGCCTTGCAACTGGCTCGCAAGCACAGCGTTAGCCCAGAAGATTTGTGGAAACATCACTTAAGCCTCAAGGCCGAGCTGCAAAAAATGTTGGATTTTGCCGACAGTGAAGAGCAGTTAATAGCAGATGAAAAACAAGCCTTTGCAGCTTGCAGTGAACTGGCCCAAGAAATCCACCAAAAACGGGTAGAGGCCGGGCAGAAGCTGTCTCAATTAGTGACCAAGCAAATCAAGCATCTGGCCATGGAAAATGGCGAGTTCTTTATTGATGTCCAGCACAACCCGCAAAAACTCAGTGCCAATGGGGCTGATTTTGTGGAATTTAACCTGCGCAGCAATCTAGGCCAACAGGCTCAACCCCTGGCCAAAATTGCCTCAGGCGGGGAGTTGTCCCGTATTTCCTTGGCGGTTCAAGTCCTAACTGCCAATAAACGTTCCACACCAACCATTATTTTTGACGAGGTAGATGTAGGCATCAGCGGAGCCGCTGCAACAGAAGTGGGCAAGCTCCTACGGAAATTGGGCAAAAAATGCCAGGTGCTATGCGTTACCCACCTGCCACAAGTCGCCAGCTACGGCCACCAGCATTTTAATGTGCAAAAACGAGTGGAGGACAACCAAACTGAAACCCAAATGAGCCTTTTAAGCCAAGAGGAGAGAGTAACTGCCCTGGCTCGTCTGCTGGGAGGGAGCAAAATTACTGAAGCCGTCAAGGCCAACGCTCAAGAAATGTTACTCTTAGCTCAACAGGATTAGTATTTTGTGATTTACATCACATTTCATCGAAAAAAAATACAAATGAAGCATAAAAATCATTATAATATTTAAAAGTGAAGTAAATTTTCAAAATTATAAGGAGAATCCTATGCGTTTAGTTCCGTTAGATACTGCTAAAGATGTGAGCCAATGGGCCGCTCGTCATATTGTTGAGCGAATTAATGCCTTCAAACCAACGGCAGACAAGCCCTTTGTTCTAGGCCTGCCGACAGGTGGTACGCCGCTCAAAACTTATGAGGAGTTAATCAAGCTCTATAAGGCGGGCGAGGTCAGCTTCAAGCACGTTGTCACCTTTAATATGGACGAATATGTTGGCCTGCCAAAAGAGCACCCGCAAAGCTACTACCGTTTCATGTTTGAAAACTTCTTTAACCATGTGGATATTCAGCCTGAAAACGTTAATATCCTCAACGGTATGGCCGAAGATGTCGATCTAGAATGCCAGCAATATGAAGAAAAGATCCGCTCTTACGGCAAAATTCACCTCTTTATGGGCGGTGTTGGTGTGGATGGCCATATTGCCTTTAATGAGCCAGCTTCCTCTTTAAGCTCCCGCACCCGTATCAAAACCCTAACTGAAGATACCCTGATTGCTAACTCCCGCTTCTTTAACGATGATGTTAATCAAGTGCCAAAATTTGCCCTTACGGTGGGCGTGGGCACCTTGCTTGATGCGGAAGAAGTGATGATTTTGATTACTGGCCATAACAAGGCACTAGCTTTACAGGCTTGTGTGGAAGGCTCTGTAAACCATTTATGGACAGTCACAGCCCTTCAACTTCACCGCCGTGCTATTGTAGTTTGCGATGAACCAGCCACTCAGGAATTAAAGGTTAAAACCGTCAAATATTTCAAACAGTTAGAATGTAACGTGGCACGTTAAGGGGGAAAGATGAACCATTATGCCTTAACCAATGCGGTTATTTATACAGGCCAAGACGTGCTTTATCAACACGCCCTTGTGGTCAAAGATGATAAAATTGATGGGCTTGTTTTAGAAAGTGACTTGCCAGCAAGCCTTCCTAAGATCGACCTAAAAGGAGCCAATCTCACCGCAGGCTTTATCGACTTGCAGCTCAATGGTTGTGGTGGCGTTATGTATAACGAAGATACTACGGTCAAAACCCTTGAGATCATGCAGGAAACCAATCTCAAGTCAGGCACAACCAGCTACCTGCCAACCTTTATTACCGCGCCTGATGAAGGCATTAAGCAGGCCGTTCATGTTATGCGTGAATACCTGGGCAAATATAAGAACCAAGCTCTGGGCTTGCACATTGAAGGGCCTTTTATCAGTGTGGCCAAAAAAGGGGTGCACCGCCCTGAATATATTCGTGAAATCAGCCCTGAAATGTTGAATTTCCTCTGTGAAAATGGCGATGTGATCACCAAGATCACCGTTGCAGCTGAAAACCCAACCGCCAATCATATTGCACGCTTTAATCAGGCAGGAATTTTGGTGTCCCTGGGCCACTCTAATGCCACCTATGAACAAGCCACCCAACGCATTCAAGAGGGTATGGGCTTTGCCACCCACCTGCATAATGCCATGTCGCCAATCAGCTCAGGCCGTGACCCAGGTGTGGTTGGGGCAGTCTTAGACAGTGATATTTACGCCGGCATTATTGTTGATGGCCTTCATGTAAACTGGGCCAATGTGCGTATTGCCAAAAAGGCCAAGGGAGATAAATTAGTTATCGTAACCGATGCCGTGGCAGCCGCCGGGGCAGACATTGACTCCTTTATCTTTGTCGGCAAGAAAGTTACGGTAAAAGATGGCAAGTGCTATGATGAATTTGGCTCACTCGGCGGGGCTGCGGTGACCATGATTGAATCCATCCGTAATATGGTGCATAACACTGATATTCCACTGGATGAAATCCTCAGAATGTGCAACCTTTACCCAGCCAAGGCCATTAAGGTGGACGATAAACTAGGTTCCATCGAAGTTGGCAAAATTGCTAACCTAACTGCCTTTACCCATCAATTTGAGGTCTTAGGCACGGCCGTAAATGGCGAGTGGAAGGCTAATTAAGCATTGAAACAAGCTAAAAAAACCACTTTCTTATGTTTAAGAAAGTGGTTTTCTTTTTAAGCCAACCCAATAAAAAGCGCCAGTAAGAGTGGTGCCACAATATTAACAATAAAACCAAAACTAATGGCCAATGGCACAACCTGAATGCCGCCTGCCTTTTGGATTATAGGCAGAGTACAGTCTAAGGCGGTTGCGCCACCTAGGCCAACAGCGGTGGACGGAAAAGCCCGCATAAAAAAAGGAATGCTAAAGAGGCAGAAGATTTCCCGAGAAAGGTCGTTAAAGAAGGCGATACTGCCATCCATCGCTCCCCAGGCATCGTTGATCAGCACGCTGGAAAGGGAATACCAACCAAAACCTGCCGCAAAGGCCAGGCCCTTCATAATGGGCATGCCCACACACAAGGCGGTAATAAGCCCGCCAATCAAACTACTGGCCATAAAGACCAGTGAGGTCAAAATTCCTCGTTTATTCAGAAAAACCTCCCGCAGTGGAATGCCGCTGTTTCTCAGCTGAATGCCCACACAGAAAATCATCACCACTAAAACATAGGTGCTGCCGTGTAGGGGGAAATCAATCAGGCCCTTGGTCACATAGCCAATCACCCCGCCCAGCACTGTGGTGGCACAGAGCTTGAGCGATTCCATAAGCTGCTTGAGCCGAGAGGGCATAGCCTCATTTTCAGCCTTTTTTAGCAGGAGAGGGCTGGCCTTATCAAAGAGCATTAGCCCGCCTATATTACATAAATGAATAATCACCGTCATAACAAGAGCCGTATAGCCAATTTGCGGCAGTTTGCTGGCCAGGTCGTCTAGTTGCCCCAGGGAAATCCCCATGGCCAACAGGATAAGATAGAGGCAGTAGGTGGTGATTTTATTGGTCAGATCGAGAATGTGACGCTGGTTGGTTTTAAATAGGTAGCCCAAAAAAAGCGGAATAAAAACAATGGACAAGCCAAAAAGCATGGATTCTCCTTAAATCAAGAATGCAAGCGGTTGAAAATAGGGGAAATTTCGCAATTCTATAGTAAACACACTCGCACAAAACTTATGCTTCGACAAGCTCAGCAACCGTTTTGTGCAAGTGTCCTTGCTTGAGTACTATATTGCAAGCACCAGCCTAGAGGCTGGCGCTATCCTTAGATTTTGTGTTGGATTACGACTTGGCAATCAACAAATTAGCCAAGGTTCTAACGCCCAAGCCTGTTGCACCCACGGCAAAGCTAGCGTTGGCCGACTTCATAAAGGTGGCCGAGCAGTCGATATGCAGCCAGTTTTCCTGGTAGTTTTCCACAAAGTAGGACAAGAAGGCCGTTGCTGTGCTGGCGCCTGCGCCCACTGGCACGGTGCCGGTGTTGGCGATGTCGGCAAATTGCGTGCTGATTTGGCCACGGTGAAGCTCTGCAAAAGGTAGGCGCCAGAAAGGCTCGTTTTCTTGCTTAGCGGCTTGGAAAAGATCGGCAATCAGGCCATCGTCCATAGACAGGGCAGAGTGGTAGTCGTTGCCCACGGCCATTTTGGCCGCACCAGTTAGGGTGGCACAATCGATGATAAATTGTGGTTTTTGCTTGTCGGCATCAATCAAACCATCGGCCAAGACCAAACGGCCTTCTGCATCCGTATTGAGTACTTCTGCCGTCACGCCATTGCGGTAGGTGATGATGTCGCCCAATTTGAAGGCACGGCTGCTGACCATATTTTCTGCGCAGCATAAATAGAGCTTGACCCGTTGCTTGAGGCCACGGGCAATGGCAAAGCCCAGGGCACCTGTTACTAAGGCCGCGCCACCCATATCAGCCCGCATGGTTTCCATATTAGCGCTGGACTTGAGGCTGTAGCCGCCCGTATCAAAGGTAATGCCCTTGCCCACCAAGCAGGCCAGCACTGGCGCATCAGGGTTGCCCGTTGGGTTATAGTCTAATTGCAGCATGGCAGGCGAGTTAGCCGAACCCTTGCCCACCGTCCAAATACCGTTGTAGCCACGTTCTTTCAAGGCTTCACGGGCCACAATCTCAAAGGCCACCTTGCCCTTGCCAGCAAATTTATCGGCCTGGTGGAGGATAAATTCTGCGGCACGATGGGCCAGGGCTTCAGGGGTTAAGCTTTCAGAAGGCTCGTTGATAAGGCCGCGGGTAAAGCTGGTGCATTCCAGGCGGGCATCAAATTCAGCTTGATCGGCCCCCAAATCAGGGAAGTGGATTTGGCCATTGTGGCGCACGGTGGTAAAGCCCAGTTGGAAGGCCCAACATTCCTCCAAGCCCCAGCCTTGGCCAGACAAGGCCACATTCAGCAAGCCTTGGTTTTTGATCTTGCGAGCCGCCTTTTGAATGCTTTCTAGGCGATTTTTGCCTAGGTGAATAGTCACAGTAGAAGCATCAAAAGAAATCAGGGCATTTTTTCCCCAAACCTCGGCTGCCGCTTGGTTGGATAATACAATATTCATAGTAGTCATCATTTTTCCTTAGTTTATTAAAAAACAAGCGGTGTGATTTTAGCAAATTTCTGTAAATATTGTCAGAGGTTTTTATGTGGGCGGTTTTTTAGCTGATAGCGGTTTGCAAAAAATCGGGCAAATTTAGCCGCTTGTTGATGTGAAGAAAGAGAAATTCAGTTTAATTTACGATACTGTCGTAAATTAAACTTAATTTTCTTTACTTCTTGCCATATTTCTAGTTTAATTTACGATAGTATCGTAAATTGAACTAAAAAACCATGAAAATCTACACTCGCCAAATGCAGCCTCTTGTTGAGGCACTGATTAAACAATTCCCAGCCATTTTAGTGACAGGCCCTCGGCAGGTGGGGAAATCCACACTTTTGCAATATATTGGGCAAGACTACCAATATGTCACTTTTGATGATCCAATTTTGTTGGCACAAGCCCGCAATGATCTCACTCTCTTTATGCTTAACCATTCAGGTAAGTTGATTTTAGATGAGGTGCAATATGTGCCAGAGCTTTTTTCCAGCCTAAAACTAGCCATTGACCAGCAAAAGGCGTCGGGGCTTTTCTTGCTATCAGGTTCGCAAGCCTTTGAGTTGATGCAAAATGTGACCGAAAGCCTGGCTGGCAGGGTGGCCGTCTTAAAATTACAGGGCTTTTCCCTGCGGGAAATTCAGCAGCTGGACTTCCACCAGCCCTTCGTGCCGCACCTAGACTATATCAATGCCCGGGAAAAACAAGCTAAACCCGTAGAAAACATTTGGCAAATCATCCACCAGGGCTATATGCCCCGCCTTTATCAGCAGGAAATGAATTGGGAGGTCTATTATGCCTCCTATGTTTCCACCTATATTGAGCGAGATGTGCGCTCTTTAACCAATATCAGCAGTATCACGGATTTTACCCGTTTTATGGTGGCCCTGGCCGCCCGTAGTGGCGAGCTGCTTAACTACAGTAATGTGGCACAAGAGGTCGGCGTGGCGGTGGATACCATTAAACGCTGGACGGCTATTTTAGAAACCTCGGGCATTATCTACTTGCTCAAGCCCTACCATCACAACCACTTAAAACGAGCCATTAAAACGCCCAAGGTCTATATGTTAGACACAGGATTGATGGCCTGGCTGACCAAATGGCTAACCCCTGAAACCATCCAACAAGGAGCCAAGAGCGGCCAGTTTTTTGAAACCTTTGTGGTCAGCGAAATCATTAAATCCTTTTATAACAAGGGGCTAGAACCGCCGCTTTATTTCTATCGGGACACCAATCAAAAAGAAATTGACTTGCTGATCGAGTATGATCGCAAGCTTTATCCTGTAGAGATTAAAACCACGGCCAGCCCCGATAAGAAAATGGCCAAAGCCTTTGATCTTTTGCGGGAGAATTTGCCTGCCGATGAAATTCAGCTGGGCAATGGCGTGATTATCAACCAGTACCCAAAAAAATTATGGCTGGCAGAGAACTTGGTCGCCCTGCCAGTGTGGATGATATAAGAGAGCAAGCGGGAGAAATTTGCAAAAATATTGCAAATCTTTCCCGCTTGACATAAGGCAGGCTAACCCGTATTCCGCATGCCTGCTGCAATCCCTGTGATGGTAATCATCAAGGCCTGTTCTAGCACGGGATCTGGGTTTTCCCCCTGGGCCCGTAAGCGGTGGAGTAACTCAACTTGTAAGAGGTTGAGCGGGTCGGTGTAAACATTGCGTAGGGCGATGGATTCGGCAATCCAAGGTAGATCGGCCATGAGTTTATTTTCCTGCTCCTGGGTATGGGCCAGTGAGAGGACAGTTTCAATGTCAGCCTTGAGCTGGTTGCGTAGCGCTGCCCCCAGGCGGTGGAGGTTTGGTGCGACCAGGCGTTGATCGTAATGCTCGGCCAGCCAGAGGTCGGCCTTACTAAAGACCATTTCTAACATGCCAATTCGGGTGGAGAAAAACGGCCATTGGTTGCTCATAGCCTTGAGAGTGGCCTCATCGCCCTGTTCCATTAACTGGCGTAGAGCCGCCCCAGCCCCTAGCCAGGCAGGCAGCATCAGGCGGTTCTGCATCCAGGCGAAGATCCAAGGAATGGCCCGCAGGCTTTCCACGCCACCATTTGGATTACGTTTGGCCGGGCGTGAACCTAGAGGCAGTTTGGACAGCTCTAATTCAGGTGTGGCTGAACGGAAATAAGGCACAAAGTCCGGCTCGCCCCGCACGATTTGGCGGTAGATGTCACAAGAAATGTCAGAACCCTTGTCCATAACGGCCCGCCATTCTGCTTTTGGCACCGGTGGTGGGAAGATGTTGGCCTCTAAAATGGCACTGGCGTAAAGATCCAGGCTTTCCACAGCCACCGCTGGCAGGCCCAGTTTAAAGCGGATCATTTCGCCCTGTTCGGTTACCCGTAGGCCGTTTTTCAGTGATCTCGGTGGTTGAGAAAGCAGGGCGGCATGGGCCGGTGCACCGCCCCGGCCGATGGTGCCGCCCCGGCCGTGGAAGAGGGTGAGTTCAATATTGAATTTCTCACAGAGATTGACCAGGGCTTCTTGGGCACGGTATTGGGCCCAGGAGGCGGCGAACATACCGGCATCCTTGGCTGAATCTGAATAGCCGATCATGACCATCTGGCGGTTGTTAATAACACCACGGTACCAGCCGATATTAAAGAGATCGGTCATCACTTTTTCGCTGCGATCCAGGTCGTCCAAGGTTTCAAACAGCGGGGCAACAGGAATGGCCTGTTTGCAGCCAGCTTCTTTAAGTAACAAATGAACCGCTAACACATCCGAAGCCTCACGGGCCATAGAGATCACATAGGCAGAGATCACGCCCTCAGGCTGTTCGGCCACCACCTTGCAGGTGTCCAAAATTTCCTGGGTTTCTGGGCTTGGCGACCAGTTGGTCGGCACAAGCGGGCGGCGAGAGCTAAGTTCCCGCACCAAGAAGGCTTGTTTGTCGTCCTCTGTCCACTGGGAATAGTCGCCCAGGCCGATGTAGCGGGTGATTTCTGCAATGGCCATTTGGTGGCGGGTGCTTTCTTGACGAATATCCAGGCGGGAGAGGCCCAGGCCAAAGCAACGCACACGGCGGAGGCAGTCTAATAGACCACCATTGGCAATGATCCGCATACCACAGGCCTGGAGGGACTGGTAGCAATCATAGAGTGGCTCCCAGAGTTGCTCATCTGAACTTAGGATTTCATCCGCCTTAATGGTCAGCGGCTTGCCTTCCAAGAGTTCGGCATAGTAGGCTTCGGTTTTGATCAGTTTGGCCCGTAAATCCTTAATCACCGCTCGATAAGGCTCTAGGTGATCGCCATATTTGGCCCGAAATTCGGGCGTGCATTGGGCGACAGAGAGTTCATCAGCCAGGTATTTGATGTCGTTTAAAAAGAGCTCAGCTGCCTTCCAGCGGTTCATATTTAAGACTTGGCGGGTGGTTTGGGCTGTTACGAAAGGGTTGCCATCACGGTCGCCCCCCATCCAGGAGGAAAAACGCACAGGGGCCAGGCCAACTGGGTGCTGGACGCCAAAGTTTTTCTCTAGGTGGAAATTGAGCTGGCGGCAGAAATCTGGCACGGCCTTCCAGAGGCTGTTTTCAATCACGGCCATGCCCCACTTGGCTTCATCCACTGGGCTTGGGCGTTGGGTGCGGATTTCATTGGTATGCCAGGCCAGGGCAATAAGCTGCATTAAACGACGTTTAAATTTGGTGGTCTCAGCCTCGGTCAGATCATCATGCTCCAGGCGGCTCAGGCATTTGTTGATTTCCACGTGTTTATTGACTAGAGAGCGGCGGGTCACCTCGGTTGGGTGGGCAGTCAGCACCAAATCGACCAAGAGCCGATCTACCGTTTCCAAAACCTTTTGCACAGGCACATTTTGATCTTTAAGGCGGGCAAAGAGATCGCCTAGGGAGCGGCCGTTGAGGGCGGTGTCTTGGGTATGGCGAGAGATGGTTTGGTATTGCTCGGCAATATTGGTCAGGTTGAGAAATTGGCTAAAGGCCCGGGCGACAGGAATAACGTTTTCAGTAGAAATATTGGCCAGGATACCTAGGAGCTTTTCACGGGCAGCTTCATCGCCCTCACGGGAGGCCCGGGAAAGTTGGCGGATGTTTTCAATCAGGTCTAAAATGTCACTGCCCTGGGCTTCACGAATGGTTTCGCCTAAAAAATCCCCCAGCATGTGGATGTTG
The DNA here is from genome assembly GCA_012221805.1 of Pasteurellaceae bacterium RH1A. Classification (NCBI taxonomy): domain Bacteria; kingdom Pseudomonadati; phylum Pseudomonadota; class Gammaproteobacteria; order Pasteurellales; family Pasteurellaceae; species Pasteurellaceae bacterium RH1A. Next base: position 1,689,111 of record CP015195.1, on the reverse strand, counting down.
CTGCGCATGGCGCTGTAATGTTCACTCATTTTGGTTCCTCGAAAAATAAAAAAATTAAACTGGGCATAGATATAACCAAAAAGAGGAAGCTGTGCAAGAGGGATTAGATATTTTGCTTGATATAATCAATAAAATTTATTTGAGTGGTTAAAAAGCCCGCTAACAAGCGGGCTAATTTCAAGGATTTTTTACAAATTTCTTAAGGCTTCGATACGCTTTTCAAGCGGCGGGTGGCTCATAAAGAGTTCGCTACGTTTGCCGTTGATCATAAAGGCATTAAGCGAACCTTGTAGCTCTTGCGGTTCGTGCAGGCTTTGGAGGCGTTGCAGGGCGGCAATCATTTTTTCCTTGCCGACTAAATTGGCGGAGCCTGCATCTGCACGGAACTCACGGTAGCGGGAGAACCACATGGCGATAATGCTGGCCAAGAAGCCAAAGAGGATTTCCAAGACCATGGAAACCAAGAAGTAGATGCCTGTGCTCTGGCTTTCCTCACCGTTATCATTACGGGTGCTGGACACAGCGGTCGCAATCATACGAGAAAGGAAGATAACAAAGGTGTTGAGCACGCCTTGGAGTAAGGTCATAGTGACCATATCGCCGTTGGCAATATGGGCAACCTCATGGGCCAATACGGCTTCGGCTTCGTCCTCGCTCATGGTGTTGAGCAGGCCGGTGCTGACTGCCACTAGGGAATTGCTTTTTGTTGCCCCTGTGGCAAAGGCATTAACATCAGCCGAGTGGTAGATGGCCACTTCAGGCATAGGAATATTGGCCTGTTGGGCCTGGCGTTGGACGGTTTCCACCAACCAGCGTTCCACATTGTTTTTAGGCTGGGTAATCACCTCTGCTCCAACCGAGCGAATGGCCATGGTTTTGGACAGGAAGAGGGAAATGAGAGAGCCGGCAAAACCAAAGAGGGTGGACATAATCAAAATCCCACCCGTGCTGTTGCCGGCAATGCCAGTTACGCTCAAGATAATCCCAAACACCAGCATCACGGCCATATTGGTTGCGAGGAAGAGTAAAATTCGCATCATAAATAAGTAAACTCCAAAGTAAGGTTAATGAGGGGCAAGTAATGGGGGCTTGCCCAGAAAATTCAAGGGGTGGACCAGAGATCCAACTGCTTATTTTCCTTACATTCAGGAAAATGCACGCTAAGGCCAATCAGCCGCACCTTTCTGCCTGCTCTACGACTCCAAATATGCCCCAAAAGTTCCATAAACCAGGCCTTATTCATGCCCTCGGTGGTTTTTTCCAGGGTGGTTTGGCTGAAATCATCAAATTTAAGCTTGACCCCCAACTTTTTAAAGCTTTCCAAGGGCAAATCGCTATTGCGTTGAATGCGAAAAACTAGCTTTTGGTAGAGATCTTCGACAAAATCTTGAGCCTGCTTAAAATCATCAATATCGCTCAAAAGGGTATTTTCCACGGCCAAGGATTTACGGGGCCGATCTACCTCGACCTTTCGTTCATCTAGGCCATGGCTAAAGTCCCAGATCCGTTTGCCCAGCTTGCCGAAATGTTGATAGATGAGAGCCTTGTCTGCCTGCTGAACATCCAAGCAGGTTTGCAAACCCAATTCCTTGAGCCGTTCTTGGGTCACCTTGCCCACGCCTGGAATTTTGGCAAGCGGTAGGGTTTTGATAAATTCTTGCACCTCTTCTGGGGCAATCACAAACTGGCCGTTGGGCTTATTGTAGTCTGAAGCCACCTTGGCCAAAAATTTAAGGGGAGCGACCCCGGCCGAGGCAGTCAGTTGCAACTCCTCCCAAATGGCCTGACGAATAGCCTGGGCAATCCAGGTGGCCGAGCCTGAATGTTGGAGGCAGTCGGTCACATCCAAGTAGGCTTCATCTAGGGAAAGGGGTTCAATCAGGTTAGTATAACGCCTAAAAATGGCATGAATCTGTTCAGAAACCGCCTTGTAGCGAGCCATATCGGTGGGCAGCAAAATCAGGTTGGGGCATTTTTTGATGGCCTGGGCACTGGCCATGGCACTATGAAGCCCGAACTTACGGGCCTCATAGTTGCAGGTGGCTAAAACGCCCCGCTGGCTAGGGCTGCCCCCAACCGCTACTGGTTTGCCAGCAAGAGCAGGATTATCCCGCACCTCCACCGAGGCATAAAAGCAGTCCATATCAATGTGGATGATTTTGCGTTCCAGCAGCATGAGGCCTATAAACTCTCCGCCTCAAGCAGTAATTTTTCCTGCTCCTGGGCCAGCTTTTCTAATTTACGTTGCTCCCGGCGGAGTTCATCTTCGGCCTCCCAAACCTCATAGGCCTGAACCACCTTGGCCACAACTGGGTGGCGGACAATGTCTTGGCTGTCGAAGTAGTTAAAGCTCAATTCTGGTACCTTACTCAAGACCTCAATCGCGTGTTTAAGGCCAGATTTTTGCGAGCGGGGCAAGTCCACCTGGGTAATATCACCCGTAATCACCGCCTTGGAATTAAAGCCAATCCGGGTTAAAAACATCTTCATCTGTTCAATGGTGGTGTTTTGGCTTTCATCTAAAATAATAAAGGCATCATTAAGGGTCCGGCCCCGCATATAGGCCAGAGGAGCGATTTCAATCACATTGCGTTCCATGAGCTTTTGGGCTCGTTCAAAGCCCAGCATCTCAAAGAGGGCGTCATAAAGGGGGCGGAGATAAGGCTCGATTTTCTGGCCCAGATCACCGGGCAGGAAGCCTAATTTTTCGCCGGCTTCCACCGCAGGCCGGGTCAGGAGGATACGGCGGATTTCCTGCCGCTCCAGGGATTCGACCGCAGCTGCCACGGCCAAGAAGGTCTTACCCGTGCCTGCCGGCCCAATACCAAAGCTGATGTCGTGGCTAAGCACATTGCGGAGATAGGCCTGCTGGTGCTCTCCCCGGGGCTTGATAACCCCACGCTTGGTCTTAATGGCAATTTCATGCGGGTGGGATTGGCCCGGATTTTGCAAGAGCATACGGCTTTCCTGAATAGCCAAATGCACATCTTCTAAATCCAGCTCCTTAATCTTGCCCTTGATGGGGGCGGTTTCGTTATAAAGAGTCTGGATGAGCTTGGCCGTGTTCTGAATAATATTTGCAGAATAATGGTTTTCTTCAGCCGCTTGCAGGGTAAAGCTGAAGTCCTGGCGGGCGATAAGGAGATTAAAGGATTTTTCAATCAGGGCCAGGTGTTCGTCAAAGGGGCCGCACAGGGATTGCAGGCGGGCCGTGTCTTGCGGTTCGAGGGTGAAAATAAGTTGGTTCAAAGTGGATCCTTAGTAAAAGTAAAGCTGGTCTATTTTACGCAAAAATAAGCATAAACGATACAAAAACTCAAAATCCTCCTTGCTAAAAAACCATTTTTTTTATAAGCTTTTTTAACAATAAAAAAATTATGGATTTAAAAGGAGACCTATGTATTTCTATAAACATAAAATCGCCCTGGCTGTCTTAGCCTCGCTGGCTTCTGTTGCCTATGCAGAAGAGGCTGTGGTACTGGATGAAATTAGCGTAAAAGGCCAGATCAGTTCCGATCCCCTTGCAGAGGGAGGGAAGGTAAATGATGTGCTGGTCAGCAAGGAGAAACTTCAGCACCGGGCTAGCACCCTGGGCAATGCCCTGAATGGGGAGGCTGGCGTGCACAGTAATCAATTTGGCGGTGGAGCTTCTGCCCCTATTATTCGGGGGCAAGAGGGGGTTCGGGTTAAGATCCTGCAAAATGGCTCGGATGTGGTGGATATGTCGCAACTCTCCCCCGATCATGCTATTTCGGTGGATACGCTTTTGGCTGAGAAAGTGGAAATTATCCGCGGCAGTTCAACCCTGCTCTATGCCAATGCCTCGCCGGCGGGCGTTATCAATGTGATTGATAAACGCATTCCTGAATATATGCCCCAAAAGCCTATAGAGGCGGATATGGGGCTGCGTTACAACACCAATAGCCATGAAAAACTGGCCAACATCGGCCTAACCCTGGGCCTGGGCAAGCATTTGGCCCTTCGGGCAGAGGGCCTAAACCGCCTGGCGGATAATTATAAGGTCAAGTCCTTTCATTTAAATGAAAACCTCAATTTCGTGCCAGATACCCATAACCGCACCCAATCGGGCACGCTGGGCCTGTCCCTGATTGGTGATCGGGGCTTTATCGGGGCCTCTTACAGCGAGCGTAAGGAGCGTTACGGCCTGCCAGGGCATAACCACAATCATGACTCTTGTTCTGTCCATATTATTGAAACGGCTGGTTCGGGCCGCTATTACCTGGGCCTCTATCCGCACTTGATGGACGATAAGGATCTGAACAATACCCACTTCCACTGCGGCTATGAATCAAGTGCTGAAGATCATTCCCATAGCCATGATAACCCCTACGGCCATAAGCATGACCACACCAAGGGCGGGCCACAAATCCACCTGCGTTCCAAACGTTATGATGTCCGTTCAGAAATTATTGAACCCATCAAGGGCCTGGATAAGATCCGCTTTAGCTTTGCCAATAGTGATTATTACCATGATGAGCGAGATGCGGACATCCCCATCAACCTCTTTAAAAATAAGGGCAATAACTACCGCCTGGAATTTTTCCACCAGCCCCTTGGTAAGCTAAGCGGTATGTTTGGCCTGCAATACCAAACCCAAACCAGCAGTGCCAATATTCCCCGTATCGCCTTAACTAGCAATCAATTTAAGCCTGGCCAGCCTCCGCAACGTGACCCTAGCAAGATCACCGAGGGCGACCGCAAAGAGTGGGCCCTGATTGAAAACAAGGCCAAGCAGGTTAGCTTCTTTGCCCTAGAGCAATTTAAGTGGCAGGATTTCACCCTTGATCTGGGCTTTCGGACAGAAAAACAAACCATCAAGATTGATTATGATCGAGAAGCCTTAGCCCATGCCAAGCAGGCCCTAACAGGCTGTGCCCCCATTTATGCTGTGCTAGGCTTGATTTGCCCTAAACGTCCTAGCCAAGATCCTGATCTTACCCCCTATAAGCAAAGGGCAACCTCTTATTCGGCCTCCCTAACCTGGCAATTTAAGCCTGACTATCGCTTGGTCTTAATAGGCTCTCACAACGAACGCCTGCCTAGCCCAATGGAGCTTTACTACCATGGTAAACACCTTGCCACCAATTCCTTTGAGTATGGCAATAAGAACCTGAAGAAGGAGCGGTCTAACAATTTTGAACTGGCCTTGGGTTATGAGGGCGATAGCCTAGACTACCGCCTAAGTGCCTACTATAGCCGTTTTGCCAATCGGATTTTCAACCAAACCCTCAACCGTCAAGGGAATTTAACCATTAATCGCTATAGCCAGTCCCAGGCCAAGTATTACGGGCTGGAAGGAAAAATAACCTATGCCCTGACATCTAAATGGCAGGTGGGGGCCGTGGGTGATTATGTGCGGGGACGCTTATTTGACCTGCCGCCAACCTATGTGCGTGACTATGCCAGCAATGAGCGTACCCCGCAGGCTGAAGAAGCCCGCAATGCCCCAAGGGTTCCGCCCCTGCGTTTAGGTTTTAATACCCGTTATGACTTCACCGATCATCTTAGCCTGTCCCTAGACTACACTCGTATGTTTAGCCAAAAACATACCACCTATACCAAGGTGAGAAAGAGCCGGACTGAGGAGGTTTATAATGAAGAACTGGATGATTTTGATGAGATTGAAATTCTTGAAGTCCAACATATTCAAGAGCACCCAACCAAGGGCCACCATCTCCTCAATCTGGGCTTGAGCTACCAAAAACCCATGAGCTGGGGCTCTTATCAGGTCTTTATTGATGCCAATAACCTCCTCAATGAAAAGGTCTATTCCCACACCTCCTTCTTGCCCTATGTGCCACAGATGGGCAGAAACCTTGTTTTAGGTGTCAATCTCTCATTTAAGTAGTAAAATGCGGGCCTTGATTATTTTTCAGAGCGTGGGGTAACCCACGCTAGCCCTAAGAAAACCATGCCCAAACTCACCTTTGCCAACCTGACTTTTAATGCAAGCAACACCCCAGTTTCCGAACAATTTGACGATATCTATTTCTCCACCCAGGACGGCCTGGCCGAAAGCACCTATGTCTTTTTAGAGGGCAACCAGCTCTGGGAAAAATGGCAGGCCCACCAACAGGCCCATTTTGTCATTGCCGAAACCGGCTTTGGCACGGGCCTGAATTTTTTTGCTGTGCGAGCCTTATTTGAGGATTTTCTAGCCCAATTCCCCCAAAGCCCGCTTAAACGGCTCTACTTTATCTCCTTTGAGAAATACCCGCTTAAGGCTGAGGACTTCCAGCAGGTTCACCGCTTTTACCCTCAATTTGCAGGTTTTTCGACACAATTAACCGCTTGTTGGCAGCCAACCCAGCCCAGCTGCCAGCGGATGGGCTTTGGCTCGGTCTATTTGGATCTTTGGTTTGGCGACATGGCCGATAACCTGCCTCAACTGGGCGATAGTTATCTCGAAAGCATTGATTGCTGGTTCTTGGATGGCTTTTCGCCTGATAAAAACCCGCAAATGTGGAATGAAACACTTTATAGCCACATGTTCCGCCTGACCAAACCGGGCGGGAGCTTTGCGACTTTTACCGCAGCAAGTGCCGTGCGACGGGGCTTGCAGGCCGTGGGCTTTGAGGTGATGAAACGCAAGGGCTTTGGCCGCAAGCGGGAGATGATTTGGGGCCTCAAGCCTGAAGCCAGCCCAGCACAAGCGGTGCAATATCCTTATTTTTTTGCAAAATCGGCTAAGCCTCAAGACATTGCCATTGTGGGTGGGGGCATTGCCAGCCTCTTTGTGGCTCTTTCCCTCTTGGAGCGAGGCAAACAAGTCACCCTTTATTGCAAGGATGAAGCCCTAGCCCAAAACGCTTCGGGCAACCAGCAGGGGGCTATCTATCCCCAGCTTAGTGATGACGATGAACGCAATAGCCGCTTTTATGTGCATGCCTTTGACTATGCCCTCCAGCGTTTAAGGCAACTTGAAGGGCAGGTGGATTTTGAGCAAAGTTTAAGCGGCGTAGCTCTGGTAGCCTATAATCAAAAAACAGCCGATAAGCTGGCCAAGATTGGGCAGGAAGGCTGGCCAGAGTCTCTCTTTCATTTGCTCAAGGCGGATGAACTTAGCCAAAAAATCGGCCTGTCGCTAGGGCAGGGCGGAGCTTTTATTGAGCGGGGTGGCTGGCTCTCGCCTATTCAGTTTGTTACTCTAGCCTTTGCCTATTTGGAAACCTTGGGATTAAAGATTGTGCTGAAGCATGAGGTTAAAGATCCTACTTATGAAGAGGGCTTGTGGTGCTGGCAACATAAGGGGCAGGCCTTTAAGCATGAAGCCCTGGTGCTGGCCAATGGCCACTGCATTCGGGACTTCGCCCAAACCCAGGCCATTCCCTTTTACTCCGTGCGGGGCCAGGTCAGCCAAACTCCAACCACACCAGCCCTGCAAAAACTCAAGGCCGTGGTTTGCTATGATGGCTACCTTACGCCTGTTTCAGCTTCTGGCTACCACTGCCTAGGGGCCAGCCATGTACGGGATAATCAAGAAAGAGAATTTAGCCTAGCAGAACATGAGCAGAATTTTGCAAAATTAGCCCAAAACCTGGCCGCTTGTGATTGGGCTAAAGATTTAGATAGGACTGAAAATCGGGCCAAGGTCGGCATTCGCACTGCCCTTAGGGATCGAATTCCTATGGTGGGGGCCGTGCCTAATTTTGAGGCCCAAAGGCTGCAATATGGCAACCTTTATAACCACCTTCGCCGCAAGCAAGCGGTGGAAAAGGCGGAGAATTTTGCAAATCTTTATTTGGTGGGAGGGCTGGGCTCTCGGGGCTTGACCACAGCCCCGCTCTTGGGGGAAATTTTGGCCTGCCTGATTTGTAATGAGCCCCTGCCTATAAGCCAGGATATTTGGCAGGCTTTAAGCCCTAATCGAACCTGGATGCGGAAGTTGCTCAAGGGAAGTAAAATCTAATATGAATTAAATTCATCTAAAGCTGAAAATTATCAAATTGACATCATATTGACCAGGCCTTAGAGTTTAGCCATCTAAACGTCTATAGTGAGGTATATATGAGTTACGCAAGAGAAATCGACCTGCTCAACCAGAGCGTGGCCGACCTAAATGGCAAGATTAACGTGTCCTTTGAGTTTTTTCCGCCTAAGAATGAGAAAATGGAAAACCTACTCTGGGAGTCCATTCACCGCTTAAAGGTGCTCAAACCTAAATTTGTGTCGGTAACTTATGGGGCCAACTCAGGCGAGCGGGACAGAACCCACTCCATCGTCAAAAGCATTCAGCAGGAAACGGGCATTATTGCCGCCCCGCATTTAACCGGCATTGACGCCAGCCCCGATGAACTGCGGGCCATTGCTCAGGACTACTGGGACAGCGGCATTCGCCACATTGTGGCCTTGCGAGGTGATGAGCCTGCCGGCTATGCCAAAAAGCCTTTCTATGCCTCGGACTTGGTGGCACTTTTAAAAGAGGTGGCGGATTTCGAAATTTCGGTGGCAGCCTATCCAGAAGTTCACCCTGAAGCTAAGTCTGCCCAGTCTGACTTGCTCTACCTCAAGCAAAAAATTGACGCAGGTGCCAGCCGAGCCATCACCCAATTCTTCTTTGATATTGACAGCTACCTCCGCTTCCGTGACCGCTGTGCCACGGTAGGCATTGATGTAGAAATTGTGCCGGGTATCCTGCCAGTTTCCAACTTCAAGCAGCTAGAAAGAATGGCCAAGATCACCAATGTGAAGATCCCAAGTTGGATGCACAAGATGTATGAAGGCCTAGATGAGGATCAGACCTCCCGAAATTTAGTTGCGGCCAGCATCGCCATGGATATGGTCAAAATCCTCTCCAAAGAAGGGGTCAAGGACTTCCATTTCTACACGCTAAACCGCTCTGAACTTAGTTATGCCATTTGCCATACCTTGGGGGTTAGACCTTAAAAAATCAGAAAGGACACCGAGGTGTCCTTTCTTTTTATGGGTATTTACGCCGACTATGCAAAATCGTGGTGATCTCAACAAACTCATCATATTCACGATAGACAATGCGATAACTTCGGCAAAAAACTTCTCGTGTGCCGGCAATAATGCCCGCTTTTCCTGCTTTAGGAACAAAACCGATTAAGTCGAATTGTTCTTGAAACTCTCTTAAGAGCTTTTCACCGCTGGAAGCCCAGCCAGTGAACTCAACCACGTTTTGCAAGATCTCTTGAATATTGGATCGAGCCTTGCTTGTCAAGCGAACCGCTTTAGGCATAGCGAGCTTCCTGCATACTGGCAGCCGTTTCATAAATGAGCTGTTCACATTCTGCTAAAACCTGTTCTTTGCTGTAATACCTTCCTGCGGCTGCATCCTTGTCGGCTTCTTTGACTTGCTCTGCTAGATACTCATCGTAGCCATTTTCTTTGGGTAAAAACATGCTTCTTTCTCCTCATAGATTTTGGGCATACTACCCTTAGCTAATAGGCTTGTCAAATTCCAAGCATTTTTATGAAATTTTCGCTAAAATAGCGTCTTTCATGACTTATTTTTGCTAAATATGCCTAAAGATACCATTTTCTCCGCCCCCATTGAAAAGTTGGGCGACTTTACCTTTGATGAAACCGTTGCTGAAGTCTTTCCAGATATGATCCAGCGTTCTGTGCCAGGCTATTCCAATATTATTACGGCCATCGGGATGCTGGCCCAACGCTTTGTCACCGCAGGCTCTCGGGTTTATGATCTGGGCTGTTCCCGAGGGGCGGGTATTTTGTCTATCCGCCGTAATTTGGCGGTTAATGATGTGCAGATTATCGGGGTGGATAATTCCCAGCCCATGGTGGAACGTTGCCGTAACCATATCAGTGCCTACCACTCTGATATTCCTGTCCAGATCTTGTGCGAGGATATCCGCAATATTGAGATTAAAAATGCCTCTATGGTGGTGCTGAATTTTACCCTGCAATTTTTGCCACCAGATGATCGCTTGGCCCTCCTAACTAAAATCTACCAGGGGCTCAATCCTAATGGGGTCTTGGTTTTATCCGAGAAATTCAAATTTGCCGATGAAAGCATGAATGAACTCTTGATTGACCTCCACCACACCTTTAAACGGGCTAATGGTTATAGTGAATTAGAGGTGAGCCAAAAACGCACGGCTTTAGAAAATGTGATGCGGACGGACAGCATTGACACCCATAAATCCCGCCTAAAAGCAGCAGGTTTTGAGCAGATTGAACTTTGGTTCCAGTGCTTTAATTTTGGGTCTATGGTGGCGATTAAGTAGTTGCCTAAGATAGCGCCAGCCTCCAGGCTGGTGCTGATAAGGTATTGATATATAAGGGCATATAGGACAAAATAGTTGGTCTTTTTGCACTTTATGCTTCTATAGGACAAAAAAGTTGGTAAGGATTATTTTAAAGGATCTTTACCAGCTCTTTTTATTCAAAAAATCCTGTATAAACAAGATCTTATGCTTTCTTGTTAAACCGCTGTGCGGGCGTAATTTGTCTTTTAACTCCTTAAATAAACCCTCAATCCTATTTGTTGTCTTTTCAATATTTAACTCAGGATGTTTCTCATAGGTAAAAATATAATCATAATAACGCTTAATACTCGCAGCAGCACTTCTTACACTTCGATGTTTATAAGGGTATTTCCCTTTGTCATTTGGTTTATCTGACCGTTCATTTAAAAATGATTGATGTTTTTTCTTCCATTCATATATTTTTAAATAAAATTCATTTTTAGAGCTGGTTTTAAGTGTCTTAATAATACTTTTTAGTTCTCTTCCCGCATGTGATTGGTGCTTCTTTCGCAATGCCCTCATTACGATTGCGACAAGATGAAACTGACACATCTGTGTTGGTGTATTGAATAAGTCTTTTAATAGACCTCTGCGTCCATCACAGGTAACTGATTGAATAATATAGTTTCTTTCCCTTAAGCAGTTCATCGCTTTCTTGTAATAGATATCTTTTTCTGTTTTGACTATTTGGTGATAAATTACTTTTTTGTAGAGCTATCAACAAACACCATTACACCAAAATCCCGGTGAAAGAATGTTGTATCAATAATTAAGTTCAAGTATGTGTTTTGAGGTTTATTTAAGGAGGATTTAGGGTGTTTCTCTAAATATCTTCGAATAGTTCGAGAAGAGCAGGAGTATTTTTCTGCTAGCTGTGCTTGTGTTTGTTTTCCAGATGAATAATCAAGCCAAATTCTTTCAGGATCTAATTTATTTTTAAACGTAAATGTTTTATTACAGCTAAGACATTTATAACGCTGTAAATTATTTTGTTTGCCATACTTCTGGATTGGGGAATGTTGGCAGAAAGGACAGTTTTTTGTGCATATTTCAAAAAGAGGGCTTAAAGCCTTGTACTATAAGGCTTTAAGCCACTTTTTACCAACTATTTTGTCCTATATGCCTATATAAGGCACCAGCCAGGGGCTGGCGCCATCAGCTCATGGAGTTATTTCTCCTCTTGTTTAACAGTTGCTCCAACAACGCCTTTCCAGTTTAGCCCGTTGGCTTCTCCAACTAAGACATCGCCTTGTGAGCCATAAAAACCGCCCACAAAGTTGCCATCTGGCGTGACTTTAGTTGCTTCACCTGTTTTATCGTGTAGTAGGTGGCCGCTGAAAACGCCATCTTCACTAACATCTACTTCTCGTTGGGCAGCTTTTAAATTTCCTACACGATTTTCTGTTAAATACCATCTGTTTGCTCCATCCTTAATCCACATAGAGGCAGTTTTGTTCTCCCCCTTATATTGGGCAAAGACTTCAGCTGTTTTTGGTGTAAGGTTGTCTTCATTGTAGCGATAGAACATTTTACCCTCATAGTGCAAGGTTGCCTGTGTTTCTGGGCGATGTTTTTGACGCTCGTCAGCACTAAAGAGGTAGTAATCTTTTGGGGCTAAACCTTCAAATTTATCTGGTTCATCCTCATTTTGCTTGAGATGATTAACCAAGGCATAGCCATAGTAGCCAACGAGATTGCCTTGGCTATCTCGCAGGGTTTCAACTTTATCTCTCGTGATATGGTTTAATTTATCATCCGCCTTGGCTAGGGCTAAGGCAACCTTCTTATCATCATTTAAGGTTAGGGTTAGATAAGGTTGGGCTTCATGGTCAAGCGAAAGCTCTTTTAAGACCTCTTGATCATTATAGCTTTGCGGCATAGGCTCTGGTTGCCTATCTTCTACCATAGGTTTTACAGGTTTTTCAGGTTTAATGTCTTCATTCCCTTGGCTAGGAGAAGGTGCTTGCTCAGGATTTGGATGAGCTTCAGGCTCTTTAGGCAGAGGTGCTTTATCTGTTGGGTTCTCTTGTTCTTTCACAGGGGGAAGAGCAGATTCCTCAGATTCTTTAGGCATAGGCTCAGGCTGAGCTTCTTCCTTTTGAGTATTTGGAAGAGCTTGTTTGGGTGCTTGTTTTTCTTGGGCCTTTTCTGTGGGGGCCGAGTTAATGGGGGCCGCTTGTGACTGGGATGAGCCGCCGCCACTGCCGCCACAGGCACTTAAAACCAGGCTGGTGATAAGGCTTAGGCTCAGTTTAGTTATCTTATTCATGATGACTCCTTGAAATATAAAAATAAAAAAGAAGAGGTTGGACCTCTTCTTTTAGTTTAATAGTAAAGACTTATTATATCAATCGACAATTTCTACTGTCGAGTCGTGGCTTAGACCTCTGACCAGTTGGGCACCTTTTCTGGCCCGTTCTCCCCGATAATTGTCAATATCGCTCGGCTTGAGGGTGATCTTACGCTTGCCTGACACAAAGATGAGGGAAGAGTTAGGTTTGATCAGCAAGAGCCGGGCTAAGAGTTCCTTTCTCTCCTTGGCCGCCTGGGCGGCGATGTTGATGATCTTATTACCCTTACCCTTGGAGAGGACTGGCAGCTCTGAGAGTGGGAAAACCAACATTCTGCCCACATTGCTCATGGCGACCAAAGACATCTCTTCATCTTCAATCACTTGTGGCGGGAGGACCTTGGCATTTTCAGTCAAGGAAATCACTGCCTTGCCGGCCTTGTTGCGGGAAACCAGATCTTCAAAGGTGCAGATAAAGCCATAGCCCGAATCAGAAGCCATCAGCACCTTGGTGTCAGGCGTGGCGGTGAGGATATGCTCAACGATCGCCCCTTCTGGCAGGGTCACTCGACTTGTCAGCGGTTCGCCGTGAGACTTGGCATTAGGCAGGCTGGTTGGATCCAGGGCATAGGCTCGGCCGGTGCTGTCGATAAAGACCACCGGTTGGTTGCTCTTGCCGTGGGCGTGGGCCAGATAGCCATCGCCTGTGCGGTAGTTGAGGCCTTGTACGTCAATATCGTGGCCCTTGGCACAGCGTACCCAGCCCTTTTCTGAGAGGATAATGGTCACAGGCTCGGTTGGGGCCAGTTCGCTTTCGGAAATGGCCTTGGCCTCTTCACGTTCCACAATTGGCGACATGCGTGGGTTGGCATAGGCCTTGGCATCGGCCTGGATTTCCTTCTTGATCAGGGTGTTGAGGCGGCGTTCTGAACCTAAAATCAGCTCTAACTCCTCCCGCTCTTTTTGTAGCTTGTCCTCTTCGGCCCGCAGTTCCACCTCTTCTAGCTTGGCTAATTGGCGGAGGCGGAGGTTGAGGATGGCTTCGGCCTGTAGCTCGCTAAGCTTAAAGCGTGTCATCAGCTCTTCTTTAGGCTTGTCCTCATTGCGGACGATTTCAATCACCTCATCAATATTGAGGTAGGCAATGAGCAAGCCGGCCAAGATATGCAAGCGGTTGAGAATCTTGGATAATTTGTAATTGAGCCGGCGGGTCACAGTGGCCCGGCGGAAGGTTAGCCATTCGCTTAAGATGGTATGTAGGTTCTTGACCATGGGCTTGCCGTCCAGACCGATCATATTCATATTGACCCGGTAGCTCTTCTCCAGATTGGTGGTGGCGAAGAGGTGGCTCATAAGGGCCTCATAGTCAATTCGATTAGAGCGAGGCTCAATCACCAGGCGAATCGGGTTGTGCTGATCGGACTCATCCCGCACATCGTCCACCATAGGCAGCTTCTTATTCTTCATCTGATCGGCAATTTGTTTGACGATCTCAGACGGGGCGGCCTGGTGGGGTACAGCAGAAATAACAATATTATTGCCCTCCCGCTCCCACACGGCCCGCATCTTGATGGAGCCACGGCCCTGCTGGTAGATCTTAATCAGATCGGCTCTAGGCGTGATGATTTCAGCCTTGGTAGGGTAGTCCGGGCCTTGAACCACTGTCAGAAGTTCATCCAAGCTGGTTTGGGGCTTGTCAAGCAATAGGACGCAGGCCTGGGCCAGTTCTTCTATATTATGGGGCGGAATATCGGTGGCCATGCCGACTGCAATCCCAGTCGTGCCGTTAAGCAGAATGTGGGGCAGGCGGGCGGGTAGGTATTGTGGTTCTTCAAGCGTGCCGTCAAAGTTGGGCTGGTATTCTACCGTGCCCTGGCCCAGCTCGCCCAAGAGGAGCTCGGCCACCTTGGAGAGCTTGGACTCGGTATAACGCATGGCCGCAAAGGACTTAGGATCGTCAGGTGCGCCCCAGTTGCCTTGGCCGTCCACCAGCGGATAGCGGTAGGAAAAGGGCTGGGCCATCAGCACCATGGCCTCATAGCAGGCGGTGTCGCCGTGGGGGTGGAACTTACCCAGCACATCGCCCACCGTACGGGCAGATTTCTTGTACTTGGCCTGGGCATTGAGGCCCAGCTCGGACATGGCATAGATAATGCGGCGTTGCACAGGCTTGAGGCCATCGCCAATAAAGGGCAGGGCCCGGTCCATAATCACATACATGGAGTAGTTGAGATAAGCGTCCTCGGTAAAACGCTTGATGGGCATTTGTTCTACGCCTTCGTAGTTAATTTCGGTCGTCATGGCTATCTTGTATGGGAATGAAAAATAGGCCTAATTTTCGCTAATTTATGGATATTTGTCCAATAACAAGCGGGCCAAAAGGGCGAATTTTTTGCAAATGGATAGAAAATGCCTAAAATTCAAGCAAACATACAAAAAAAGCAAAATTGAGAACTTTTTGCATTTACCTCAGTGAAAAAATCGTTAAAATACTTGAGAATTATTTCTCTTTCTTTCAACCAGAGGATCATCCAATGCTTAAAAAAGTTCTCTTTACCCTAAGCTGTGCTGCCGCACTGACCACGTCTGCCTTTGCCAAAGATGTGACCATTTCAACCGCCCGTGGCGAGGTTACTTTTGCGGCTACGCCAAGCAAGATTGCCGTATTCGACACAGGCTCGCTTGATACCCTGCAAGCCCTAGGCGTAAAAGTTGATGGTGCACCGGATGCCTCAAAAGTTCTGCCCTACCTCAAGCCAACCTTTGATGCCGCCAAGGATGTAGGGACTATGTTTGAGCCAAATTTGGAAGCCCTCAACGAGTTAAAACCCGATCTAATCATCGTTGGCACCCGTTCTGCCAAGAAATATGATGATGTAAGTGGCATCGCCAAGGCCATTGATATGACCGATAACGGCGACAAGCTTATCGAAAGTGGCCTCAAACGGATTGATGATTTTGGTCTCTTATTTGACAAGGAAGCCAAGGCAGCAGAACTCCGTGGCGAAATTGAAACCCTCTTCAAGCAAACCCAAGAAGCCGTTAAGGGCAAGGGAAATGGCTTAATTATTTTGGTCAATGGTGGCAAGATTTCAGCCTTTGGCCAGGGCTACCGTTTAAGCTGGATCCACAATGATGTGGGCGTGCCGATGGTTGATCCTAACATTACTGCTGCCGGCCACGGCCAACCCGTCAGCTTTGAGTTTATCCAAAAACTCAACCCAGACTGGCTCTTTGTCTTAGACCGTATTGCTGCCATTGGCCAAGAAGGCAAATCGGCTAAAGAAGTGTTAGACAACGACCTGGTTCGCCAAACCAATGCCTGGAAAAATGGCAATGTGGTCTATCTCAGTGCCGCTTCTTACCTGGCTCCAGCAGGTTATGAGCAAATGAAGATGGATTTAACAGCGATTAAAGAGGCGTTTGAGAAGAAGTAAGATTTTGGCCTAGCACGAGCCGTGCTAGGCTACTTATTTCAGCCACGCTGTGGCTGCTAAGCAGCGGAGCTGCTTAATTTGCGTAACCCCATACGGCTCGTATGGGGTTACAGTTATCTTTGTTATGACGATAAAAATGCCAAACTTCCTTTCCCTCAACAAACTTAATTTTATCCTCCTGCTCCTCCTTTGCCCCATCAGTATGGCAGTGGGAGTGGCAGACTTCCATTGGGCGGAGGTTTTTAGTTCGCCCGAGCAAATGCAGGTGCTGCTGATTAGTCGCCTGCCCCGTACCCTGGCCGTGATCTTGGTCGGGGCCACCCTGGGCGTGGCGGGTATGGTCTTGCAAATTGTCCTCAAAAACCGCTTTATTGAACCCAGCATGATCGGGGCCAGCCAGAGTGCGGCCGTGGGCATTCTGATTGCCAGTCTCTTCTTTCCAGCTTCTGCCTTGATTTTTAAGATGTCCATTGCCACCGTGACAGCCCTGATGGGCATGGCCATTTTTGTCTTGCTGCTCAACAAGCTCCCCCCTCATCAACAGCTTATGGTGCCTCTGGTCGGGATTGTCTTTGGTAATGTGATTGAGGCCATGACCACCTTTGTGGCCTATGAAACCGACAGCCTGCAAGTGCTTTCTGTTTGGTTTGCGGGGGATTTTTCAGGTATTTTGTCTGGCCGTTATGAGCTCCTTTGGCTCACGGCTGGCCTGGCTGTGGTGGTCTATATTATGGCCGATCGTCTCTCCATTGCCGGCCTGGGCCGCAATATCAGTACTGCCTTAGGGATTAACTACCGTCAGATGACCTGGTTTGCCCTGATTGTGGTGGCCATGATCACGGCAGTGGTGGTAGTTACGGTTGGCCAGATTCCCTTTATTGGCCTGGTTGTGCCCAATATTGTCTCCCGCCTAGCCGGCGATCGGCTTCGCCAAAACCTGCCAGCCGTGGTCATGCTGGGGGCTAACTTGGTGCTGATTTGCGATATTTTAGGAAGAGTAATCAATGCCCCGTATGAAATCCCGATTTCAACCGTCTTCGGCGTGGTGGGCACCATCATTTTCCTCTACCTACTCTTTAAGGGGAAACGCCATGCAGGCTAGAAATTTAATGCTCCTCCTTTTGGCCCTCCTGGCTGGGGCCTGTGCCTTTTTTATGACCTACAAGGCCAATGGCAACTGGGATTTCGTCCTGCCTTTCCGGGGCAAAAAGTTGCTCCTGCTCCTGATTGTGGCCTATACCATCGGGGTTTCTACGCTTTTATTCCAAACCCTGACCCACAACCCGATTTTAACCCCCAGTATCTTGGGCTTCGACTCCCTTTATTTGCTGACCCAAAGTGCCCTGGTCTTTTTCTTCGGGGGGCTGGGCTTTACCCAGCTGCATGCTGGAGGGAAATTTGCCTTTGAAACAGCCCTTATGCTGGGCGGTTCGCTTTTACTGTTTAGAACCCTGACCCGGGGCAACACCGATTTAACCCGCATGATCTTGGTGGGGGTAATCTTTGGCGTACTCTTTAGGAGCCTTAACAATATGCTCCAACGCATGATCGACCCCAACGAATTTGCCGTGGCCCAAGGCTCGTCCTTTGCCTCTTTTAACACGGTCAATGTTACCCTTTTATGGATTGGCTCGGTGATTGCTACCTTGAGTGCCATCTGGATCTGGCAGCAACGTTTTAAACTGGATGTGCTTTTATTGGGCAAGGACAGGGCCATCGGCCTGGGATTGGACTATGCTCCTTTCTCCAAACACCTGCTGATTTGCTGTGCCTTGCTTGTTTCGGTATCAACTGCCATGGTCGGCCCCATTTTATTCCTGGGCCTCTTGGTCTGTGCCATCGTCAATGCCATCAGCCCCAAGGTTGATCACAGCCTCCGCATTCCCATGACCTTCGCCATTTCTGCCATCACCCTGGTGGCCGGCCAGGCGATTTTCGAGCAGGTGATGAAAATGCAGGGCGTGTTAAGCGTGGTCATAGAATTTGCCGGTGGCTTGGTCTTTATTTATTTGATTTTGAAGAAGAAAGCATAAATTTCCAGAGATAGCGCCAGCCTCCAGGCTGGTGCTGAAAAATAGTAGGCACCAGCCTGGAGGCTGGTGCCATCTTAGTAGGACTTTAGGAACAACCCGTGATTACCATTAAAAATATCCACCACCAAATCGGCGGTGCTAACATTCTCAACAATATCAATCTGACCATTCCCAACGGCGGGATCACCGCCCTGATTGGAGCCAATGGGGCGGGCAAATCCACCCTCCTGTCCCTGATTGCCCGCCTAAACACCATCCAACAGGGGCAGATTTTGCTGGACGACATGGACATCAGCCAAACTCCCTCCCGCAAGATTGCCCAGCACCTGGCCATCTTGACCCAGGATAACGTAATTCACAGCCGTATTACCGTGGAAGATCTGCTTATGTTCGGCCGTTACCCCCACCATCAGGGCCGGCCAGAAGCGGAGGATAAACAGATTGTCCAAGAGGCCCTGGCACGTTTTGAACTTAGCCATCTGGCCAACCGCTTTTTAAGCGAACTGTCAGGCGGCCAACGCCAGCGGGCCTTGATTGCCATGACCTTCTGCCAGCAAACCAGCCACGTCTTGCTTGATGAACCCCTTAATAACTTGGATATGTTCCACGCCCGTGAGCTTATGCGGCTCTTGCGTAAACTCACCGATGAATTGGCCCTGACCACCGTGATGGTGGTGCACGACATCAACATGGCCTGTGCCTATGCCGACACCATTATTGCCATGAAAAATGGGGAAATTGTCATGAGTGGATCGCCAGATGAGATCATCACCCGAGAGAGCCTGATTGAGGTCTTTAACTTGGATGCGGAGATTATGGAATGCCAGTGTAAGAAGCTGGTGGTGCATCATCTTTAATAGACAAAATACCCCGCATAAGCGGGGTATCTTTTAGGCGGGGATTATTGTTTTTTGGCACCAAAAGCACCCGTAAAACCTGATTCATTGGCAGAAATATTATTGTAGAAGGTTCCCCCAATTTCGGCAGCGTTAGGCCCATAGAAGTTACCATAAACGCCGACATTATTGGCTTCGCCTTTAAAGCTAGAACCCTCAATTTTTGCGGTTGGTAGAGTTAAGTTAGTGTTGCTCGCAGCGTGAGTAATTACGCCTTTAACACTACGCTCGCCAAAATCAACATCAAAAGCAGCCACGGCATCGGTTACAACCTTACCCAAGGCTTCACTGCCATAATGCGCGGTACCACGGTAGCTAGCCTTACCTGTCTTTTGAATGTCAGCTACTGGTGTAAATTGGCCGTAAGAATAAAGGTAGGTGGTGTTTTCCCCATCGTCCGCATTCTTTTTGGTTGTATCAATGTAAGAACCAAATTGCGAATAGGTTAACTCAGTTACGACTTTTGAGCTTAGCCCTGGGGCTAATTTAATGTCCTTACCATCAACGATAATCTTGTCTTCATTATTCGCTACAGTACCTTTGGCATGATCACCGCTATTAGAAGACCACCATTGGCCACCATATACGGTGTCTGCTGGAGGAGGCGGATTACTACCACCGCCACCACCACCACCGTTTCCACCATCGCCATTTAATGGAGGTTGTGAAGGTGGTTGTGACGGTGGTTGATCAGGTGTCTGATGATTAGAAGATGAACCACCACTGCTTCCGCAAGCGGTTAGGCTTAACGCAATGAAGGTAGATAAAGCGATTTTTTTAAGCATAGAGATCCCCTTTATAAATTGGAAGAAAAATAGAATTGGTTATATAACCAACGCTGATTGTGCAAAAAAAAAACGAAATGGCAAGATGGAGATAAAAGTTTCTGATCTAAAGTGGATCTATATCAAGATCTGCGATAATTCTTTGTGGGAGTTGAAAGTGAATATTGTGTTAGCAACAAGCGGTCTAATTTTCATCAAAATTTGCAAATTTTTCTGAAAAATTATCCGCTTGTATCTTGAGCTTCGTTTAATCCAACATATCCGCCAACAAAAACTGCAAAACCGCATCCATTCTTAAATGGGGAATGGGTTGGTCGAAGTCTAGCTGCTTGGGTTCAAACTGCTCGAACTCGAAGCGGTGGTTGGCCCAAAAGGCGGCGTCAGGCAGGCGGTTGGGGACGGTGCCGGGGTAGAGGGTGGTCAGTTTTTTGTCTAGGCTGCGTACGCCCCGAATGGCCTTAAAACTTTGGCCATCTTGGCTAACCGTGACAGGGTCAGTGGTGCGAATGGCGGCGATGGCCTTGTAGTCGGTGGTGATGCCGTCAAACTCGGCATGTCGGCCGCCTTCTTGCACCAACTGGCGCATTAGGCTTTCCAAATTAGGCAGTTGATCGCTGGTGATGTGGTCGGCCTTGGTGGCGGCAAAGAGGAGCTTGTCGATATTGGCCGAAAAGAGGCGGCTAAAGAGCGAGCGGTTGCCGTAGTGGAAGTGTTTAAAGAGTTGCTGGAGGCCGATTTTCATCTCAATAAAGGCCTGTTGGCTGTGGTTGAGCGGAGTCAGGCAGTCGGCCAGGATAACCTGGCGGTCGAACTGGGAAAAGTAGTCCTCGTAAAAAGGTTTGACGATTTTTTGCTGATACTGGCGGTAACGCTTTTTGAGGGCCTTGAAGGTGCTGTTTTCTGGGCTGTTTTCCAAGGCCTGCCAGTCTTGCTCGCTTAAATGCAAGAGCGGGAAGAACTGGTAAACGGGCGCACCACGGGGGCTGTCAGGCAGGACGAAGCGGCCGGGCTGGATATATTGCATGCCGGCTGCCTTGCAGTGAAAGAGGTAAGCGGTGTAAATTTCGCTGATTTTTGCAAGTTGGTTTTCATCAGCCTTGGCCTGCAGATCTAATTTTTTGACCTCTTCTAGCCAGTCCTGTGCCAGTTCTGCCCGCTGGCCCTTGTGTACTAACTCTTGGCTTTTGCTCCATTCACGGAAGTTTTGTGAGAGCAGGGGGAGATCTAGAAGCCATTCGCCAGGGTAGTCAAAAATGTCCACATAAAGGGTGCTTTCTTCCTTCAAATGGCGTAGCAGGCCCTCTTGGCGTTGGTAGCGAATGGCCAGGCGGATTTCGCTGATGCCCGTGGTGGAAGGGCACCAGTAGGGCGGCTGGCTTTCAAAGCAGTGGCGGTTTTGGTCGTATTCAAAGCGGGGAATGGTTAAGTCGCCCTGTTCAATTCGCTTAACAGACAGGATCTGCTTATTTCGGGCAGGCATAAAGAGCTTAAGGTGGTCGTTATCGCCGCCCATGTGCAGGAGCTGATCCACCAAGCTCGTAATAAAGGCAGTTTTGCCGCTGCGGCTTAAGCCTGTGACGGCCAGGCGGAGATGGTTGTCTAGCCCACGTTGGACGAAGTTGCTTAGTTTATGTTGAATACGGTTAAACATCTGTTTGAACTCAAGGTTGCTTTTGCCTAAAATGGCTAAATTCTAGCACAAAACCATAAGCGGGACGAGAAAATGGAAAATGAAATTGAGCTAAAAATCATGCTCAGCCCTGAAAATGTAGGGCCTGTGACAGCCTGGCTAAATGGGCAAGTCTGCCTTGAAAAGGTGCAACTTGAGCTGGGCAATACCTATTATGATACGGCAGACCAATTTTTTGCGGGCCAGAAAATGGGCTTGCGGGTGCGTCAGCAAAATGGCCAATATGAGCTGACCCTTAAAACCAAGGGCAATATCGTGGGCGGCCTGCATATTCGGCCTGAATATAATTTGCCCTTGGAAAATGCGGAGCCTGACTTCAAGCGGTTAAATAGCCACTATAATTTGCAAATGCCTGAACTGGGCCAACTCAAGGCTCTTTTCAGTACAGACTTCACCCGTCAAACCTGGCTGATTGAGCAGGGCCAGAGCCAGCTTGAAATTGCCCTAGATCAGGGCCTGATTAAAAACCAATTTGGCAGCGAGGCCATTTGCGAGCTGGAGTTGGAGCTAAAAAGCGGCAGGGTGGAGGATCTTTTTGCCTTTTTGCGTGAGTTGCCCAAGTATGATGGCATGTGGCTCAGTAGCCTAAGCAAGGCTCAACGGGGCTATTTGGTGGGCAATCAGGCTAGAATTGCAAAAGAAATCGAAAAACTGACCGCTTGTTATGACTCAACTAAACCTCAAGCCAGCCAATATCAGCTCTTGCAGCAGTTGGCGGATTTTTTACGTCTAGATCCCAGCAATCCTGGCTTGCAGGCCTACTTCCCTGAAATTAAATCAGTTGCCGATTTAAAATCCGCCGCTTATTTGGCACATAACTTAACAATTTTGCAACACAATTTGGTCAATTTAAGTTAAAATCTTGTTTGACCTACTCTTATTTTCTCAAAAGGACATTTTATGAAATTATCAACCGTCGCCCTTTCTGTCGTTGCCATCTTAGGTGTGGGCCTGACTGGGGCCAGCTGGTACACCGGCAAGTTAGCCGAAGAAAAATATGTTGAATTGGTGGAAAAAACCAACAAGCAATTAGTGGCCCTTAAGAGCTATGAGCTGGATGCCCAGTTAAAAGACGTCAAACTTGAGCGTGGTATTTTCAGCTCGGATGTAACCTATGTATTAGATGTCAAAACCCCCGAGGGCCAGGCCTACCAATTCACGGCCCAAGATAAGCTCTTCCACGGCCCAATCCCTCTTAATCGCCTAACCCAAGGCAAGCTCTCCCCTGTGGTGGCCAGTCTGGAGTCTAAAATCAGCGCCCCTGAATCCCTCAAGGCCAATATGCCGAATCCGTTAAGTTCCAACTTGGCTATTTCTTATTCCAGTGCTTTTTCGGGCAATATGAGCCTGCCTTTGGTGGAGTTTAAGGCCAGCAACCCTCAAGGCGGAAATATGGTCTTGAGGCTAGAAGAGCTGGTTTATGATCTGGATAATTTCAAGTTAGAAGATGCTTATCCGAATATCTCAACAGGCCAGGCCAATCTCAAGCTTAAATCGCTGCAAATGCTTTACCCAGAAGAGCAGGGCAGCATGTCCTTTGAAGGTATTCGCTCTAAGGGCCTGACCAGTCTTGAAAAAGATCGGGTGGTGTCTAGTGCGGATTTTGTGAGTGAAAAAATGCTGATCAGCCAGGGTAATGAAAAAATTGACCTGGGTAAATTCAGCATGGATCTCCTTATGGATGTTGATGCCAAGCGTTTTGATAACTTTTTGGGTGAAACTTCTAACGATGAAGCTGTCGTTCTAAAAGCAATGGGTGAACTTTTCACCACGGATAGCAAGCTCCACATTAAATCCCTGAGCCTGGAAAATGCCAAGGGCAAGAGCGATTTGGCCCTTATCCTCAATTTGGAAACCTTTAACCCTGATAACTTCAAGGGTATGGCAGACTTTCTCACGCCTTTGCAACAGTCCTTGCTTGAGGTCAAGCTAGACAAGGACAATATGGAAGAGCTGCTGACCCAAGTCAATAAGCTCACGCCAGAAACCCGTGAACAAGCCGAAATCCTGGCCAAACAAATTGTCGCCCAATGGCTGAGTGAGGCTACCCAGGGTGGTTTTGCAGTCAGTACGGACAAGGGGATTGCAGTCAAGTTGGAAGTAGATAAGGGCAATGTCAAACTCAACGGCACAGATATTCCTCAAGAACAGGTAGAAACGGCCTTGTTTATGTTGATGTTGGGTTTGGGGAGTATGGGGATGTAATTCACTCCCCTCTTTAGTAAAGAGGGGCAGGGGGAGATTTGGCAGAAGAAAGAGCAACGAGAGGGCTATTTTCGGAGATAAAACAAACAAGATAATTTCTGACTAATCATTCCCTCACTCCGTTATCACTCCTGCCAAATCTCCCCTAACCCCTCTTTGCTAAAGAGGGGAATTACATCTCTAGTTCATCAAAGATCACGACAATCGCAAATTTTTCCGAATTATCAACAGCCCCTAGCCAACAAAAAGCCCCTGAAATCTAACTTTCAGGGGCTTTTCATTTGCTTATCGCCTTACTCTTGTGTCGCTTGAATAGCGGTTAATGCGATGGTGTAAACAATGTCGTCCACTAAGGCACCACGAGAAAGATCGTTCACTGGCTTACGCATACCTTGTAGCATTGGGCCGATAGAAACCAGGTCGGCTGAACGTTGTACCGCCTTGTAGGTGGTGTTACCTGTGTTCAGATCTGGGAAGATAAAGACAGTTGCCTTACCTGCCACTGGGGAGTCTGGAGCTTTGGAGCGGGCCACGTCTTCCATAATAGCGGCATCATATTGTAATGGGCCGTCAATGATGAGGTCTGGGCGTTTTTCCTTGGCAATGCGGGTGGCTTCTTTAACTTTTTCTACGTCTGCACCAGAACCTGATGTACCGGTTGAGTAAGAAATCATGGCCACACGTGGGTCGATACCAAAGGCCTTGGCAGAATCGGCCGATTGGATGGCGATTTCAGCTAATTGTTCAGCATTTGGATCTGGGTTTACCGCACAGTCACCATAGACAAGCACTTGATCTGGCAGAAGCATAAAGAAGATTGATGAAACAATCGAGCTGCCTGGCGCTGTTTTGATGATCTGCATTGGTGGGCGAATGGTGTTGGCTGTGGTGTGAACTGCACCGGATACCAAACCGTCCACTTCGTTGGCTTCTAACATCATTGTACCAAGCACTACGGTGTCTAAGAGTTGCTCACGAGCCACAACCTCGGTCATGCCCTTGTTTTTACGCAATTCAACTAGGCGATCAACATAGCCATCACGCACGCTGGCCGGGTCGATAATTTGAATGCCCTTGCCCAGGTATTTCTCAAGGTTCACGCCCTGGGCTTCAGCCACACGGCGGACATCATTTTCAGGGGCAAGCAAGATACATTCGGCAATGCCACGTTCGGCACAAAGGGCAGCGGCCTTGATGGTACGAGGCTCGTCACCTTCAGGCAACACAATGCGTTTTTTGGCGTCACGGGCGTATTCGGTTAATTGATAACGGAAGGCCGCTGGTGATAAGCGTCTTGCACGCACTGCACCATTGGTGATGTCGGCAATAAAGCCGCCTGCGAATTGTTCAGACATATAGTGCTTGATGTTGGCGATACGTTCTTTATCGTCAATTGGCACTTCTAGGCTGAAGCTTTGTAGGCTTAACGCGGTTTGCCAGGTGTTGCCTTCCACACGGAAGATTGGCAAGCCACTTTCAAAGGCCTGTTGGCAAAGTTTGCCAATTTGACTGTCGATTTTGTAACCACCTGTTAAGAGTACGGCACCAATTTCCACTCCGTTCATCACCGCAAGGGAAGCAGCAACTAACACTTCTGGGCGGTCGGCAGAGGTCACAAGCAGGCTACCTGCCTTGAAGTGATCAACCATGTGCGGCAGGCTTCTGGCACAGAAGGTCACACCACGGATACGGCGTTTGTGGAGTTCACCCTCATTGATGATGGCCGCACCCAAGTGCTTGGCCACGTCCACCGCACGGGTGGCGATAAGCTCGGCCTTCCAAGAGATACAAGCGAGGAGTTTAATCGGGCTTTTTGCAAATAAGCCTTCCACTTCCGCCACGTTGTTTACCGAGTGTTGGAAGGAGTCGAAGATTTCGGTTAGGTCTGGACGGGTTCTGCCAGACTCATCCACAGGGGCGTTGAATTTGTTGATGACCACACCTAATAGGTTAGGGTTGCTACGGCCGCCAAATTCAGAGGCAGCGGCTTCGACACGCTCTTTTAACTGAGCAGGTTTGTCAGAGCCTGGCGCTGCAACAAGGACGATTTCCGCATCAAGGGCTTGGGCAATTTCGTAGTTTACGCTGTTGGCGTAAGAGTTTTTACGGGTTGGGATCAAGCCTTCTACCACCACGATTTCGTTGTTTTTAGAAAGCTGTTGATGGCGTTCTACGATTTTTTCGAGCAGCACATCAGTTTGGTTTTGGCCAATCAGGGCTTCTGCCGCACTCAACATAAATGGCTCACCTACTTCGGTGGTTTGGGCGGCACGAATGATGGAGGTTGAACGGTCAAGAGTATCTTCGCCGCTCACAGGTTGAGCAATGGGTTTTAAGAAGCCCACTTTGGCACCTTTTTGTTCAAGGGCATGAACAAGGCCCAGGCTTACACTGGTCAGCCCAACGCCTGTGCTGGTTGGGATCAGGATAATGGTTCTAGACATTTTGGTTTCCTATTTTTGCAAAATTTTTAATTTTTTTACCCGCATGCTTTCTTCGCTCCACCTGTTTACGGGGGGAGCTGCCGAAGGCTGAGGGGGGTAAAAGCAAAAAAGCTGTTGTCTCCAACAGCTTTTCAAATCAATTATTTCAATAATAAGGCTGCGGTATCTTGGGCAATGACTAATTCTTCATTGGTTGGGATAACCATAGCTTGGTAGGCAGAATCATCGGCTGTGATCACGCCTTCGTTACCAAAGCGAGCCGCCATATTGCGCTCGTTGTCCACTTTAATGCCGAAGAGTTTTAAGTGGTTGAGGGTGAGGGCGCGCACTGGGCCGGCGTTCTCACCGATACCGCCTGTGAAAGCAATGGCATCTAAGGTTGGTTCGCCAAGGGCAGCCATGTAGGCACCGATGTATTTGGCTAAACGGTAGCAGAACACGTCTAAGGCACGTTTGGCTTCTGGAAGTTTGTCGTAGTTATCTTCAGAGAAGCGGCAGTCGTTAGAGGTTTCGGTTAAGCCTAACAAGCCTGATTTTTTGGTTAGGGTGGTGTTGATTTCATCTACAGACATACCGAGGTTGTCGTGCATATAGAAGATGATAGCTGGGTCGATATCACCACAACGAGTACCCATCACCAAGCCTTCTAATGGGGTTAAGCCCATTGAGGTGTCCACAGATTTACCCTTGCGAACAAGAGATACAGAAGCACCGTTACCCAAGTGGCAGATAATGGCGTTTACTTGATCCACTGGCTTGCCAACACGCTCGGCCACTTGTTGGGTGATAAAGAGGTGGCTGGTGCCGTGGGCGCCGTAGCGGCGTACACCGTGGTCACGGTAGAGGCTGTATGGAAGCGCATAGAGGTAGGCTTCTTCAGGCATGGTTTGGTGGAAGGCTGTGTCGAATACGGCTACGTTTTTCTCTTTTAAGTGTGGGAAGATTTTGAAGGCTTCCGCAATACCGATTAAGTGGGCTGGGTTGTGAAGAGGGGCGAATTGAACCGCTTCTTCAATGCCTTTTAAAACATCATCGTTGATCACTACAGATTGAGTGAACTTCTCGCCGCCGTGTACGATACGGTGGCCGATGGCGCCGATGCTGTCTTTGAGTTCCTGTGGTAAGAGTTTTTCAGAAATAAAGGTTAAGGCTTCGCTATGGGCTGCACCATTACCTAAATCTGCGCTGCCTTTCTCGCCGTTTAACTTCCATTTGATGCGGGCATCAGGAAGGTTAAAGGCTTCTGCCAAGCCAGATAATTTTTCATCGCCATTTTCGGCGTCTAAGATAGCAAATTTTAAAGAAGAGCTACCGCAGTTAAGGATAAGTACATTTTTAGACATAGTTGAAACCTTATATAAATGTAGAACAATGGTTGTGATTTAACCGTATTTTAACAAATACGAAAACCTGCTTAGGATACACGTTTAAGCAGATAAAATAAATTCCAAATAGAGGGTATGAGGCAAAAAACTACAAAAAATTTGATTTTTTCAAAAAATTTTATAATTTATTGATGCTTGATCCCCTAAAGATGGCGCCAGCGTCCACGCTGGTGCCAAATCAATTTACATGAGGCACCAGCGTGGACGCTGGCGCCATCATCATGTTTAAGCAAGTAAATTACTTCTGCTCCAACTGCGGCACTACGCCATTTTGAGCCGAAATCAAGCCCGTTTGGGTGTAAATGCCCAACTTGCCACGGGTGTCCACGATGTCCAAGTTACGCATGGTTAATTGGCCGATACGGTCTTGTTGGGTAAACGGTGCATCTTCCACTTTTTCCATGCTCAAACGCTCTGGCTCGTAGGTCAGGTTCGGTGATTCGGTGTTGAGGATGGAGTAGTCGTTACCACGGCGAAGCTCAAGGGTGACTTCACCGGTAATGGCACGGGCTACCCAGCGTTGGGCGGTTTCACGCAACATGAGGGCTTGCGGATCGAACCAGCGGCCTTGATAGAGCAAGCGGCCTAAACGTAAGCCGTTAATGCGGTATTGTTCGATGGTGTCTTCATTGTGGATACCGGTTACCAAACGCTCATAAGCAATATGGAGCAGGGCCATGCCCGGGGCTTCGTAGATACCACGGGATTTGGCTTCGATAATGCGGTTTTCGATCTGGTCGGTCATGCCCAAGCCGTGGCGGCCACCAATGCGGTTGGCTTCTAAAATCAGCTCAACTGGGTCGTCAAAACGTTGGCCGTTTAGGGCAACAGGCACGCCTTCTTCAAAACGCACCACCACGGTTTCAGGCTTGATTTCAACCGATTCATCCCAGAAGGCCACGCCCATAATTGGTTTTACAATCTTAATGCCAGTGCTGAGAAGCTCTAAGTCCTTGGCTTCGTGGGTGGCACCCAGCATATTGGAGTCGGTTGAGTAGGCCTTTTCTACCGACATCTTGTAGTTGAAGCCATTGGCAATCAGAAATTCAGACATTTCATGGCGGCCACCTAGTTCATCAATGAAATTTTGGTCTAACCAAGGTTTGTAGATTTTAAGATTTGGGTTGGTTAAGAGGCCATAGCGATAGAAACGCTCAATGTCGTTGCCCTTAAAGGTGGAGCCGTCACCCCAGATGTTTACATCATCTTCCTTCATGGCAGCCACTAACATGGTGCCTGTTACGGCACGGCCTAGTGGTGTGGTGTTGAAATAAGGCATACCACCGGTTGAAATATGGAAGGCACCACACTGAATGGCAGCAATGCCCTCGTGGGCTAGCTGGGTGCGGCAGTCGATTAGGCGAGCATTTTCCGCCCCGTATTCCAAGGCTTTTTTAGGAATGGCATTATAATCATCTTCATCTGGTTGGCCTAAATTGGCGGTGTAGGCATAAGGCACTGCCCCTTTTTGACGCATCCAAAGCAGGGCTGCGGAGGTGTCTAGGCCACCTGAAAAGGCGATACCCACTTTTTGACCGAGGGGAAGGGCTTCTAAAATCGTGTTTGACATCTTATTGTTACCTATTTGAGTGAGAAGAAAGGAATTTGGTGATAAGCAAACGGTTGCTGCTTTCGGGGAAAGTATTCTAGCCTAATTTGACACAAAAATGAACCTGACTTTTGCCTCAATTTATGCTAAATTTCCACTAATTTTTATCAACCCAAAGGCAATTCAATGTCCATTACATTAACAACCAAACAAAAACAATATTTAAAAGGCCTGGCCCACCACCTTAGCCCTGTCGTGATGCTGGGCGGCAATGGCCTGACTGAAGGCGTTTTAGCTGAAATCGACAATGCGTTAGAGCACCATGAGCTCATCAAGGTCAAAATCGCCGGTGCCGACCGTGAAACCAAGCAGCTGATTATTGATGCCATCGTGCGGGAAACCAAGTCAGCCGCTGTGCAAACCATCGGCCACGTTTTGGTGCTTTATCGCCCAAGCGAAGAGAAGAAAATTTCGCTACCAAGAGCCACCAAGGCCATTTAATTGTAAAATTTCAACCCAAATCGACCGCTTGTAGGCCACAAGCGGTCTTTTAATATCACTATGCTAAATAAACTTTCTTTTTACACCTTTTTTATGCTGCTGGTGCCTTTAACCGCTTGGGCGCTGGACTACCAATGGCAAATGAGCCACATGATTGGCCAACTGGGCCTGACCTTTTTGGTGCTGACCTGGACGGACACCGGCTCCGTTCCCTTCGCCTTTATGACCTGCGTGCTGCTGGCCTATTGGCTTTTGCACTTTACCAAGGGTCGCTACAACTGGCGTTTGGTGCTGGCGGTTTGCTTTTTTTCACAGCTGGGCACTCAGGCCATTAAAGAGGGCATGAAGCAGATTTTCCAAGAACCCCGCCCTTTTGTGGTGCAGCTTGAGCAAACAAGCGGCTTGAAAACGACCGATTTTTACAAATTAACAGAAGACCAGCAGGCAGAAGTGACCCTCAATTCAGCTAAGATTGAAGATGAACACTGGGTGGCCCAACATCAGGCAGGCGAGCTGGGCTATTCCTTCCCTTCAGGCCATACCATTTTTGCGGCCTCTTGGCTTATGATTTTTGCCGGCTTTTTACATGGTCTAAATGAGCTGGGCGTGCGTCTGACATTGGGCTTTATGACCCTCTGGGCAGCAGGCATTCTGGCCAGCCGTGTTTATTTGGGGATGCACTATCCCATCGATCTTTTTGTCAGCAGCTTGATTGCGTGGGCTCTCCACCTCTTTATCTTCCTGCGGACAATCCCTTTTCTAGAAACCTTCACATTCTTCAACAAGCGAGGCTAATATGGCATTTCATTATGGTTTAGATATTGGTGGCACCAAGATTGAATTGGCGGTGTTTAACGAAAAATTAGAAAAATTGTATAGCGAACGGGTACCAACCCCACAAACCAGTTATGAAGATTGGCTCTATACGGTGGAAAACCTGGTGCGTACGGCAGACAGCAAGTTCAACACCCAGGGCACAGTGGGCTTGGGCTTTCCAGGCTTTGTAAACCGTGAAACAGGCCTGGCCGAAATCGCCAACATTCGAGTGGCCGACAACCAACCTATTCTTAAAGATTTGAGCCAACGCTTAGGCCGTGAAGTGCGGGGCGAGAATGACGCCAACTGCTTTGCCCTGTCTGAAGCCTGGGATGAAAACAACCAGCAGTACAAATCGGTCTTAGGCCTGATCTTAGGCACGGGCTTTGGCGGTGGTTTGGTCTTTGATGGCAAGATTCACTCAGGCAAGATCGGCATGGCAGGCGAAGTGGGCCATACCCAACTCAACTACCACGCCCTGCAATTATTGGGCGGAGCGGACGCACCCATTTACGACTGCGGCTGCGGCAACCAAGCCTGCCTAGACACCTACCTTTCAGGCCGTGGCTTTGAAAAACTCTATAAGGACTTAGTAGGCGAGGCCTTAGACGCCAAAACCATTATCCAAAACTTCTACGCCAACCAGCCCCAAGCGGTAGCCTTTGTTGAAAAATATGTAGAACTCTTGGCCATCAGCGTGGGCAACCTGATTACCATCTTAGACCCTGAAATGATCGTGCTCGGCGGCGGCCTCTCCAACTTCGACCACCTCTACGAAGCCCTACCAAAAGCCCTGCCAGCCCGTTTAATGCGTTCGGCCAAGGTGCCTGTGATTAAAAAGGCCATCTATGGTGATGCGGGTGGCACAAGAGGGGCGGCAGCACTGTTTTTGAAATAGCCTTCATCTACAAGCGGTCTATTTCAGATCAAAATTTGCAAAAAAGAGGACGGAATTGACCGCTTGTGCTATGGAACTGTGTAGGGGCAAATGTGATTTGCCCCTACAATATTTTAGCTATAAAGACTTCTATCTTCCTCATTCGGCCGTGTTTTAAAACGGCGGTGAAGCCACATATATTGGCTGGGTGCCTTGAGGATTTCTGCTTCCACCACCTTGTTCATCAAGATAGCTGTATCCAGCTCATTTTCACAGGCGCTGAAATCCACCGCAGGGCTGATTTTGACCGTATAGCCTGAGCCATCTTCATTGCGAATTGGGCTAAAGGGCACGACAATGCTCTTAGGGGCAGAGCGGCGCAGCATATAAGAGCCTGTGGTGGTGGCCGTGTCTGGCACGGCAAAAAAAGGCACGAAGACGCTGTTCTTACGGCCGTAGTCGTGGTCTGGCGCATACCAGATGGTTTCGCCCTGACGCAGGGCCTTGATCATGCCCCGCAAATCTCGGCGGTCTAACATGGCCTTATTGGAGCGAACCCGGCCCTTAAACTGAATATAGTCTAAAAGTGGGTTGTCGTTGGGCCGATAAACCCCAATGCCCTGATGATGGAGGCCGACAATTCTTGCCCCCAGCTCAAGCGTTAAAAAATGTACACCAACAAAAATAATGCCCACATCTTGCGGCTGTTTGAGGTGTTCTAGGCCCTCAATCTTAGACCATTTAAGAATGCGTTGATCCGACCAAAACCAGGCCATACCCGTTTCAATAATGGCCATGCCGACCGATTTTACGTTTTCATTCAAGAGGGCCTCAATTTGGGCGGCAGAGTAGTGGGGGAAGCAGAGTTCAAGGTTGCGTCTGGCAATGGCCATGCGGCGTTTGCCCAGGGAAAGGCGAGCGAAGAGCTTGCCCAGGCCTAGGCCGATTTGCCGTAGGACAGGGTAGGGCAGGAGCAAGATCAGGCGAAATAGCCCAAGGCCTAGCCATAGCGGCCAATATTTGGGCTGTAAAAAAGCCTTATTGAACGGAGGGTATTTTTGCTTGTCAGACATAGTATCAAGATGAAAAGGGCGAATGTGCAAGATTATACCAACTAATCAGAAAAAGTGTTAAGTAGATCAAAATTTTGCAATTTCTTGGGCCTGATGCCTTGAAATTTCGTTCAAAGCCCTTTATGTTGAACCTATCCATTAACGGCCGCCTTGGCCATTAGCAAAGAGGAAAATGCAATGACAATTAACATTTCAAGCAAACAAATGGACGTTACCCCTGCCATCCGTGCCCATATTGAGGATCGCTTGGCCAAATTGGATAAATGGAAAGTACAGCTTATTAACCCGCATTTTATGATCCACAAGTTGCCAAATGGCTATGAGGTTGAGGCCTCCATCGGCACCCCGCTTGGGGATTTATTTGCTAAGAGCCAAGATGATGACCTCTACAAGGCCATTAACGATGTGGAAGTTAAGCTAGAAACCCAGCTCAACAAGCAAAAACAAAAAGGCGAGGCCCGCCGTACAGATGAGAGCCTGAAAACCTTAAATCAAGAGCAAGAATAAAGCTAAAGCCTGTTAAATGAAGATTTAACAGGTTTTTTTATGATTTGCGAAGTGGCAAGGCGGAAAGACAGTTGGTGAGCTTGTCGAACCATAAGTTTTTCCGCCTATGTTTATCTCTTAAAAAACCTCACGAATCCGCTCCAAGGCCCAGTCTAAATCTGCTTTCTCAATAATGAGTGGAGGAGCAAAGCGAATAACCGTGCCGTGGGTTTCCTTACAGAGCAAACCCTTGGTTTTCAAGGCTTCGCAGTAAGGGCGGGCTTGTTCGTGCAGTTCCAGGCCGATAAAGAGGCCTCGTCCCCGCACTTCTTTAATGCGTGGGTCTTGGATTTTCTTCAGTTCTGCCAGGAAATAGTCGCCGAGTTCTTGTGAACGCTCAGTCAGTTTTTCTTCTAAAAGCACATCCAAAGCTGCCAGAGAAACGGCACAGGCCAGTGGGTTGCCACCAAAGGTGGAGCCGTGGGAGCCTGGGTTAAAGACGCCTAAAACATCCCGATTGGCCACCACACAAGAGATAGGGAAAACCCCGCCGCCCAAGGCCTTGCCCAGGATATACATATCAGGCTCAAAGCCCTCCCAGTCTGTGGCAAAGAGCTTGCCTGTACGGCCTAGGCCAGCCTGGATTTCATCAGCAATAAAGAGGACATTGTTGACCTTGCAAAGCTCGTAGGCGGCCTTGAGATAGCCTGCTGGTGGAATAATGATCCCCGCCTCGCCCTGAATTGGCTCGACCAAGAAGGCCGCTGTGTTTGGCGTGATGGCTGCTTCCAAGGCCTCTAAATCGCCATAGTCCACCAGCTTAATCCCGCCCAACATTGGGCCGAAGCCCCGCTTGTAGTCTGGGTCGGAAGAAAGGGAAACCGCAGCCATGGTGCGGCCGTGGAAGTTACCTTGGCAGGCGATAATTTCGGCCTGATTTTCTGCAATACCCTTGACCTCATAGCCCCAACGGCGGGCGGCCTTGATGGCGGTTTCCACAGCCTCTGCCCCGGTATTCATTGGCAGGGCCATCTCTTTCTTGGTGAGCTGGCAGATTTTTTCATACCAAGGGCCAAGCTGATCATTATGAAAGGCACGGGAGGTGAGGGTGACACGGTCGGCCTGATCTTTCAAAGCCTGCACAATTTTAGGGTGGCAGTGGCCTTGGTTTACGGCTGAATAGGCGCTCAACATATCCAAATAGCGATTTCCCTCGGGGTCTTCCACCCAAATGCCCTGGGCCTTGCTAATCACAATGGGCAGGGGCAGGTAGTTGTTCGCTCCATATTGTTGGGTTTGAGAAATCAGCTGTTCAGAACGGTTTGCCATATAAGCTCCTATGTTAAGTAAATGTTAAATACTTACCTATTTTAAGCCTAAGTCTGTAAAGACTCTTGTACATTTTTGCGAAAATATGATCTAGTTCTCAAATTTTTGGAGAGAATGTATAAATAGTGTCTTTCTTGCTGATAATTTAAACAAACAAACTAAACCCTCTATTTTTTTAAGGAAATTATGGCAGAATAGCCCAGCTTTATAAATCCATATAACTTTTAAGGAAATGACATGAAAAAAATCCTGCTTTCAGCCCTGGTTGCCAGCCAGTTTCTCTTTGGTGGCCTGGCCCAAGCCCAAGAGCCTACTTCAATTCCCCTTGCCACGGTGATTGCCCCTTGGGAACTAAATAGCCTTAGCCCCAATCAATCTGGCGTGATTTTTCAACGCATGAACCTGGTTGAAACCTTGGTTGAAGCCAATGATAAGGGTGAGCTTATCGGTGGCTTGGCCGAAAGCTGGAGCAGTAATGAAGATGCTTCCGTTTGGACCTTCAATCTCCGTCCTAATGTGGTCTTCCACAATGGCAAAGCCTTGACTGCACAAGCGGTGGAAAAGAGCCTAAAACTTGCATTGGCCCAGCCTAGTATTCTGCAAAAGGCCTTTGTGAAGGACATCAAGGCCCTTAACGATAAGCAGCTTGAAATCAGCCTGACCAAGCCCTTCGTGCCCTTCCCGGCCTTCCTAACCCATTATTCAACCATCATCTTGGCCCAAGAAGCCTACAATGCCCAGGGCGAAGTGGTGGAAGTGATTGGTACAGGTGCCTTTAAGCCTACCAAAATCCAGGCACCGCAAAAAATTGAGGCCGAACGCTTTGAGGCCTACTGGGGCGACAAACCACAAGTGGCCCAGGCCAATTATTTGGCCAGCAGCCGCAGCGAAACCCGTATGCTTATGGCACAAAGTGAGCCGTCTGCCCTGGTCTTTAACTTGGATACTGCCAGCGTGGCCCGCCTCAAACGTGACCCGAATATCAATCTCACCAGCGGATCCATTGCCCGCACTATTCAGCTAAAAATGAACGTAGCCAACCCCATTTTTAGCGATGTCGCCTTCCGCCAAGCCCTCAGCCAGGCTATTGACCGCAAGGCCATTGCCGAGAAGGTCTTGAAAATTGAAGATGGGGTCGCTGAACAGATCCTGCCAAAGGCCTTTGCCGACTGGCGGATTGCCGATAAGGATGAAGCGGTGGAACTTGCAAAAATTAAGCAAAATCTGACCGCTTTGGGCTATCAGTATGATGACAAGGGCAACCTGCTCAAGGAAGGCAAGCCGGTCAGCTTCACCCTCAAAACCTACCCAGATCGGCCAGAATTGCCGATTGTGGCCACCATCTTACAGGCCCAATGGAAGAAGTTGGGGATTGATGTGAATGTGGCCGTGGGTAACTTCAGCGAAATCCCGGCCGGCCACCAAGACGGCTCATTGGAAATCGCTCTCTATGCCCTCAACTATGGCAAGACCTTAGATCCGCTGGGCGTTATCGTGCAGGAATTTGGCAAAGCGGGCAGTGACTGGGGTGTGATGAACTGGCAAAATAGCACCCTTGAGGCCAGCCTCCAGGCCCTGGAAACCGAGCGTGATCCACAAAAGGCCAAGGCCCTCAAACAGACCGTCAGCCAGATTATTCATGATGAACTGCCGATTATTCCGGTGGTTTACTACCAGCAGAATGTGGCTTCGCATAAGGATATGAAGGGCGTGACCCTGGATCCCTTTGAAAGACGCTTCTTTTTGGAGTTGTTGAAGAAATAAAATATAAACACCTAGCACGAGCCGTGCTAGGCTACTTACTTGAGCCACGCTGTGGCTCTAAGCCGTGGAACGGCTTAATTTGAGAAACCCCATACGGCTCGTATGGGGTGATTATTTAATTTA